>DAIMGK010000136.1:0-13096 GCA_036723985.1 Flexilinea sp.
CGCAAATTCATGACATTTATTTATTTTTTTACCTATCTAAGTGGCAAACTTGGGCGGCTTCTGTATCGTCCTGCCTGTCTGAAGTATTTCTTACATCTGAACTCTCAACTCTGAACTCTAAACTCTTTTTTCTTAGAGTTTACAGCACAAAATGAAAAAAGTAAACCGTCAACATTGTCGGTTGACAAATCGTAAAAAATGTGGTAGGGATATAGAACATGAGCCGTCAAAGCAAACCCGCTGTCTCAGCCGGTTTGTAAAATCATTTACTGGAATGATCAAAGGGAGGATTATTTTGATAATCGGAACTTTTATTTACGGCCTTCTTATCGCGGGGTTCTTTTGGGGATGCAAATTTCCCCGGGACAAACTGACCGGCGGGAAAACCAACAATGATAAGCAGAATGATGAGCAATAATAATTAACCAACAGGCCCCATACAGGATACCGGCCTAATTCAATTATGAGCTCACATCCAAAAAAAACTGCCTCAAAATGAGGCAGCTTTTTTCATTTCCGTTCCCTGTTCATATGAATTTTCTGCGAAATATGTATCGACCGCTGTCCCGGTCGGATCTAATGTTTTGACCGGTACCGCTGTCGGTGTCGGTGTTTCAGTCGGCGTCGCCGTAGGCGTTGAGGTTTTCGTTTAGTTTTTCAGTTTATTTTGCGCTTCTTCATTTCCCCCGTCTGCCGCTGCCTGATAATATTCCGCCGCTTTTTCATAGGACTGCTCTACGCCTTGTCCTTTTTCATACAAATCACCAAGATTATTCTGACCTACTGCATTTCCCTGATCAGCGGCTGCCCGACAATATTCCGCCGCTTTTTCATAAGACTGCTCTACGCCTTGTCCGTTTGCATACATATAACCCAGAGCTAATTGAGCATCTGCCAATCCCTGATCGGCCGCTGATCGATAATATTCCGCCGCTTTTTCATAGGACTGCTCAACGCCTTGTCCGTTTGCATACAATAAACCCAGATTTTTTTGAGCTTCTGCCAATCCCTGGTCGGCGGCTGATCGATAATATTCCGCCGCTTTTTCATAGGACTGCTCTACGCCTTGTCCGTTTTCATATAATAAACCCAGATTATTTTGAGCATCTGCCAATCCCTGATCGGCCGCTGATCGATAATATTCCGCCGCTTTTTCATAGGACTGCTCAACGCCTTGTCCGTATTCATACATATAACCCAGAGCTAATTGAGCATCCGCCAATCCTTGATCGGCCGCTGATCGGATATATGGGAATGCCGACTCATATTCCTCATTCCAGTAATATTCCATTCCCTGTTCATACGAATTTTTTGCGAAAGATCTATCGACTGCTGTCCCGGTCGGATCTGCTGTTTTGATCGGTACCGCTGTCGGTTTCGGTGTTTCAGTCGGCGTCGGTGTATCGGTTGGAACCGGCGTTGAAGTGGGTTTGGCCATTTCCGTCTGCATCACCCGGATAGGTGATAATTCTTCATCCGCGTCATCCTCTTCGGCTCTCCCGCACCATTTGGCCGCTTTTTCCGGATCCTGGTACCGGTCTTGAAAGATCCCGCAGAGAATTTCCCCCGCTTCTTCGTCTTCCTCACCTGCCGCCAGTTCATACCATCCGATCCCTTCCTCCGGACCCGCCGCTGTTCCAAGTCCCTCAAGATACATCATCCCCAGCATCTTCTGCGCTTCATGATCACCGCTTTTCGCCGCTGTTTTAAAAAGGACCATCGCACTATCGTATTCCCCTTTGTCAAAATAATCTTTTCCGGTTTTATAAAACAGGGAAGCCGAATCCTCATATGCCGCTGCAGGAATAAAACGGGCTGACAGCAGCAGTACAAATAACAGGATATTTTTCGTAAACTTATTCATTAGCTTTCTCCATATGTTTGATTCAGCGGTCAACAGCAGTCGTCTGTTTCACGGCAACATGACCAGTGTCCGAATACACAATAACTTTCTTTCAGAATAGTAATATTTACTATATAACAATATTACCGTTCAGGTACGATTCAGGCACAAATGTCCGACTGGTACAATTCCTTTCAGCTCGATGCAGAAACTGCCGCAAACGCCCCTCTGATTTACCGGTACCGGATCGCAAAAAGGGGGCTGGCGCACATTTTCATGTGCACCAGCCTGTTGTTACCGGGATCACAGATCCCTGCACTGCACCGTAAAGGTTTGTTTTTTTATCTGTCTTTCCGCCGTTACATTTCCAACAGCTTTGCGGCGATGATACGGCGGTTGATGTATTAGCTCATCTTCGCAGGTGATTGGTATGCTGATGGTGTGAGAAGGGACTGCTGTAAATAAATAAAAAGCCCTAATAATTAAAGAAAAAAAGGAGGCTGTCAATGCAGAATTCTGCATTTAACACAGCCCCTTCTGTATTTGTTCTGCCTGTCCGGAGATCTCGCACATCTGAACACTGAACGCTAAACTCTAAGCTCTCAACTCTGCTATAAGAGCTCAGTTTGTTTTTGCCTTCCGTATGCGGGATAGTTTGCTTCGCAAGGTGCGGGAACGTGTATTCGTTTGTTTGCAAAAGCGAGAGCCGTAAGGAACCGCTGCGCTTAATTATAATTCGGCTCTCGAGCTTCACCCAGAACCTGATTTCCGGGCGCTTCGCCCCCCATACCCCCGCCTAATCGGTATCAGGCTCTTTATCAGACTCACACGCTTTCACGACGATCACCTTTTTTCTCAGAGTTTACATCACAAAAATTAAAAAGTAAACCGTCAACATTGAGGGTTGACTTTTTGATAAAAATGCAGCAGGAATATAGAACAAGCTTAAGAAAAGCTGATTTTATGAGGAAAAGTAACTGTGAAACAGCTCCTGTCCTGCGTCTGTCGAGGGAAGCCCGCGTTTTTCGGCGCAGAGATCACCCGGGCTATGAAAAAATGATGGGGAAGGTCAGGCTGTGATAATGCGGGGACAGTTCCCTCCGGCTCTTTGCAGAGCCTCCGGCAGCCGTCCCCAATGTGCCTTCGGTAACCGTCCCCGACATTGATCAGAGGAAACAAGTCCGGCAGATTTGGATTTTGTCCAATTGTCAGGGATCTTGCTTTTCCCGACAATTATGCCGGAAAATTAGCTGTCAGGTTTCAGTATCGAAATATTAGAACTGATCAGTATCTTTTCTACTTCTCCAGGCAAACCGTCGTCGGTTATCAGGATCCGCGGCTGATTTTTTACATTCAGCGGAACAGTACCCGGAGCCCGGAATTTTTCACTTTCTGTCAGAATGACCATCTCGTCACAGGAATGGGCCATATCTCTGACCGCCTGGGCTCTCATAGCGTCCTTATTGGTAAAACCCGTTCTTTCGCTCCAGCCATCCGTTCCGATGAAAAAATAGCGGACATGGAAATTCTCGGCATTATCCCGGATCATCGGGCCTACCAGACACTGTGAATCCGGCTGATAGATCCCTCCGAGCAGAATGATCTGAATGTTTTTATAAGAACGGATCGATTCCGCGATGAAAGCGCTGTTGGTGATGATCGTCAGTCCGATCCCGGATTTTGCCAGCAGACCGGCCAGGATCGCGCAGCAGCTCCCGCTTTCGATCATGATCGTGTCACCGTCACAGACCAACCCGGATGCCTGTTCCGCGATTTTTTTCTTTTCTTCATAGTGGTAAGCCAGGCGCGCGCTGATGTCATCGGAGGTATTCAGCTCGGCGATCCCATGGACACGGCGGATAAACCCCTGTGCTTCAAGCGCGTCAAGATCCTTGCGGACAGTGACCTGTGACACATTCAGCATCTCCGCTATCGCGGAAACATCCGCCTTATTTTGTTTCGTGAGCAGATCCAGAATACGCTCTTTTCGTTCTTCCTGTTTCGCAGACATAAAACCCTCTTATTTTCAGAAAAAAGCCTCGATTTGATTTTCATGGAAGACATGAAGATAGCTTTCCAGATCTTCCCGGTGAAGTGCCGGTGCCGAGCGGTAAGAGTAATCCAGGTTCAGCAGGTCATATTTGTTTTCACCGAATTGATGAAACGGCAGCAGCTGACAGCGGGAAACCCCTGACTCTCTCAGGATCAGGGAAAACCGGCGGGCATCTTCCTCAGAGTCATTAAACCCCGGAATGACAGGGATCCTGGGCAGGACCTTTTTCCCGGATGCGGCCGCGGAACGCATATTTGCCAGAGGCAGTTCATTGCTGACCCCGGTGCCCTCCATATGTTTTTCCGGATCCCAGTGCTTCATATCAAAAAGCAGCAGATCCAGCGGTTCCGTCACTCTTTTGAATACATCCGGCGCCGCGAATCCGGTCGTTTCACAGCACGTATGCAGTCCCTCTTCCTTGGCGGCCAGTAAAAGTTCACGGGAAAAATCGGGCTGCGTCAGCATTTCCCCACCGGAAACAGTCAGCCCGCCGCCGCTTTCCTCATAAAAAGGCATATCCTGAAGAACAGTTTTCAGTACCTGTTCAACGGTTTTTGTTTCGCCTTCCATTTTCAGCGCCATTCCGGAACAACGATCCACACAGACGCCGCACCCGGTACATTTCGCGTGATCGATCCGGACAGGGTCAGGGCCGCTGACCGCCGCCTCGGGACAGGAATGTAGACAGATCCCGCAGTGAAGACATTTTTTCCGATCCCACAGCACCTGCCTGCGGGAGAGCTGACTTTCCGGGTTTGAACACCATTTGCAGCGGAGCGGACATCCTTTCAGAAAAACGACTGTTCGGATGCCCGGTCCGTCATTAACACTGTATTTCTGGATATTGAAGACAACACCCCTCTGCTGCCGGTTCGCTTTCATTTTTTTGCCTCTTACTGCTCAGCTTCACATTCAATGCTATACAGTATACCATAATTGTTTCGAAAAAATCAATAAATAATTACGAATGAAACTTTATGTAATTATTTTTGAAACGTATCCATTGACAATAATGCGGATCTGTGATACATTTTTAGTGCGAATGAAACAAAACGATCTTACGAACGTAAGTTCAAGAGGTGAAAATATGGAAAACAGCAGGCATTTTGGTTCACTGACAGACCGGATGAAAGCATTCCGGGAAGAAGTTCTTGATGAAAAACCCTATGTCGAGGCAGAACGCGCCGTACTGGTCACGGAAGCATACCGCCGGCATCAGGATCAGCCCCGTGTTATGATGCGGGCGCTGATGCTCCAGCATATTCTTGAAAACATGAGTATCTTTATTGAAGACAAGACCCTGATCGCCGGAAACCAGGCGGGGAAAAACCGCAATGCCCCGGTCTTCCCGGAATATACCCTGACTTTTGTCATGAATGAGCTGGACCTTTTTGAAAAGCGCGACGGTGATGTTTTCTATATCACGGAAGAAACGAAAAAACAGATCCGTGAGATCGCCCCTTTCTGGGAAAATAATACCCTGCGGGACCGGGGAATGGCATTGCTTCCCGATGAGACCGCCGTCTATATGGAGACAGGCCTTTTCGGTATGGAAGGGAAGCTGAATGCCGGAGATGCCCACCTGGCAGTCAATTATGAACGGGTCCTGAAAGAAGGGCTGAAAGGATATGAATCCCGGGTAAAGAAGCTGCGGTCTGAGCTGGACTTTACGGACCCGGACGCGATCGATAAAAATATTTTCTACAAAGCGGTGCTGACCGTTATTGAAGCGGTGCGGAAATTCTCCCTGCGCTACAGCGTTCTGGCTGCCGAACTGGCTGAAAAGGAAACCGATCCGCGGCGTAAAGCCGAATACCTTGAAATGAGCCGCATCTGCGCCGCAGTTCCCTATGAACCGGCTGCGTCTTTCCGGGAAGCGGTCCAGGCGGTATGGTTCATCCAGCTGATCCTGCAGATCGAATCCAACGGGCATTCCCTCAGCTACGGACGTTTTGACCAGTACATGGCTCCGTATTATCTGGAAGATATCCGTTCCGGACTGATCCGGAAAGAGGAAGCGCTTGAACTGCTGACCTGCCTGTGGATCAAGACGCTGACGATCAACAAAGTCCGTTCACAGGCCCACACACTTTCCTCCGCCGGATCACCGATGTACCAGAATGTCACGATCGGCGGTCAGACACCGGATAAGAAGGATGCGGTCAATGAACTTTCTTTCGTCGTCCTCCAATCTGTAGCGCAGACCCGCCTGACCCAGCCGAACCTCACCGTCAGATATCATAAGAATATCAATAAAGCCTTCTTTGATGAATGTATTGAAGTCATGAAACTCGGTTTCGGCATGCCGGCACTGAACAATGACGAGATCATTATCCCGTCCTTCATCCAATGGGGCGTAAAAGAAGAGGACGCCTATAACTACAGCGCCATCGGATGTGTCGAGACGGCAGTCCCCGGAAAATGGGGATACCGCTGCACCGGTATGTCATATGTGAACTTTCCCCGTGTGCTGCTGTGCGCCATGAATGACGGCGTTGACCTGACCAGCGGCAGGCGCTTTGCCAAAGGATACGGTTATTTCAAGGATATGCAGTCCTTTGAAGAACTGATGAGCGCGTGGGATAAGACAGTACGGGAGATCACCCGATACTCCGTCATCGTTGAAAATGCCATTGACAAAGCTTCCGAACGCGATGTTCCGGATATCCTTTGCTCCGCTCTGACAGATGACTGCATCGGGCGCGGAAAGACGATCAAGGAAGGCGGAGCTGTATACGATTATATTTCCGGGCTGCAGGTCGGCATTGCCAACATGGCGGATTCACTGGCCGCTGTCAAGAAGCTGGTTTTCGAGGAAAAAAGGATCACGCCGGCCGAACTCTGGGATGCCATTCTGGATGATTTCCGGTCACCCGAAAATAAAAGGATCCAGGATCTGCTCCTGCATACCGCCCCGAAATACGGCAACGATGATGATTATGTCGATCAGCTGATCGTTGAGGCATATGATTCGTATCTGGATGAGATCAAAAAATACCCCAACACCCGTTATCACCGCGGCCCGATCGGCGGGATCCGGTACGGCGGGACTTCCTCCATCAGCGCGAATGTAGGCCAGGGAATGGGAACCATGGCAACACCGGACGGAAGAAACGCCCATGAACCGCTCGCGGAAGGATGTTCACCGGCGCATAACGCGGACACAAACGGTCCCACCGCCGTGTTCAAATCCGTTTCCAAACTGCGGACCGAAAAAATCACCGGCGGTGTGCTGCTGAACCAGAAAATGACTCCCCAGATGCTTTCCACCGAAGAGAATAAACAGAAACTGGAAATGCTGATCTCCGCTTTCTTCAACCGTCTTCACGGTTATCATGTACAGTACAACATTGTCTCCCGCGAGACACTTCTGGATGCTCAGATCCATCCGGAAGAACACAAAGACCTGATCGTCCGTGTCGCCGGTTACAGCGCGTTCTTCAATGTGCTTTCCCGTGCCACACAGGATGACATCATCGCCAGGACAGAACAGACCCTGTAAAGGAGAATAAAACATGGAACTTTATATTGATGACGCAAACGTAAATGAGATCCGCCGTTTGATCGATCTCTACCCGATCGATGGAGTGACTACGAACCCGTCGATCCTCAGCAAAACCGGAAGGGATCCGGTGGAAGTACTGAAAGAGATCCGTGAAATTATCGGTCCGGAGGCCGTGATCTTCGCTCAGGCGATCCCCACTGACGCGGAAGGGATGATCCGGGACGCCCGTGCCATCGTTTCACTGTTGGGTAAGAATACCGTCGTCAAGATCCCTTCCATTCCCGAAGGATTTAAAGCGATACGGCAGCTGGCGGGAGAGGGGATCACGACCTGCGGGACAGTGGTCTATACCCCGCTCCAGGCATATCTGGCGGCAAAAGCCGGAGCCGCGTATGTTGCCCCGTATATCAACCGGATCGACAACATGGGTTATGACGGTACCGAAACGGTGAAAAAGATCCAGGATATTCTGGAACTCCATGATTTCGGCACAAAAGTCCTTGCCGCATCCTTCAAGAACAGCCAGCAGGTCCTTGAACTGTGCGTATACGGCATCGAAGCCGCGACCTGTGCGCCGTCTGTTATCGACGGTTTTGTAAAAAATGCCGCGATCGACGGGGCTGTTCAGGATTTTCTGAATGATTTCGAAAAAGCCGCCCCGGGCGGAAAAACCATGGCGGATCTGATCAGCTGAATATTTATCACAGCCGGGAGGGAGAAATGAATATTCTTTCGGTCGATATCGGCGGTACTTCGGTCAAATATGCCCTGATGGATCCGGACATGAACTTTCTTACGCACGGATCCGTCCCGACAGCGGATGACCGCGAAGCTCTTGTTGAACTCATCGGCGGATTGTTTGATCAGTCCGATGACTGCGGAGGAATAGCTGTCTCCCTTCCGGGGATCATTGATTCGGAAAAGGGGTATATCGTGATGGGCGGCGCATTACGCTATAACGATGGTTTCTATCTCCGTGACGCATTGTCCGCAAGATGCCCTGTACCGATCTGTATGGAAAATGACGCGAAATGCGCCGCACTGGCGGAAGCGGCAGCCGGAAGCCTGCGGGATGTGTCCAACGGGATCGTTCTGATTTTTGGGACGATGATCGGCGGCGGACTGATCTTTGACCATAAGCTTTACCGCGGCAATCACTTCGCGGCGGGAGAGGTTTCCTATATCATTTCAGACCGCGGCGGAATACCTTCTTATGAAGGAGTCTGGGGAAATCGCTGCGGAGTCCCGGAGCTCTGCCGTTTGTATGCGGAAAAGAAGGGCCTTGATGAGAAGGAAGTGGATGGAAGATCGGTTTTTGACGCTTTGCACTCTGGTGACAAGGCGGCTGCTGAAGCTTTGGATCAGTATTCATCGCAAATCGCGGTCCAGATATTTAACCTGCAGACCGTATATGATCCGGACCGTTTTGCCATCGGGGGCGGGATCAGCGCCAGGCCCGCTTTTATCGAGTCGATCCGCAGACATTTGACAAAGCTCTATGAAGCATGTCCGTATTTCGTTCACCGGGCGGAGGTTGTCGCGTGCAGATTTCAAAATGATGCCAATCTGTACGGTGCTTATCAATGTTTTGCCGGCTGCAGCCCTGTTTCATAAAAACCGCGGACATTTGGAATGATCCGGGAAACAAGCGCCCGGTCTTTTGTTTACCCGGGCGCATATTCCTGATCTCAGCAACCGAATATCATATCGGTTCGTTCAAAGCAAAATAAGACCGCTGAAATGATTTCTTATCATATTCAGCGGTCTTTTCTTTACATTACTTCCGCGTCAGCAGATGACATCGCGGTCCGTTACCACATCCGGCCGTGCCCCATCGGGCCATGGCCCATGTGATGATGGTGATGATGTCCGTGACCCATGTGATGGTGCATGTGCATGTGCGGATGATGATGCCCATGGCACATCGGGCCGTGATGGCGATATCCCATTCCCCAGGGGCTGAAACCGCCGAAGGGATAGATCCGCGGGCGATGATAACCGTAGCGCGGGCCGGAGAACAGCCCTCCGATAATTGACAGTACTACAACAACAAAGATGATCAGTCCGAACATTGTAATTCTCCTTTCGCAGGACTTCCTGCTCTGTTCTCGCCGTGAATAAAAAACGAGGCTTTTATCACGGCGTTTGCCGTATAAAAGTCTCGCCTATTATGCTTAGCCGGGTGATCATCGGATCACCGTATTGACGGCGGGCGCTCCACTTTGTGTGGTCAGCTACTCCCTTTCTTCATTTTTAAGTATACCCCGTTTTTCTTAAGATTTCAAGTACCTTTCGCTGTTCTAATATGTTTCTAACATATTAAATATAATATAGACCCGGTCCTCAATTAACGAACCTGCCGGATCCTGATTCCTGTATCCTGTTTCCAAACGGATACTATTGCTCCGGAGCCGGAAATTCTTCGTCATGATCCCGTAATCTCCCCGGTGCCGGCCCTTTTTTGGCAGACCAAGGAAAATACCGATCCGTATTCGCTTTTTCTGCTGATATCAAAAATGATAAACTTTATTGATAAATACCCCCGGATAGTGGATCCGGGGGTATATGTTTACCAGGTATAGAAGAAAATATCCTTCCATTTACAGCGCGTGCCAAAATCCCGGTTCGTACCGGAAAATGTTACCAATCCGACATTATCACCCAATACCGGGAGATCAGCTTTGCGGACGATACGATCGCCATTTATATATACAGTGGCTTTATCTCTGTTTACTACCAATACAAAATCCGCGGAACCATTTATCATTGCTTTGCCATAGCGATACGTTCCATATGAAAAATATCGGTCGTTGCGAAACCCGGTGAAATAAATCAGTCCATCCATTCTGATAGATGATACCACATGGTTTGACGCTCCGGAATGGTTAAAGATGATCCCGCAGCCTGAATCAAAGGTATTGGGTTTATCATAAGCGGAATTCCATGTCACGTTTGCGGAAAATACAAATCTTTCAGCATGTTCAAAATTGAGCCATTGATACCAACCGATTTGTGCCCATTCATCAGTATAATCGCCATAATATATCCAGCTGCCGTTGCTGGATATCACCCCATCTTTTGCCAGCCTGTCGATCATTTTATTGAAATCGGTTTTCGCTTTCTCGGGAATATCGGAGTCAGCCTGACCGATTTCTGTCACAGGAAGACAAAACAGCATAACCGCTACAAGAGCAAACAACAATTTATGGAAAAGTGAATGCCGATTCATAATTGATTTTTCTCCTTTATTAAAAAAATGTCACAGATCATATAAAAATATGGCTCTGAACTTTACATTTTCTCATATTTTTTAAGTCTCATGCCTGAGATTTTTGATCCTGCAATCTTTTACCGGAGCAATACACTTGTAATGCTCGGCAATCGATTTTTGATCCGCCGGGATTGGAAAATAAAAAAATCTCATGAGTTCCGTTTTTCTCCCGGGCCTGCCGTTATATAATCTCTGACCGAATTTTTTTTTGCGGTTTTTTCAGTTTTAATAATTATAACAGAAAATTACCGAAATGAAAAATGTTTTTTCTCTCACATAAGCGTCAAAGTAACTATTCGTCACCTTTCACGGGTACGCCAAATCTATTTCCTGATAGGGAGAGACATATCTTAAGGCCATGGGGGGCGAAGCTCCTGCTCCGAATCTAAACGAGCAAAACCCGCTCCTCGGAGCAGGTAATTCACACGGGAGCTTACGGCGTGCATGCCCTCCGGCTGAATAAGACAAGGCGCGGCAGGCAATTCAGCAGGCAGGATCAGTCCCGCTCCGTCCCTTTGCAAAGCATAATCTCCGGAAAACGCTGGCCAATATATAAACTGTAACAGCTATTCAGAACCTGTGCTTGCAGACTGTCCCTTTATAAGACTGTCCAAACCATGATATAAAATATCAGATGCAGATAGCCCCATTAAGGGACAGTCCTACGATACTCATTCCGGATAAATACCATTATTTTTTGTGAAATACCATCACCCGGTCGTAGACCACTTCATAATAGGAGGCTCCGGTGCCTGTATCCTCCAGATAGGAGCGGAATGCCACCAGCAAAATATTCCCGTTATCCGCGCCATAGAATTTTCCCTGCTCGTTTCCTGTGGAATACGGGATCAAAGCCGTGTACTCATCCATCTGTGTCCGTGCCATCTTATACACATAATACTTATCCGCGTCGGGATAGCCTTCACCCAGCCAGGCTGAAGCGCTGCCCTGAAATAAGGAATCGTAAATGCTTGTGATGCCGTTCAGCATCGGTTTCGCGTATAAGACCGCGTTGGAATAGATGCCCTTTCCAGCAGCCGTATGGTTTACCCCATAGGCAACGATAAAATCCTCATCGCTGTTCAGCGTGAATTCCGGCGTCATCAGGTACATGGCGTCCCGGTTATCCCCTTTCGCGTTGAAATCCATAAAATACGCCGTCAGGCCTTCCGGTACGGCGATTTCGGTGGAGAATTCCTCAATTTCATATTCCGCCCCGTATTTTTCGATCAGTTCGTCCCGGATCAGATCAAGCGTTACCATCGGATCCTTCAGTCCGGCAGCTTCATGCACACCGGTTCCCCGGGGGATCACAGTCTCGTTTTGATAAGGATCAGCATCCACCGTTTCCTTCGGTGTTACCCGGTATACGGTCGACATTTCCGCGATATTATCCAGAAAAGCCCGGTAAGCATCCCTGTCCACCGGCTGGGAAACCCGCTGCAGGAAGGAGAATGTATCCGCGCCTTTCTGCAGTCCCATTTTATAGACTTCGGCGGGGATGGGCATCACATTGATCATGTCTTCACCATATCCCGCGGCCTTCAGCTGGCCGGTCACCTGTTCCGTGACCGTCCGGTTCGCGCTGATCACGATAACGGCCTCCGAGCCGAATTTACTGTCCCCGGAATGTTTGATATTTGTCATGTTTACGGAATTCCCGATGGATCCGAAGATCGGATGATAGATCCCCGTTTTTTCGTTTCCGGCGGAGAACATTCCCGGCAGGCCCTGATAATTTTTGCCCGGTTTATCTTCCGTGAACATGATGTAATTGATGAACGAATAGTATTTGCATTCTTCCGGAAGCGGGGTGATCAGAACGATCGCTTCATCCTGCCGAAGCTTATATTCCCATCCGCCCGGCGCGAAATACGGGTTGGCGGGAGCATTCTCAATATCCGGGTCGTCATAGGCAGACGCGGTCTCATCCGGCCAGCCCAGCTTTTCAGAACCTACAGAGGTGTCCTGATCCGGCGCCGCGGGGAGGCTGAAGACCAGATAAGCGGACCCGGCGTTATTTCCGAAACAGCTCAGGAGTTTCCCCTGCGACGCCAGTTCCACCGTATCGAACTCATAATATACGCCCTGCTGGACATAAAACCCGTCTTCTTCCAGGCCTGCCCTGAGCTGCTGCGGATCTGCCCATACGGCAGCTGTCAGCATCAGGCACAGCAAAACGGCAGCCAGGATAAGAGATGGAAAACGGAAAAATGCCGTCAGCGGTTGGTGGTTGGTGGTTGGTGGATGGCGCTTCGCGCCTTTTGATAAGTCCTGACACATTGTTTCATTTTTATATAATTTTGCTTTCATCATTTTTCTCCTTTCAGTCAAACAAAACAGTCGCTGCAGGACTGTCACCGAAAACTCAGTATTGAGTCGGAGGTGACTGTCCATAAGACGATTCGTATCAATTCATTCCCC
>DAIMGK010000137.1:0-10322 GCA_036723985.1 Flexilinea sp.
GGATCCAGCTCTTCAAACGGCAGCCTGTCCGTTTTGCGATAGTAATGGATCTCCGATGTTTTCTCTATATCGGAATTTTTATTCATCTGCTTTTCCATTTCGATCCCGTCCTTTCTTCCCCGTCTCTTATCTCCCGCGGTTCAATTTATTTCCTGAAATCCGTTTTCTGCCGATGTAATTTAAACCGAAGTACGGATCCCTTCTGACTACCAGCCATCTGCTAATGACTACTGACCATTGACCAATGACTGTTTTTTCTTAGAGTATAGAACGAAATTATAAAAAAGTAAACCGTCAACATTGAGGGTTGACTTTTTTATAAAATTGTGGTAAGCAAATAGAACAGAACCAGCCAGGATCCTGATTTTTGGCGAAACTGATGCTGGATGCCGGTGATATGTATGTAAAAGTCATTGTTATGATAAAAAACCGGGATCACCACATGTGGAGCAGCATATTTTGCAATGCCGAAGGTTTAGCGGAAGACTTTCCCGTAATGTTATCTGCAGGAGGAGACGTACCGGTCATGGAACCGACCGCTGACATTTTTATCAAATTTTCAAAAATTTTCTATCTTCATAATCACGAATTTTTATCAAGTTTATTGACAAAATCAAAAGATTCAAGTATTATATAAGACGTTGAGCGGCGAGGTAGCTCAGTGGCCAGAGCAGGGGACTCATAAGCCCTTTGTCGAGGGTTCGACTCCCTCCCTCGCCACTTCTTTATTTAAGTGTTCTAATAATAGGAAAAAACTGATAAGGGATGATTTTGCCGGTGAAAAGCCGGCTTTTTTTGTTGATCAAAACGTTGTTTACAGTCTGCAGGACTGCATTATTTCTTTTGTAAAGTATTAATTTCAGTTCTTCGTGGGATATTTAACAGGGGGGACAGTTCCCTGCGGAAACCGTCCCCTTTGCGTGTGAATCATTACGGTCAGTCGACGCCGAAGAGGAGTTCTTTATAGGTGGGCATGGGCCAGAAGGAGCGGTCGGTGATGAGTTCAAGTTCATCGGTGTTTTTCCGAAGGGAATCCATCAGCGGGAGGACTTCATCGTGATAATAAAAGGCTGTTGTAAGGGAATCCCGGTGATCCACATTCCGCAGTGCGGTTTCAAGGCTTGCGAGATCCGCCGTGATCTCATTCTTCAGGCCTTTGACGGAAAGCAGTGTTTTCATTTCATAGGACTCATCATCAAGCAGGCCGAGCTGTTTTTCCTGTACCAGCGTCTCCGCGAGGCTTTTCTCAAAGCGCTGTCCGGCGGGGAGGATGTCTTTCTTCAGCATATCCAGCAGTGTTCTGGCTTCGATGTTCACGGATTTCGTGTATTTTTCAAGGTAGATCTCGTAACGGGAACGGCATTCGGCATCCGTCATGATCCCGTTCTCAGTGAACACCCGGACATTTTTCTCGTCCAGATAGTGCGCGAAGGCCTCCGGTGTGGAGGAATAATTGCTCAGTCCCCTTCGTTCGGCTTCTTTTACCCAGGCTTCGTCATAACCGTTTCCATTGAAAATGATCCGTTTGTGTTCCCGGAATGTCTTCCGGATCAGGTCATGTACCGCGGTGTTCAGATTTTCCGCCTTTTCCAGAATGTCGGCGAACTGCTTCAACTCTTCGGCAACAATAGTGTTCAGGATCGTATTCGGTGTGGAGATGGAAGCACTTGAGCCGGGCATACGGAATTCAAATTTATTGCCGGTAAACGCGAAGGGCGACGTACGATTGCGGTCAGTATTATCTTTCGGAAAGGCGGGAATGGTATGGACCCCGATCAACATGGAGCTTTGTTCCCGGTTGACGTAGACCTCATTTTTCTCAATGCTTTCGAGGATCTCAGTCAGTTCATCTCCCAGAAAAATCGAGACGATCGCAGGCGGCGCTTCATTTCCGCCGAGGCGGTGATCATTTTCCGCGGATGCGATGGAAATTCGTACCAGGTCCTGATATTCATCAACGGCTTTAATGACGGCGGTCAGGAAAATAAGGAATTGGGCATTTTCCCGTGGGGACTTGCCCGGATCAAAAAGATTGACGCCGGAATCGCTTTTGATCGACCAGTTGTTGTGTTTCCCGCTTCCGTTCACGCCGGCAAAGGGTTTTTCATGCAGCAGACATTCCAGGCCGTGTTTCTTCGCCGTCTTCTTCATGACTTCCATCGTCAGGTTATTCTGGTCAACGGAAACATTTGTCGTCAGGAAGTTATTCGCCAGCTCATGCTGTGAAGGCGCCACTTCGTTGTGTTCCGTTTTCGCCTGAATACCGAGAGCCCACAGCTCTTCGTTCAGGTCTTTCATATATTCCGAAACCCGGGTCTTGATGGAGCCGTAATAATGGTCGTTCATCTCCTGACCTTTCGGAGGCATGGCACCGATCAGTGTCCTGCCGGTAAAGATCAGATCTTCGCGCTGGTCGAACAGTTTTTTATCGATAAGGAAATATTCCTGTTCGGCGCCGACAGTGGTTTTCACATGTCTGAGAGCGCTGCTTCCGAATAATCGCAGAATTCGCATAGCCTGGGTATTGATCGCTTCCATGGAACGGAGCAGCGGCGTTTTATGGTCCAGCGCTTCACCGCTGAAGGAGCAGAAAACGGTCGGTATGCAGAGGATGTTGTCTTTGATAAAAGCGTAGGAAGTGGGGTCCCAGGCGGTATATCCTCTGGCTTCAAAGGTATCCCGAAGGCCGCCGGAAGGAAAGGAGGACGCGTCTGTTTCACCCCTCACGAGGTTATCGGGAGAGAATTCGAGGATGATCTTCCCGCCGCCCGCGGTTGAAACGAAGCTTTCATGTTTTTCGGC
Organism: Flexilinea sp.; assembly: GCA_036723985.1. Taxonomy (GTDB): domain Bacteria; phylum Chloroflexota; class Anaerolineae; order Anaerolineales; family Anaerolineaceae; genus Flexilinea. Next base: position 2,803 of record DAIMGK010000137.1, read on the forward strand.
GGTGGCACCGCTCAGGGGAAGGAACCAATGGGTAAAATGGGTCGCGCCGTTTTCGATCGCCCAGTCCTTCATGGCATTGGCTACTTCTTCAGCGATGGCACTGTTCAGGTATTCGCCGTTTTTGATGGTATTGTATAATTCGTTGTATGTCGTTTCTGAAAGCCTTACCCGCATGACGCTGTCGTTAAATACTCTTTTGCCGAAGGTTTTCATTATGTCTGTCATATGTTATTGTCCTTTACATTTCGATTATCATGCGGAAAAGACACATGATGTGAGAATAATACAACACGGGGGGATTATAATGCAAGTTCAAATGGCAGCGGGGAAATGATGATAAAGTTTTAGGAGTTGGTGGTTGGTGGTTTATGGTTGGTGGTTGGTGACTGTCCCTTTTATTCCCGTTAGTTATGTCAGAAGGGCAGCTGTAGGAGGCAAATGTTAAATGAAAAAAGGCTGTCCGGGTGGGCAGCCTTTTTTGAATTTACAGAGAATTATGCTTTTTTGACCAGTTCGCGGACTTCGTCAAGATGGCCGGCGGAACCGAGTTTCACGTTCTTCGCGGCGATGAAGTTGGCGTATTCGGCCATGAAGATCTTCCCGACCGGGCGGAAGTCGAAGGCTTCCGGATGATCGCGGAAGTATTCGCGGTGGACGCGGGTCCAGACCAGACGGCCATCGGTATCGATGTTGATCTTGGTCACGCCGAGTTTCGCGGCCTGCAGGAACTGATTGTCATCGACGCCCTTGGCACCGGCGAGGTTGCCGCCGGCGGCATTGATGCGGGCAACTTCTTCCTGCGGAACGGAGGAGGAACCATGCATGACAAGCGGGAAGCCTGGGACACGCTTCTGGATCTCAGCCAGGACATCGAAATGCAGGCTCTGAGAACCGGAGAATTTGAACGCGCCGTGGGAGGTACCGATCGCAACTGCGAGGGAATCGACGCCGGTCTTTTCAACGAATTCTTTTACGGAATCCGGATCGGTCAGTTTCGCGTTGGCTTCGGAAACAACAACATGTTCTTCCACGCCGCCGAGCTGGCCGAGTTCAGCTTCCACAACAAGGCCCTTCGCGTGAGCGGCATCGACAACACGCTTTGTGATGGCGACGTTCTCATCGAAGGATTTGGAGGAAGCATCGATCATGACGGAAGAATAGAAACCGCTGTTGATGCAGTCGTAGCAGGTTTCTTCATCACCGTGATCAAGATGGACCGCGAAAACGGCGTCGGGATACATTTCATCAGCGCTGCGGATCAGACCTTCGAGCATGATGGTGCTTGTATATTTGCGGGCACCCTTGGAGATCTGGATAATAAACGGAGCCTTGCTCTGCATATTACCATCGAACAGACCGATGATCTGTTCAGCGTTGTTGATGTTATAAGCGCCGATCGCGTATTTGCCATAAGCAGCTTTAAACAATTCGGTTGTAGTTACGATCATTTTTTTCTCCTTATAAATGATTGTTTGATAGATTAGCTCAGGAACATCGGAACGCCCATGAAGTCTTTGATCTTCGGGCGGTATTTCTCGATGTCATAATACGCAGCGATATCAACGATCTTCTTACCGGACAGGACCATCGTCACCGGGACAGTCGTATATTTACCGCCATGCAGCCCAACCATACGGCCGGTGTCACCGCGTTCCACACACTGCCAGGCAAGATTACCGAAGGAACTCGCGACCATGCGGTCAAGGGAGTCCGGAGCACCGGAGCGCATCATATATCCGACCTGCTGGTACATGACATTGCAGCCAGTGCGCTTCTTTACAGCTTCCGCGACGACCATACCGATACCGCCGAGTTTGCGATGCCCGTAAGCATCCATTTCACCGGTCTCGTGAACGTCTCCGCCTTCCATGATGGCGCCTTCAGAGACGGTCAGTACGGAATAGTGAGACGGGTTATTCTTTTTGTCAGCGAGAAGGTATTCGGAAAGTTTGTCGATATTGAAATGAACTTCAGGGATGACAGCGCGGTCAGTTGACGCAAGATAGGAAGCGATCAGGCTGGTTTCACCGGAATTGCGGCCGAAGAGCTCAATGATACCGATACGTTCATGGGAGCCCAGGGAAGTGCGCATGTTGGTAATGACTTCGACAGAGCGGGTCATGGCAGTGGAGAAACCGATGCAGTAATCGGTGCCGAAAACGTCATTATCCATGGTCTTCGGGATGGCGACGACCGGAACGCCTTCGTTATGCATGCGGACCGTGTAGCTCAATGTGTCATCACCGCCGACAGTCACCAGGTAGTTGATACCCAGGTCTTCCAGGTTGCGCATGACATGGGGAGTGTAATCCCATGTAGTCTCATCCTTCTGGATACCCAGCGGGCTGTCAACCAGGAAATCGGGGATGGTATTTTTCTTTACATTCTGCGGATTTGTCCGGGATGAATGCAGGAAGGTACCACCGGTGCGGTCGATCTTGCGGACATCATTGTAGCAAAGTTCCCGAATGTATTCTGCTTTCGTTGCCGGATCTTCCGGATTGTAATTCAGCAGACCGCCCCAGCCGCGGCGAATACCGATGACACGATATCCGGCTTCGAGTGCGTTTACAATAACAGCCTTCATGGCTACATTCAGGCCGGGAACGTCGCCTCCGCCGGTCAGAATTGCAAGTGTTTTTGTCATAAATTGCCTCCGCAATAAAAAATAACAAATTTGGTCTTTGATAAATAATTTATCAGGCAAATGTCATTCTGATCAACCGCCCGGCATGCTTACCTGTTTTGCAGCGGTTTTTCCCGGCAACAACTGATCATTGTAAAATTTACCGATAATATTATATCACATGTCAGGTTTTCAAAATGACAAACCATACAATAATTTCAATTTGCGGATGTCAGGATATAATATAAAAAATCGTTTAATGGAACCGCCGGTGTGAGCGATCCGGCGGACGGACATTGATTCACAAAATATGGATTCTGATTCAGGATATTATGGAACACTATCGAATTTCAGATATGCGGGATGAGAACAAACCGCGGGAAAGGCTGCTTGACGCGGGGCCTGATGCCCTGTCGGATCAGGAACTTCTGGCGATCCTGCTTGGCAGCGGGATAAAGGGAATGAATGTAATTGACCTTTCCAATAAATTACTGATCGATTTCGGCGGCCTGAGCGGACTGCGAAAGGTAACAGCCGAAGAACTGAAAACGGAAAAAGGTATCGGATCAGCACGCACTGCCAGTATTTTAGCCACTATCGAATTGGGAAGACGTTTTGCCAAAGCCATGCTGAAAAATGAAGACCGCATCCGCATCAACTGCGCTGAAGATGTTTATGATTATATACATTATGAAATGGAAAGCCTTTCACACGAAGAACTTCATGTCTTATGCCTTGACACCAAACATTATCTGATAGGCTCCGAAAAACTGTACATGGGTACGATCAACAGATCCAATATCCGTACCGCGGAAATTTTCCGCAAGCCATTGCTTGTAAAAGCCGCCAGTTTCGTTATGGTCCACAATCATCCCAGCGGAGATCCGACCCCCAGCGCGGCGGATATCGTAACGACAAGAAATGTTATTGAGATCGGGCAAAAGCTGGATATGCCGCTACTGGATCATGTCATTATCGGCAGCGGGAAATACGTATCGGTCAAAAGCTTTCTCAGTAATTAATGAGATATACGGTAAATATCCCACGCATCCTGAAATTCGGGATTGACCGTTGTTTCATAATGATAATTTTCACAGAAATATCGGTATAGCGGAACAGTATAATCCGCCCCGTCAGGAATGACGCATTCCTTTTTATCATATTTAATAAATGGCAGCGCGCTGTCGCGTGTATTAATGATGACCTGAGGCGGATCATTCCGCAGGTCGTTCAGCAGTTCTTCCCATTGGGAAGCACGGATCTCGCCCGGGAAAAGATAGAGGGGGCGTTCGTTGAAATAGGCAGTCGGCGCGTTACGGCTGCTCATTACATAAATCGCGCTTCGGCTTCCCCAGACGAGGATCGGTTTTTCCGGAAGCGTATCCCTGAGAAGATAATCGCGAATTTTCGTATAGGAAGAGGGTGTTCTCGGTTCATAATTGGCACGGAAATACTTATATAAGGGTAACGAGGCAAGGACAAGAAGCAAAACCGTAAATACTCCTGAATACAGCGGGTATCGCCTGCCCGAATCTTTGCCGATTTTCGATGCGGCTAAAGGCATCAATTTTGCCAATACTGCGCATAGCAGTATTGTTATCGGCATAATACACAGGATGAAATAGTGCTGATAATTCATTCCGGAAAGTCCGGCGAAGAGCAATTCGAAAGGAAGATCGATCAGTGCCCAGGCACATAAGGGATCATCCTCAATAAACCGTTTCAGTCCGTTCTTACAGGAATATACAAAAGACGCGATCCAGCTGAAATAACCGAAAAGAAGCCATAAACTTACGGAGGGGAGAAAGGATAAGGTAGTCCAGGCACAGGCAAGCCGGCTGTCGCCGCTTTGTTCGGAGTAGATCCAGTTGAACCAGAAGGCAACATCCCAATATGCTTCCAGCGCGTGATGGGCTGCGAAATAGATAACCCATCCGGCATTGACCGCGATAAATCCTCCCGCTGCTCCCAGCCAGAAGTTTCTGCATGCCCTATACATATCCGGGGATCTGCCGGATGAGACAGAACGGTAAAAGTCGATCAGGAAAAGAGCGATCCAGCATCCGACGGTATTTTGTTTGCTTGTAAAGGCAAGTCCGCATAAGGCGCCGCAAACAAACCCGCGGAGGATGCTGTGCCGGAAAGGCCGTCCGATAAAATAAAGTCCCAGAGCGGCAGCGGAAAAGAAAAGTGACGCCTCTTCCGTATAATTTCCGAAATCCAGGACACGGACATAATGAAGGATGCCGGTGGCAAGTACGGATATTGCCAGCCATTTAGGATATTTACGGGAAAGGAGACGGAAGAGGATCAGCGTCCCCGTAAAAAAGGCTGCGATTTCCATCAGCCAGATGCCGGTCAATTCCCCGCCGGCAAGTTTCAGAGCGGCAGCGTTCAGATAAAAGATCACAGGAGGTTTATGATCCCAAAGCTGCGTATAGGGGATCTTTCCACGCAGGATCTGCTGCCCGATGTAGGCAAAAATGCTGTAATCATGGGATGGATAATAATTTGCCCGCAGGGGGATGAAAGCTCCGTAAACCGTCAATTCAGCAAGCATGACGATCAGTATGCAGTAAAGTCCGGTGCTCTCAGTAAGCAATGTCCGCAGCGGAGAGCTGTCCGATGTTTTCAAGGTAATGATGAAAAGGGCACCTGCACAGACGCACAATAGGGAAAGGAATAGAAGGAACGGCTCAGCCTGCCTTAGAAACGCGCCCAAACGGTAAAGAACGCCCTCCGCCGGAGCCAGTTTTTGTCCGGCAATGACCAGGATCAAGCAGAAACACGCGATGAGAACAGCCGACTGAAAACATACTGCGCGTGTGTTTTTCCGGGAAAGGATCTGATCCCGATAACGGAGAATAAAGAGCCACAAACAGCATCCTGCCCATACAGCAAGGATCATCAGGATCCGCGGAGGGGTGAAACGGACATTACCGGGAAAACCTGCCAATGCAAGCGACGACCAAAGCGCGGCAATAAAAACAGGTATATGAAAGAGCCGGATCTTTGTTTTCATTTCAGGCGATCCAGTAATAATTGATCCATCCACAGAAAAGAAGTATCTGCAGTGTCAGGAAAACCGCGCACAAAAATGCGTATAACTTTTGCTTTTTTTGCAGTATTTCGGCGAGAAACATCCAGACAGGAAAAATCACCGCGGTATAGCGCATCATAGAATAAAGATTCCCCGTACCAAAAAGAAGCAGTGAGCTGGCAAGGGCGTATAATCCGTAGGCTTTATGAGCAGAACGGAACATCATCCATATACTTATGATAAAAGACAGGAGAAGCATGAACAGATCAATGGTCGTCGGGCGGTTATGTCTTGTAAACAGCGGCTCAAAATACGACCGGAAGGCATCGGTGTCAGACAGACTGCGGCCCCAGGCAGACTGGGCTTTGAAAAACGCGAAGAAATCACCTGTCAGCCGATACAGCGCGAAGAAATACACGGAAACAGCTGCCGGAACGAGCAAATACCAAAGCCAACCCGTACCGATCTTCCGGAAGTTCCAGCCTCTTCCGGCCATGTATATCCACGCCGCCGGAATGAGGATCAGGACGCCGTGGGGACGGCAGAGTGCCGCACCTGCCGCGCAGAACGCACTCAGCATCCATTTTTCATCCTCAGCAAGGATCAGCGTATAAACGATGAGGCAGAGGAAGAGGCTCTCCGCATAAAAGGCACTGAAATAAAAAGCACAGGGAAGGCAGAACATCAGGATCAGGGTGTTTTTCGCGGTTTTAGACGAAAACAGTTTCTCTGCCAGCTTCGCGATCCCGTACATAGCCAGCAGCAGACAAAGATTCGAAATCACCAGGCCGACCAGTAAATAGACACTTTCCGTCTGGAAACGCCGCGGGAGCCAGAATGTTGCTGCTTTTATGAGATATGGATAAAGGGGGAAAAATGCGAGATTGCTGTAACCGGCGCTCAGGTCATCAGATGCGGTATACCCCCATTTTACGATGGAAAGCTGCCATTCACTGTCCCAGCGGCACCAGATATCGAGCAGCCATTTCGGAGAAAGAAAGTATCCGCGGTCGAGATAACGCTGATAAATCACATTTCCCTGATAGTAGGATGAAAACCAGGCTGTCAGCAGGAGCAGAGCCCTTGACCCCAGGAACAGCTCCAGGATCTGTTTCCACAGATCCATATCTGAAAAAAAATAACATTTTTCCCGGGACTTTTCCATGGGTCTATTATAATCATATTTGTGAAAAGTGTGCGTTTCATCATATAACCTGAACGGATAAGATTTCGATCATTCAGCGCACAGAAAGGTAAGATCATTCATTACGGAACGCTGCCCGGATAAGGATCCCCGCATTTTTCCGTACATTTAGCCATGACAGAGAAAAAAATCAGATTCAGTTTACGTGAAAACAGTGTTCCCCTGCTGCTTTTGTTCTTTTCCCTTGCAGCATATATTCCCCTTGCATCACAAATGGGTTTTTATTGGGATGACTGGCCGATGCTGTGGTTTAAAGTATGCAAAGGCGCGGAAGGGTTTGCCACAGCGTTCAATTCAGACAGGCCATTTTTAGGAAATCTTTACCGATTAACAGCCTCACTGTTGGGCGATGCTCCCCTGCAGTGGCATATTCTGACGGTATTTTTCCGATGGACAGTGACAGTCGCTTTCTGGTGGATGCTCCGGCAGCTTTGGCCGGAACGCAAACGGGAAGTATTCTGGATCTGTATGCTCCTGGCAGTCTACCCCGGGTTTAAACAGATGCCCATCGTTTATGTGTGGATGAACGCCTTCATCATGCTGCTGGCTTATATTCTTTCCTATGGCATGATGCTGAAAGCGATCGCCTCCGGCAGCAAAAAGGGGTGGATCCTGTGGACGGTCCCGGCGCTGCTGCTTTATACTTTCTG
>DAIMGK010000137.1:10332-13038 GCA_036723985.1 Flexilinea sp.
CTGTACCATATCGACTGAATATTATACGGGGCTGGATATCTGCCGCGGAGTGATCATCTGGCTTTTTCTGATGCGGCAGACAGGTTTCCGTGAACTTCCCTTTGGGAAAAAGCTTCTGAAAACTTTTCTGCAGTGGCTCCCATATCTTGCAGTTCTCGGTGCTTTCATGTTCTGGCGGATATTCATTTTTAAATTCCCGGGGTACCAGCCTGTACTGCTGGATGAATTTTCATCCGGTCCGCTGGATTCCGTTTTGGGGATCTTTGTCCGGATCATTGAGGATGCTTACACAGCGACCTGGGGAGCCTGGACAGAATTTTTCCGGTTCCCGAATCATAATTATCTCGAAACCGCTTCCGGAAAAATATTCTGGGCCGCGGCTGCTTTTTCCTTTGCAGCCGCTGTCATTGCCGCGTTTTTTTATCGTCCGGATGAGCAGGAATCGGAAAACAGCATGGATGAAGCACTGCGATCCGGCAAAAACTGGTGTCTGATCGCTATGGGGCTGGGCGCGTTCATGGTGATCTGCCCGGGTCTTCCCTATTGGGTAACATCCCTGCCGATTCAGCTTGCATACCCTTACGACCGGTTTCTTGTCGCCTTCATTTTCGGAAGTTCGATCTTTCTGACAGGCCTTATCGGATTCTTTATCCGCACACGCTGGCAGCGGAATCTGATCCTCTGTTTGTTCCTTGCCATGGCTGTCGGCGGCAATATCCTGAACGCCAACAGTTACAGGAAGGACTGGAAAGTCCAAAAAATGTTTGCCGACCAGCTGTCGACAAGGATTCCGTCCCTGAAGCAGTCTACACTTCTGCTGGCTGACGACAACCCGCTTTCCTATGAGTCGGATAACTCCCTGACGGGTATGGTAAACCTGATCCTTGACCCGGATCACGAAGGGAATGACCTGCCTTACAGTATCATGCTGTTCACACCGCATTTCGGTACCATTGAAAATTATGAGACCCGGCCGAAAATTTATCAGGAATTCCGGGATTCACTTTTTGGCGTAAAAAATGATGAAGTGATCGTTTACCATTATTCCCCGCCGGGCTGCCTGCGTATCCTCGATCCCGAACAGCATTCATATCTGAACATCTTCCCGGAAAGCTATAAACATTTTATGTATCTTTCCGATCCGAAAGGACGCATCGATCCTTTCGGAGGACATTCAACCTATGTGTGGGATAAAATTTTCAAAGAACCGGTGGAAGAAAACTGGTGCTATTATTTCGAAACAGCTGACCTTGCACGGCAGACGGAAGATTGGGAAAAAATCGCCGCCATCGGGGATGAAGTGCTTCCGACAATGAAAGCGGGAGAAGTATCAGAGTATTTCATTTTTATCGAAGCCTACATGAACCTGGATCGCTGGGATGATGCCATGGAGCTTTTCAAAAGGGTCCATTCGGAGGATAAAAGCAGAGACCAGGATCTTTGTACTTACCTGCGGATGTGGGTCGGAAATCACCAGCCGGAGGACCACGCTACGATCACGCATTTGATCACCGCGATGAACAGCGTGGGATGCGCACTGGTGAAAAATTAGGTAATAGTCAATAGTCAATAGTTGGTGGCTGATGGTTGTTAATTGTTTAGATTTGATTTCTGCATATATCGAAAAGACATTATGAGGTGGAGATGATGGGGGAAATAACAGTTAAAACAAAAACATTACCCGGAGCCTCTGTGATCATACCGGTTTATAACGGGGCGGATACGGTCCCGCAGCTGACGGAACGATTGCTGAAAGTTATGCCGGAATTATTCCCTGCATACGAGATCATTCTGATCGATGACTGCAGCCCGGATAAAAGCTGGGAAACACTGAAATCTTTGCAGCGATCTTACCCCGACCTTGTCCGCGCCATCCATCTGTCACGCAATTTCGGGCAGCATAATGCCACGCTTTGCGGTATCCGGGCTGCCCGTTTTGATGTATGCATCACAATGGATGACGACCTGCAGCACCCGCCGGAACAGCTGCCGCTTCTGACAGAGGAGTTTAATAAAGGCTATGATGTCGTCTACGCGGTACCCAAAAAGCTCCCTCATTCCTGGTGGCGGAATCTCGGCTCAAAAATGACAAAAATCGTGCTTGGGAAGATCATGGGGATCCCGATCCGTGAGATCGGTGCCTGGCGTGTTTTTCGCACAGATCTGAGAGACGCGTTCGCGAATTACAACAGCCCGGAAGTTTATATTGATCCGCTTCTCTCCTGGGGTACGAAAAATTTCAGCCATGTCTATGTGGAAGAGGACAAGCGGGAAATCGGACAATCAAATTATTCCTTCAGAAAACTGGTAAAAGCAAGCCTGCTGATCCTTACCGGGTACAGTACAGCCCCGCTGCGGTTTGCGTCAATGCTGGGTTTTTTGTTTATGCTATTCGGATTCGCGGTGCTGATCTATGTATTTGTGGTATTTCTTACGCTGGGTTCCACGCCGGGATTTCCTTTTCTTGCGTCGATCATTTCGATTTTTTCGGGAGTGCAGCTTTTCACTTTGGGTATTATCGGCGAATATCTTGCCCGGGTCTACGATCGGGCCAGCGACAGGCCGCCTTATGTTGTCCGTGAGACAACGGACAGAGCTGAGAGTTCAGAGATTTAGAGTTTGAAATCAGACGGCAGACGTATGAGGTCAATAAAGGTGACCGCCGCGAAAGCGTGTGAGTCTTATAAAGAGCCTGATACTTTCCTA
>DAIMGK010000138.1:0-13016 GCA_036723985.1 Flexilinea sp.
ACCCCCGCAGGCATCTCCCCGCCGCATTTCGGACAAATATTCATCGTTCCCCCTCATCTCCGGATCCCCCGATCCTGTTTCACCGGTCCAAACCCCATCAACATGTCATGACAAGCTCATCCGCCAACTGCTAACCACCAACCATCAACAACTAACTATAGACTATTGACTGAATTCAAATAGCCTTTTCCTCTGTCTTTCTTTCTTGATAATTCTTCATCCAGACTTTTCTGAAGATCCTTATCCAGCGAATGGAAGTATGTGCTTTCGTAGATCACCTCCTGCCGGGCAAGGCTGATCCTGGGAAGGCGTAAATTCCGCCGTATCATAAATTCAGGAATTCCCAGTTGTTTGTATTCCGCGTAATTGACCGGATCGGAAATCAGCAATTGATGACAGATGGAAGATTCTTTCTCTTGTCCGTCATACGGAGCGAAGAGGGCAAGGTTCACACAGACAGGAAATGCCTTCGCATCCGAAAAAATACGTTTGGAAAAATATGATATCCCATCCAGATTCAGGCTTTTTACTGCCAGCATGATAAGCTGTGAAAGAATATATTCGGATTTAAATGGGACATGGTCTGCTGATCGTTTGACACGGAAGGAAGTGGCGATGGCAAGAACTCTGAGACAGATAAGGGAAAGCATTATATCATCCGGGTCAGCGTCAACAGTCAGTTTTTTCCCTGATTCAATCAGTTCCGACGCGGCAGTGAGTGTTGAACCGGAAACACCCAGGTTCAGGATTTTGAAAGGATGCGTCGGCCTGACTGCGGAAACATTGAATTCCGATTCACTCGGACGGTCCATTTCGATCCAGCAGCAGTAGGAAGTGGATGCGAGATAATAGCAGGGCAGCCCCGATAGGCTGAACCGCTGAGGCTGCATCAGATCCCTTTTGTCAAAAGGGATATGCTGCATATCCCGCTTGGAGTATGTCACGACTTTATCACTCAATCGGGCATGGAACAGTTTTGTGTTTCCTCTTCCCTTCTGATAATCTTCCAGACGGTGCCAGGGCCCGATAAAAGAGATGGAATCATTGATCCCGGACACGGCAAGCGGCATTTTTTTGATAGCTCTGATCCGCCGGATGATTGTTTTTTGCGCGTCACCGATATCTCCGCGGTAATAGAAATCAATAGCCCGAATGAGGTCTTCGGAGATCTCATTGATCGTGCTGCAGATTTTTTCCGGAGCGGAAACTGCCATGGCCTTTTCATAAATGAAATTCAGTTTTTCCTTTAAAGCGGGAAAATACGCGCAGTCTGAATCTAGAATAAACGGGGCATCCAATTCCTTGCTCCCAAACACTTCTCTGACCCATCGGTAATTCTGCATAAGACCTCCTAGGAAAATTCAGAAATCTCTCAATATTATAAATTATTGTCATGATATATAAGAAAATTTCTAAAGGGATAAAGTGTGGTTTGATTACTGTTATTAAGATATTAATCAGTTTTTTATTTTGAATAATCGAATACAATTTATAAAAGAATGATTAATTTAATCATTCCTTTTTTTTGTTTAATACTCTTTTGTAATTTCAACAAAAGTATTGGATTTTTATACTTATAAAACGAAATTAAGAATTGTTCTATAAAGATAAAAGGTGTTTAAGAGCTAAATGAGAGTAGCTGATTTTTTCTGTGGCGCTGGTGGTTTTTCAGAAGGGTTTCGACAAGCGGGGTTTGATATTGTATTTGCTGTTGATATTTGGGAACCTGCAGTCACTACTTACAAAGGGAATAAACCAGGTGTAAATGTTATTAAGGAAGATGTTATAAAAATTTCAAATCTTCCAGACGATAAATTTGAGGAATTGGTTCCTGATTCAGAGGTTATAGTAGGTTCACCACCATGTCAATCATTTTCCAATTCAAATAAATCTGGCAATGGAGATAAGTCTTTAGGTATTAAATTAATTGAGGCATTTCTTCGAATTGTCGCAAGAAAAATGAATAAAAAGGGGTCTGTCCTAAAATATTGGGTTTTGGAAAATGTCCCAAACTCGCAAAAATATATAAAAGAAATATATACCGCAGAGGATCTCGGTTTAGATGGTGATTTTATTTTAAATACACGAGGGAAGAATGCTGGAATTTATAATGCTAAAAATTTTGGCGCCCCAACAAATAGAAAAAGATTCCTGTGTGGTAATTTTCCTCCTCTTGTTGAAACACATAAAGATGACGATGTGATAACGTTAGGAAAAGTACTAACCTCATTAGGTGATCCTCTGGCCGATGGAGAATTTGTTATAACAGATGTTAATTATCCTGATTTTTCTATGCTCAAGAAAAATATAACAGATTCAAAATATATTCATGAATTGGCACCTTTTGAATGGAAAATTTCTAAAAGGCTAAAAGAAGACAAAGGATATATGGGTGTTATGTCATTCCCTGAAAATCTCGAAAAACCAGCACGTACTGTTATGGCAACGATGACAGGGTGTTCTAGGGAAGCTATGATTTTGAAATATCAGGATAATAAATATCGATTACCAACAGTCAGAGAGACAGCATCCATGATGAGTTTCCCAATTGATTATCGTTTTTATGGCAAAACAAAAGGCATTAAACATACTCTTGTTGGGAATGCTGTTCCACCCAAATTATCATATGCTATAGCTAAAGCAATTGCAAATGAAGTTGGATTAGGAATTCCCGAAAAATATATACCTATTACATATGATAATAATATAGAATTTACTAACCTAAATGGTTCAATAATCCCGATTAATGTTGAAAAATCCAAAAGAGACATTGCAAAATTTAAGTACCATATTCCATATTTCATAAAAAACTTGTTTAGAGTTGAATTGACAAATTACTTTTCTGATTTTGTAAAAAAAGAATTCATTTGGAAAGCTGAAATACATTATAGTCAAGGGAAGAAAAATGCAAAAAAGTTTGTTCCTGAGATTAATATAAATTGGTTTTCGGTCTATGAGATAAAACAAGCTGATTATTTTATTCAAGATTATAGTTCTTATCATCTTCTTTCGTTTAATGATTTTCAAAAGGCGTATTGTTTATCAGAAAATGATAGAGAAAAATTGGGGCTTTATGGCCCATATGAGTTATTACGTGAAGTAAAAAAAGAGGTAAATAAATTAGGTAATAATGATACATTAATTTTCGTAAACATACCGAAAAATGATTCTATTATCATGATTCCCCAAACCATATTGTTTGGGTATTACCTTTTAACTGAAATAATTGAAAAAATGAGAAAGGAAAAAGATCATGCCTCAGATTGGTAAAGATTTCCCTCAATCCAAAGCAGCTAGAATAGCCCAATTAAAAGAAATAAAAGGTGGCAAAGCAATCAGTACAGTAAAAGTGCCTGGACATGGGACTCTGCCTGTCTATAAGATTCCTTTAAAGTGTCTGACATATAATCCATATAATACTCGGTTTTTGGCTCAAGCTAAAACTTTACAGAAAAGATTAGGAAGAGAATTAAGCAGTGAAAAACCCGAAGATATTAAAAAAATCGAAGAGTTTTTGTGGAATTATAAAAAAGAAGCGAATAAAAGTACGATAAATTCTCTCATAAGAGAGGGGCAATTGACGCCGGGTGTAGTAACTATCGATGGAGTAATATTAGCTGGAAATCGGAGATTCAGATTATTAAATGAGATTGATCGTAATCCCAATGAATATAGTAAAGATAATGCATCGACCGATGGATTAAAGTATTTTGAAGCAGCTATATTAGATTCGGTTTTGGACGCTAAACAAATCGTTCGATATGAATCCTTTTATCAATATGGTATGGATGACAAGGTAGATTATGACCCAATTCAAAAATATATTGCTGCTCATGATCAGAAAGAATTTTTTACGACAAAAGAAATTGCAACTAATTTCATGGCTATTACAAATGGAGATACCAAAATAGTTGATAAATGGTTAGCAGTTTATGATTTAATGGAAGAATATTTGGATTATATAGAAGAGTCAGAGATTTTTACTGCTTTATGGGGAAATGAAGAAGCATTTCTAAATCTATTTGAAACAATGAAGAGTCTGGAAAAAGGTAGGACTAAAAATGAGAGTTGGGATTACGACTCAATGGATATCACCGAACTAAAACTGAGATATTTTGATTATATAAGGGTTGGGAAAAGCACCCATGATTTTAGACTTTTTAAAAAAATATTCTTGAATCAAGAACGATGGACTAATTTTAATAAACAGGTACAGGAAGTAGTTGATTCCGCAAATAATGAAACACCGTCATTTGATGAATATCGAAAAAAATATCCTGATCAGACTGAAGATAAAATATCTGATATTCGAAATAATGATTATAAAGATAAATCACCTAAGAAAAAGAAGTCAAATAAGAAATCTATTATAAAGATAAAGCGCTAAAACCACTAAATCAATTATATGGTTCAGAGAATGCCTTTTTTATTAGCAAAGCAGAAGAAGAAACTCCGCTAAAGATAGCTCAACAAGCATATCAAAAACTTGAAAAACTAGATATAACAATATCAGAAATTGGAATTGATAAAATTAGTGATTCAGAAGAATTAATATCAAAATTGAGAAACATACAAAAATTATCAGGAAAAATAAAACAGTTGCTTGATTAGGTTGAAAAAATGAGAATAAAAATCAGTACTCTTGAAAATGAAGAAGCCTTTGTGATAACTCCTATGGATTTCAAATGGGAGAAAATAAGAGGACTAAAAATTTACATAAAAAATCTCAATGGTGGATATTTAAATCAAGAAAAAGTAATTATTCCTATTAATGATTCAGATATTTTAGATTTATATCACAACATATTAAAACTGTTTGAAAAAAGGTTCAGTTGTACAACAGAATTTGATAATAATTCAAGTGATTTGCTTAATCATGCTATGACTGAAGAACAAAAGTTTTTAAATTTCTCGTCAAAAGCTTTATCAATACGAAATAATGAAATTCAAAGTACTGAGTTATCTGATTATTTGGAAAAAATTAAAACGGATAGCTTTAAACGAACTCTAAAACCTTTTCAGTTATTAGCAGCTTATCATTTAGCTTTCTCTCAAAATGCTTGTAATTTTTCAGTACCTGGATCAGGAAAAACGACTACAGTTTTAGCTGCATATGCTTATCTAAAAAATACAAATATAAGTAATAAAAAAGTAGAAAAACTTCTTGTTATTGGTCCTTTAGCTTCATTTTTAGCTTGGAAACGAGAGTATTTCTTCTGTTTTGGAAAAGAACCGAACGTACTTGAAATAACCGGGAAGAGTTCTGATAAAGTTATTGAAAATGCATTATTGCGAGGATCTGTTTCACAAGATCTTATTTTGGTTAGTTATGGAAGTATTAGTAGGCGGCAACAAATTTTGACCTTTTTTTTAAAAAATAATAAGACAATGGTCGTTTTAGATGAAGCACACAGAATAAAAAATGTTGAAGATGGAATACAAAGTACTGCTGCTTTACAGTTATCACCCTATGCCTGTTCAAGGGTTATATTAACAGGAACTCCAGCACCTAACGGTTATGTGGATTTATATAATCTATATAAATTTATTTGGCCTTCACATAATATTATTGGATATTCCATTCCTCAACTTGCAAATATGAGCAAGAATATGGACGATAAAAGGATAAATGAATTAATAAATCGAATATCGCCATTCTTTATCCGAATTAAAAAAAGTGATTTGAATTTACCAGACCCAACTTTTTTTCCTCCTATAAAAATTGAAATGTCAATGTTACAAGAAAGAATTTATGATGCGATAGCAAAAATGGCTATAGGTAAATTGGAAAATGGATCTGTCAAACCATCATCACATCTTTCAGCAATAATTAGATTAAGACAAGCTGCTTCTAACCCTGCATTATTAAATCAAAGTTTAGATGACTATTATGAAACTAATGATGATTATTCTACAAAAATTGAATTAGATAGTAGCTTAAACGTTAGCGATGAAATTTTGGAGATAATAAAAACATATAAAGAAAAAGAAATACCGAAAAAGTTTGTAAAAGCAGCAGAATTAGCAAAAAGAATTATTGCTAATGGTGAACAATTAGTTGTATGGTGTGAATTTATTGGTACATGTGATGATCTCAGTTGTTACTTTAATTCGATTGGAATCCCTAACAAATTGTTATATGGTAAGACAGATTATGAGGAAAGAGAAAAAATAATTGAAGAATTTACAGATAAAAAAAATCCATCTTCATTCAAAATAATAATTGCAAATCCCCATGCAGTTGGCGAATCAATTTCGCTTCATACAACATGTCATAATGCTTTATATTTGGAGCAAAGTTTTAATGCTGGTTCATACATGCAATCAAAAGATAGAATTCATCGAGTTGGTTTATTAGATTCTGATCATACTAATTATTATTTTATTCAATCTGAAGACACAATCGATGAAACAGTTTATGAACGAGTTAATGATAAAGAAAATAGGATGCTGAAGCTTATTGAGAGTCAAGAAATACCCTTAATAGTAAATAATAGAGATTTTCTAGAAGATAACGATGATGATATAAAAGCTATCATTAGAGGTTACTATGAATATCGAAACAAACATATTTAATTGTTTGCTTGAAGTAAGTGATATATATGATATTTATAAAAAAATTGGTGAAACTATCAACACGCAAACTGATATTGTAAGTATTGGATTTAGCCGAAAAGCACTTCAAAACACAATTTCTCTATTACTAAATTTACAAATTATACAAAAAGAAGAGAACCATTATTCGAAAGCAATAGGATATAAAAAATATGATATTTTTTGTAATGAATTATTATCAAGAATAGAAGAGCATTATAAGGACATTATTATAGAAATTTTTACTTGTGATAAAAAATATGATTCAGTAAAAAATCAATTCTTTATTTATAAAAATGATGTTCCATTAAGAATAATGGGGTTGCTGATGCTAATGGAACAAGTTGGTGTTTTTGAAGAATGTAATAGTAAAGATTATATTGTTGATATAAATAAGTATCGTCACTATTTTAAAAATAAATCAAAAATTGATAGTGACGAATTTAAGAAGATTCTTCAGCACGAAGCCGAACTTGGTGAAATTGCTGAACAGTTTGCAATTGTATATGAAAATAAAAAATTAGATAATTTGAATATTTCTAAACGAGCCATAAGAATTTCAGATGTTGATGTGACAGCCGGGTATGATATTATTTCATACATGTATGATACAGATATACCAAATAAATACATAGAAGTAAAGAGTTGTAATGGAAATTTTGATTTTTATATATCACGTAATGAAATAAATGTATCAAAGGAAAAAGGAGATTCTTATTTTTTATATTTATATAATAGAGATAAAAAAACAATATATGAAATTCAAAATCCTTATTTAAAAATATTCAAAGAAAATTCTGATTGGGGTTATGAAGCAGAATCTTTTCATATAAATAAAAGAAATCATATTAGTTAGGAGTATATGAAACACCCTCAACACTATGATACCGATGAAGCAACTTCTCTAAGGATGTCTAAAATCAGTCTGAAACAAGGTGCTGATGAAATGGCATTAGCAAAAGCTTTGTGGCACAAAGGGTATCGTTATAGGCTAAATTATAAAAAGCTACCTGGATCTCCCGATATCGCAATTCAAAAATACCATGTTGCAATTTTTGTTGATGGTGAATTTTGGCATGGATATGAATGGGAAAAACGAAAGCAAAAGATAATTAGAAATCGTGAATACTGGATAGAAAAAATTGAAGAAAATATGGCTCGTGATATTCGTGTTGATGGAGAATTACAAGAACTTGGATGGACACCTATTCATTTTTGGTCAAAAAAAGTAAAAAAAGACATAGCATCATGTATTCAAGAGATTCAGTCATTAATTATTTCAAATGATAATATGGCTGTTGAGGGTAATAGTTATGAGTGATAATTATCTTTGCATTTTATCTTTTCTAAAAAAATATAGTGGAAATCAATATAAAAGTATTGAAAAGTGTGTTACTGACCAAGAACGCATGTATATGACTGATGGCAGCAATTCTGGCAAAAAAGCGAGAACTACATTCGAATCTTTGGTAAAAACAATTGAGACAAAGTATGGGTTTGAACATGACCGAATCACACAATGGCAAAACAGCGGAGTTTTTGTAAGCTATTTCTGGTGCCAAATGAAGCGACCAGAAAAAAAAGAAAGTCAAATCAGTCTTTCATTATTTGCAGAAAAAAATGGTGGTAATTTCAGATTCAGGTTGAGTATTGAACTTGCTGTTGGTAAAGCAACAAAGAATGATTTTTTGGTATATCGTCATCTTTTAGATATTCCTTTGCATGAGGATCTTATTTATATATCCGGAGGCAATAATGAATCTGAGTTTAAAGAATTAAGTGAACGAAATAATGAAATCGTAAAACAATTAGGACTAAAGAAAGTACAAGTCTCTTTTATCTACAATGAAGACCAATATGTAGATGATAATGTATTTGAAGCAACTCTTTTAAATGCTGCTTATATCTTAATTCCGTATTATGATTCAATTTTTTTAATTTCGAATGAAACTATCATAAAACCATTTTATTCAAAAACACATGAAGGGAATAAATCAATTCCTTTATCTATAAAAGAGACAATCAATCGAATCAAGGCATACATCTCCGCGAAGGGGTTCACCTATGAAGACGGGATGATCGAGAACTTTTATCTGAGCCTGAAGAGCAAGCCCTTTGTGATCCTGGCGGGGATCTCGGGGACGGGGAAGACGCGGCTGGTGAAGCTGTTCGCGGAGGCCATCGGGGCCGAGTACCGGCTGGTGCCGGTGCGGCCGGACTGGTCCGATCCCTCCGACCTGCTGGGGCATCACAACCTCGAGGGCGATTTTGTCCCGGGGAGGGTCCTGAAGATCATCCTGGAAGCGATGAAGGATCCGGAAAAGCCCTATATCCTCTGCCTGGACGAGATGAACCTGGCGCGGGTGGAATACTACCTCAGCGATTTCCTCTCGATCATCGAGACCCGGGACCTGAAAGACGGCAGGATCGTTTCCGACCGGCTGCTGCCTTTCGAAATTTACGGCGACATCCGCTTCCCGGAAAACCTCTATCTGGCGGGCACCGTCAACATGGACGAGACCACCTTCCCCTTCAGCAAAAAGGTGCTGGACCGGGCCAATACCATCGAGTTCAACACGGTGGACCTGATGCCCTCCCCGAAAACCCCGGACAGCCTTCCGGAACCCGTCAGCGCCGGCAATGATTTCCTGAAAAGCGAATATCTCTTCCTGGACCAGTGCCTGGACGAGGAGAATTACGATTTCGCCGAATCCGTCTGCCAGGAGCTGGAAACGCTGAACCGGATCCTGCGGAAAAACAATGCCCATGTCGGCTACCGGGTCCGGGATGAGATCGTCTTTTACATGCTGAACAACCGGAACGCCGGCCTGCTGAGCCGGGATGAAGCGCTGGATAACGCCGTCATGCAGAAGATCCTCCCCCGCCTTCAGGGCAGCTCCATGGCGCTGAAGGAAACCCTCTGCGAACTCTTTAAAGCATTCGCCGGCGACTATGACGGTTATCAGACCCAGAGCGGCGATACCGCCTCCGGCATGTTCGCGAAGCTGGAAGAGGGGAATATCCGTTACCCGAAATGCGCCGCCAAGACCGCTTTCATGGTGAGGAGATTTGAAGAGGATGGCTTCACCGCTTACTGGCTCTGACGTCCTCATCTCCCTGCGGACGGACCGCTTCGAACTGACGGTCAAAGGCCCGGCGTCCCACCCTTCTTTTCCCGGCGTGACCATCCGGGAGAAGGAGTCCCTGCTGCGGGTCCGCTGCCGGGAGCCCTTCGAACTCGGCATCGCCGGGACCTTTGAGCCCGCGTCCCTGTTCCGGGGAAGCCGGGAAAGGGTGGAGGAATACCGGGTGACGCCTTTGTTCTTCGAGCAGCAGAATTATGAGCTGATCATCGAACCCCTGGACGGCCGCGGCGTCACTTTTTATCACGAGAACTACAACATCCGCAATAAAGTCACCCCCGTCGGGAAATCGGGCATGCTGACAGGCATCATCAATTTCCGCAATGAGATCGGCATGTCCGACCTGGTGGTGAACGCCGGCGGCATCGATGAATACCTGCGGCTGACCGTCGAGGTCTTTCCCTCAAAGATATCCTATAAGGACGACTACAAAGCCATCGTGGCGGACGTCACCGCGGAGGTTTACAGCCTGGTATTCGATTTCCTGAAGAAGACCTACGATTCCTTCGACATCTCGGGGACGCGGCAGTCCTCCGAGGTGGAATTTTTCGCGGTGATCCGGAAGATCTTCGGCTCCTTCGCTTCGGCGGCGGACGTCATCCTGCGGACCCCGCACCATGAGCTGCGGCAGGAACATGAGATCCGGCCGTATTACAAGGCGAAACGTTTTGACAGCCGTTCCCTGCGCTGGGCGGAAGCCCATCCGGAGCATCTCTTCCGGGACGGAAAGGCGCTCCATGCCGAAAAGATCCTGGCTGTCCGGAAATTTGTCACCTATGACACCCGGGAGAACCGCCTGGCGAAATATATGCTGGAGCAGACCGCCCGGCGCCTCATCCGCTTCAAATCCCGCTACTGCGGGCTCGGGCGGGAGACGGACGCGGAGGTCATCCGCGCCATCGACGGGATGGTCCGGGGGATCCGGCGGCGCTGTGAGACCGGTTTCATGCGGGAGGTGGACGCCTCGGCGGAAAACACCGGGATGTCTCTGGTGTTCGGGATGGCTCCCGGCTACCGGGAACTGTACCGCTGTTACCTGCTGCTGCAGCACGGCCTTTCGGTGACGGGGGATGTGTTCAACGTCTCGCTGAAGGATCTGGCGGTCCTCTATGAATACTGGTGCTTCATCAAACTCAACCGCATGCTGAAGGATAAATATCAGCTGGTGTCCCAGGATATCATCCGGGTCAGCGGGGCCGGGCTCTATGTCTCCCTGGTCAAGGGGACCGGCAGCCGGGTGAAATACCTCGACCCGAAGTCCGGCGAGACTTTCACCCTTTCCTATAACCCGAAGGAGACCGGGCTGCCCACGGGCACGCAGCGGCCGGACAATGTCCTGCGGCTGGAAAAGAAAGACGCGGATACCGCTTACGAATATGTCTTTGACGCCAAATACCGGGTGAATCCCGCCCTGCCGGGGACGGACTATTACAACTCGGTCTCCCCGTACCCGGGCCCGGAGGTGGACGATATCAACACCATGCACCGCTACCGGGACGCCATCGTTTACGGGAACGGTGCGCCGCCCTTTGAACGGACGATGTTCGGCGCCTATGTGCTGTTCCCTTATCATAACGAGGAGGAGTACCGGGAGCACCGCTTTTACCGGAGCATCGAAACGGTGAACATCGGCGGGCTGCCCTTCCTGCCTTCCGCCTCCGGCCTGGTGACCCGGATGCTGGACGAGCTGATCTCCGATTCGCCGGATTCGGCCTTTGAACGGGCGACGCTGCCGAAGGGGATCGAACGCAGGCTGGCGAAGGTGGACTGGTCGGTCCGGGACGTCCTGATTGGGACGCTGAGCAGCCGGGAGCAGCTGGAGATCTGCCTCGCGGGGAATTTCTATCACGTCCCCGTATCACAGGTCGGGAAGCATCTGCCGGTTCGTTATGCAGCGCTCTATCAGTCGGTGAACCTCTTCGGCGGGGATGATGCGGGGATCCTTTATTACGGGGAGGTGGGGAATTACCGGATCCTCCCCCGGCGTGAGATCACGGAGATCCCGAAGGATTCGGATGAGCCCTATGTCCGCTTTGAGATCACCGGATGGAAAAAACTCCCGTCGAAGATCCTGCCGAAGGAGATCGGGTTTTCGGTGTCCTTTACCAACCTGTTCCTGCTGCGCCACGCCCGCTATGTCTCCGACCTGGTCCTCCGCTCCGAAGAGGAATTCCGCTTCCTCACGGAGCTCCGCCGCCGCACGGAGCCGGACGTCCGCAGCGACGCGGCTCAGCGGAACGGCTTCGCCTTCGGCGATGCCGTGATCCTCTTCGACGGCGGCATGATCCGCGCCCTCCGCGCCGGCCGCGTCACCTGCGAGTGCCCCCTCTCCGACTTCACCCGCCGCCCCAACGCCCTCTTCCGCCTCCTCCTCCGCTCCCTCCGTTAGCCGTGCCCGTCAGGGGTCGGTTTCGCCTGAAGCGAAAGCCGGGGGAACTGTCACCAGGCTTTCGGAAAGGTGAGCCCGGCCGGGGGCGGTTTCGCTTGACTGCTGCCTGGGACAGAGGGGACGGTTCACGTGTGTCCCGGCATCGGGACACCGCGAAATGTCCCCTCTGTCCCAAACCGCAATGTATATCCGACAGTGAATAATTGAATAACCGGTGACCTGTATGGAATGGCATGATGTTTACCGGTGAAGGACGGCGAACATACAAGGCCGGTGTGGGACAATGGGGACAGTTCGCGGTGTCCCGATGCCGGGACACACGTGAACCGTCCACTTGTCCCATATGACCCCGGTGTCGGTTTCGCTGTTGTAGCCTGGCATACGAACGGGGACGGTTAACCCGAGTCACAGGCCGGGGGGGAACCGTCACCAGGCTTTCGGAAAGGTATGCCTGTCGTATTATGCCGGATGTAAGTGTTCAGCCGGGAAGGGGAACGATCAGCAGACGTGCGTTAGTCAACGAGGTGACCCAACTCCGTAAAGTGCGAGCTTCGCTCGATTTGGATTCGGAGTTGGAGCTTCGCCCCTCGGCCTTCGCCTCGGGCTAACCGTCCCCGGAAGGAAGGCTAACCGTTACCATCAGGAAGATGAACTATCACCGTCAGGAAAACGAACTGACCCCGGGATGCCGGTGTCCGTGGACACACGGCAGCCGGTTACCGATTATGAACCGGCGGTATCCGAATCATGATGGCTTTGATTTTCAACCCTTCTGAAAAAATCGAGAAAATAATCGGGACCTTCCATCCAAAGGTTGGACTCAAAGTCATACAGACAGTCATATGCCTTTGATGTCAGCAGACGGTTTCTGGCTTCTTCTATTGATATAT
>DAIMGK010000139.1:0-12866 GCA_036723985.1 Flexilinea sp.
GCAATTATCCGCTATTGAGTGTTCGAAAAATGGTTATTAATCAGCGTTTCCTTAAGATAAAATTTATTAGAAATCAGACAATTCACTTTTTTACCGAAAGGACTCAGATGGAATATTACGATCCGATGCTGTTTATGAGCTCACCGCAATGTCCCTTTATCATGGGACTCGAAGCCGCGCTCTATGAACCCGTCGATGGTGAGCTGCTGCGGGATGCGGTGGAATCCCTGCGCGAACGGTTTCCTTACTTCTATGTAAAAGCAAAGGCGGAGGGGAATGATCTGATCCCCGTACCGAATCCGCTGCCGATCACGGTACGGAACACCTGGGATCCGATCCATCTCAACTCCGCGGAAGCAAATTATCATCTGGCGGCATTCAAATATGAAGGAAACAGGCTCGCCCTGGAAATGACCCATGCCATATCCGACGGTCCGGGTTTTCTCCCGTATTTCAAAAGCGTCCTTTTCTGCTATCTCAGCCGCAAAACGGGTCAGGAATTTGATCCGGCCGGTTTCCGTCTGCCGGGCAGCCCCATTCCGGAAAAAGAAATCGGGGATCCATTCGCGGGGCTGGATGTCGACTCCGCGGAAGCTCCCCTTTTTCAAAAGAAGCCGACGGCGGATTTTTATCGGCTGAATCCGGAAAAGAAAGGTGACCGGCGCATCTTCTATCTGAAACTGCCGGAAGAACAGGTAATGCGCTACTGCAAAGAAAATGACGGCAGCCCGAATGTGCTGATCTCCGTTCTCTTATCCAAAGCGATCCGCAGGATCGATCCCGCCAGTGAGAAAACCATCACCGCTGATATCGCCATAAACTATAAAGCGCTCCTGGGCAACTTCGAGAGTTACCGGATGTTTGTAAATATCGCGGAAGTTGATTTCCCGAAGGATCGTGAAAACCAGGACATTACGAAGTCCTGCACCATCGCCAGAGGCCAGGTCATGCTCCAGGCGCAGCCGGAAAACTTCCTGTATGCCGTGAAAATGAAAAAAGCGGGATTTCAGCGGATCAGTCAGATCCCTTCCCTGCAGATGAAGTTCGATATGCTGAAAAACGCGGTCACACAGCCCAGAGGGACAATGTCGGTTTCTTATATAAACAGCCGGACATTCGGTCCGCTGGATCCCTATATCAAAGAGGTATTTGCCCTTGCCGAACCGGACTCGACGGATGTTCTTTGTGAGATTTTCTGCATCAACCACAGTTTCTTTGTGGCATTATTGCAGAACTTCACATCGGAAGATCTGGTAAATGCCTTCATACAGGAACTGGAGGAAGCCGGGATCTCCGGAGAGATCCTCCGCAAAGAAGCCCTTCGTCTTTGCGGCGTACGGTACGATGATCTGGAAGGGATCAAATTTTAGAGGTGGAAAATGGATCTGATCGAAGCCATGAGACAGCGGCATTCAGTCCGCTCTTATCTTGAAAAGCCGATCGCGCCGGATACAGCGGAGAAACTGGAAAAAGTGATCGATGAATGCAGCCGGGAAAGCGGACTGCATATTCAGCTGGTAAAAAACGAAGCAAAAGCGTTTAGCAGCGCGATGGCCCGTTACGGGAATTTCTCCGGAGTGACAAATTATATTGCCATGGTCGGGAAAAAGGGTCCTGATTTAGAGGAATTATGCGGTTATTACGGGGAGAAGATCGTCCTTGAAGCGCAGCGGATGGGGCTGAACACCTGCTGGGTCGCACTGACTTTCAAAAAAATCCCGGAAGCATATAAAGTCGGTCCCGGGGAAAAGCTGGCGATCGTGATCGCGGTGGGATATGGGAAAACATCCGGAACAGCCCATCGCTCCAAATCCCCGGAAGCGGTCAGCAACCTAAGCGCTGATTCGCCTGTTTGGTTCCGCAAAGGGATCGAAGCCGTACTGCTGGCTCCGACCGCTGTAAATCAGCAGAGATTCCGGTTTGAACTGGAAGGGGATAAAGTCAAAGCCAAAGCCGGTTGGGGGTTTTACACAAAAATCGATCTCGGCATTGCCAAATACCACTTTGAACTCGGATCAGGGAAAAGCGGTAAAGAAACAGGCCTCGCGATCCTGCCATAACAGGGCATACGCATCATCCGCCACCGGAGTTTTATGCCCCGGTCACCTTTTCATAAGGCGCAAACGGGTCTGTCCCTAAAGCGCATATTCTGAATAGTAACACTATTGGAAAAAGAATTGCGGATAAGAGATTATAATAAAAAGCGAATACCTTACAACAGCAGGAGAATGATCTGAGATCAGAAAAATCGAGGTAAGAAAACATGGGTAAGATCGTATTGGTTGCGGAAAGCGGAAGTGACATAACAGCTGATTTATGCAAGCGTTATGGGATCAGGATCGTCCCGATGCATGTGATATTCGGCAGCGAGAGCAGGGACGACGGCACATTTCCGCCATCTGAGGTGATCGAATACTTCAGAACAACAGGAAAAATTCCCACAACCAGCGGATCTGTAATACATGATTTTGAGCGGGTCTTTGATGAAATTCTCGAAACCGAACCAGACGCTTCCGTTCTGCACATAGGCTACTCCTCTGTGACCACCTGTTCTTACAACTGTGCGCGTCAGGCAGCGGAACTGCGGCCTCAGATGCCTTTCGCCCAGGTCGATACAGGCATGTTTTCCTATGGCCAGTACGCTGTCGTGACCGGGATGGCGGAGCTGATCGAACAGCATCCGGAATGGACGCTGGCCGACGCCCAAAAAGCGGCGCAGGACATGGTCGATCATTCCTGCATGGCATTTGTACCGGATGGTTTTGATTTTCTTAAAGCAAGCGGGCTGGTCCGCAATCTGATCGCTTTTGCCGGCACGCTGCTGAAGATCCATCCGCGTGTAGATATGATCAGCGGGCGTCTTGTGGCGGGGAAAAAATATCGGGGCAGTATGATCCATGTGATCCCGAAAATGATCCGGGATTTTGTCGATGATAACCAGACGGAAAAACCCGAAATATGGTTTGGACACACTCCTGAATTTTCTGATGAATCCAAAAAGAAGGCGGAAGAAACCGTACGGGATCTGGGTTTCACAAAGATACATTGGATCGAATGCGGAAGCGTTATCACTTCAAAAGGCGGCACAGGATGTTTTGGCCTGGCCGGATTTGGGAAAAAACACTGATCAGTGATCGCTCTGTGATATCTGTTTTTTCGCCGCTGCCAGCATCAATTTGATCCGGTTCAGCTGATTGACCTCGCTGGCGCCGGGATCATAATCCACGACGGCGATGTTTGCCTGGGGATAGGCGGCTTTCAGCGCTTTGATGACACCTTTTCCCATCACGTGATTGGGCAGGCAGCCGAAAGGCTGGACACAGACAATATTATTCACGCCGTCATTCAGCAATTCCACCATTTCCCCGCAAAGGAACCAGCCTTCCCCGTATTGATTCCCTTCGGAAAGGAACCTGTGAGTAGGTCCCGCGATCTTGTCCATCCGCAGAGGGGCTTTGAAGCGTTTACTGGCGTTCAGTGCGTCAGAAGCAGGTTTCCGTAAGCCTTCCAGCGCGAGAATGCCCACCCTGGCAATGATGGAATTGACCAGACCCTTTCCCAGATATTTGTGAGCGTAATCATTATTATAGATACACATGGCAAAGAAATCGAGCATATCCGGAACCACAGCTTCCGCGCCTTCCTTTTCCAGAAGGTCGACCAGATAATTGTTCGCGAGCGGCATATATTTTACAAGGATCTCCCCGACAATGCCGACTTTCGGTTTTCTCACGGTTTCATCCAGCGGCAATTCGTCAAAATTCTTTACGATCGACCGGCAGATCTCCTGCCAGGAAAATTTCGGTTTATGCGAAAATAAATAGTCCCGCATGATCCCGGTCCATTTGTCCTTCAGCGCGTTTGCGGATCCGGGTACGGCTTCATAGGGACGGGTACGGTAGAGGCAGCGCATTTGCAGATCCCCAAAGATCAGGGCGCGGGCGCCGTCAAGGAGCATCCCGGGAGATAATTGGAATCCCTCACTCTTCTCCATACCGTTCAAATTCATGGAGATCACCGGTATATACGACAGCCCGGCATTGTTCAGCGCGCGGCGGATGAAAGAGATATAATTGCTTGCCCGGCAGCATCCGCCGGTTTGTACATAAAGCAGCGCCAGTTTACGCGTATCATATTTTCCGGAAAGCACGGCTTCCATCATCTGCCCGGTGGACGTCATGGAGGGATAACAGGCGTCATTATTTACATATTTCAGCCCATAGTCGATCGCTTTCCGATCCTCATTATCCGGGAAAATGAGATGGTAGCCCCACTTTTCAAAGACCGGCTGCAGCAGCGCGAAATGTATCGGGCTGATCTGAGGCGCGAGGAGCGTGTACCCTTCCTCTTTCATTTTTTTAGTGAATTCCGTCCGCTCATATTTCACCGGCTGCGGATCGGCTTTGATGCATTGCTTCTCCCGCATGTTCATAGCGGCGATCAGGCTGCGGATACGGATGCGGGCTGCCCCCAGGTTGCCGACCTCGTCGATCTTGAGCATGGTATAGAGCTTCCCGGAACGCTCCAGGATCTCCTGCACCTGATCGGTTGTGACCGCGTCCAGTCCGCAGCCGAAGGAAAACAGCTGCACCAGTTCCAGGTCATCGCAGCGGCTCACAAATTCAGCGGCATTATAAAGCCGGGAATGGAAGACCCACTGGTCCACCACCCGCAGCGGACGATCCCGGGAAATTTTGTCAAAGGAAAGACTGTCTTCCGTAAAAACATCCAGTCCGTATGGAGCGATAAGTTCCGGAACACCGTGATTGATTTCCGGATCAATGTGGTAAGGACGGCCGGCAAGGACGATCCCCCGCCTGCCTTCCGACCGCATAGATTCAAGGATCCGGGCCCCTTCCCTGCGAATGTCCTCTTTTGCCCTGCGCATTTCCTGCCAGGCATAATACGCCGCTTTCCGGACCTCACCGGCAGGGATCTGCCATTCATCGCGGCAGAACCTGACCAGACGGTCAGCGGCGGTTTTTTCGCTGGTGAAGGCGATGAACGGGCGCAGATATTTCATCTGTCCGGATGTGATCACCTCCACGTTGTTTTTCAGGTTTTCGGGATAGGAAATGACTATCGGGCAGTTGTAATGGTTCTGTGCCTTGGGGGTTTCCTGGTATTCGTAGAAGACGCAGGGGTGGAAAACGGTCCGCACACCGTGGTCAAACAGCCACTGCACATGTCCATGGGAGAGCTTTGCCGGATAACATTCAGATTCCGAAGGTATGGAATCCATCCCCATTTCATAAATCGATCTGGCAGAAAAGGGTGAGAGCACTGTGCGAAAACCGAGCTGCCGGAAGAAGGTGGCCCAGTAGGGATAATTCTCGTACATGTTCAGCACCCGGGGCAGCCCCAGCGTTCCCCGAAAAGCTTTGTCTTCGGGCAGCGGTTCATAATCAAAGATGCGGTGCCGCTTGTATTCAAACATATTGTGACCCTTGCGGGTGCTGTTTCCGGAAGAGACTTTCTTTTCACAGCGGTTGCCGCTGATAAACCGGCTCCCTCCGGAAAATGTATTGACGGTCAGCATACAGTTGTTTTCACATCCTCCGCAGCGGACGGCTTTGGATGTATAGGTCAGGTCCGCGATCTCATCAAAAGAGCGCATGGATGAGGGCTGACCCTCATACCGCTCCCGTGCGGTCAGTGCGGCGCCGAAAGCTCCCATGATCCCGGAAATATCGGGGCATATGACTTCCGTTCCCGCGATTTTTTCAAAAGACCGTAGGACAGCTTTATTATAAAATGTCCCGCCCTGCACGACGATATGTTCACCGAGCTGTTTCGCGTCAGCCAGTTTGATGACTTTAAAAAGGGCGTTTTTGATTACGGAGTAAGCCAGCCCGGCAGAAATATCGGAGACCGGTGCCCCTTCCTTCTGCGCCTGTTTGACGTTGGAATTCATGAACACGGTACAGCGTGTTCCCAGATCGATCGGAGCTTTCGCGAAAAGCGCTTCATCGGCGAATTCCTGCGCGGTCATCCCCAGCGATGAGGCAAAGTTCTCGATGAAAGATCCGCAGCCGGAAGAGCAGGCTTCGTTCAGCATCACCGTATCGACTGTACGGTTTTTGATACGGATGCATTTCATATCCTGACCGCCGATATCCAGCACACAATCGACCCGCGGATCAAAGAAAGCCGCCGCGGTCATGTGCGCGACAGTTTCCACTTCCCCGTCATCCAGACGGAAAGCGGCTTTCAAAAGGGCTTCTCCATAACCGGTGGAACAGGCACGGGCGATCACCGCACCCGCAGGCATGGCATCACGGATCTCGGCGATGGCTTTCCGGGCTGTCTCAATGGGATTGCCTTCGTTATTGGCATAAGTGGAATAAAGCAGTTCTCCGGCCTCACCGATCAGGGCCAGCTTTGTCGTCGTGGAACCGACGTCGATCCCCAGAAAACAGTTCCCCCGGTATTCCGAAATGACGCCTTTTGTCACCGAAGCTTTCGCGTGACGGTCCAGAAATGCCTGATATTCCTCCAGGTTTTCAAAGAGCGGTTCCAGGCGTTTGATTTCCATATCGATCCGGACACCGCTCTGCAATTTCCGGATCAGTTCATCCAGGTCAAAGGTGATCTCACCTTCCTGCATGGCAGCTCCGATGGCTGCAAACAGATGGGAATTTTCAGGGTCAACGATGTTATCGTCTGTCAGTCTGAGCGTGCGGATGAATGCCGCTTTGAGTTCGGAAAGATAGTGCAGCGGACCGCCCAGAAAAGCGACACAGCCCTGTATCGGTTTTCCGCAGGCAAGCCCGGAAATGGTTTGATTGACGACCGACTGAAAAATGGAAGCCGCCAGATCCGCCCTGGACGCGCCCTCATTGATGAGCGGCTAAATGTCGGTCTTGGCAAAAACACCGCAGCGGGCGGCAATAGTGTATATTTCCTTATATTGCTTTGCCGCTTCATTCAGACCGGACGCGTCGGTCTGCAGAAGGGCTGCCATCTGGTCAATGAAAGACCCTGTCCCGCCGGCGCAGACACCGTTCATGCGTTCATCCAGTCCGCCTTTGAAATAAATGATCTTGGCGTCTTCACCGCCCAATTCGATGGCGGCGTCCGTCTGAGGGTAAGATGAGCCGAGGACATCGGCAACAGCCACCACCTCCTGCACGAAGGGGATCCCCAGCGCACCGGAAAGGCTGATGGAACCGGAACCTGTGATATGAGGCCGGATCCCGCATTCCCCCAGCACCTTTCTGGCTTCCTGCAACAGGGAAGCAAGGGTAAGCTGCGTATGCGCGTGATGGCGGCGGTATTCTCCGTAAAGGACAGAATCCGCTTCATCCAAAACAACCAATTTCACGGTGATCGAGCCGATGTCAATGCCTGCGCGATAAATGTTCAATCTGTTTTCTCTTATGCGGGACCGGTGAGCCCGGTGTTTTTGTACATCCGGTATTCGTAAGGAACGAACGCCGTTACCGAACATTCTAACCGATTATTTGCTGTACTTGCAGAAAACATATTTTATTGGTGTAATTCTGATGAACCGACCCCACCATTGCCGCCCGACTATCAGACGTATACCGACTTCTTTCTGAATCCTGTCAGTTGAACATCCGATATGATAGGGGAAAATACGATCCCCGGCATTTTGTCAAAAACCGAATAAACCGACTTTACTCAATAAAAAAAGGTGGCCGGGGGCCACGCGTGAGCTTGCTCAGCGCGTGGCCCCCGGCTATTTAGCACAAGGCGCGGGAAGTACTTTGGCTGGCACATTTAATTCCGCTCCGCGCCGCTGCGAAGCATTGTATCCCGAAGGCCTTTATTCCGGGTTTCAAGGTTATATGTTTTTACGGCTATATCTCGTATCTTTAACTGTCAATCTGTATTTATTTCTGAAATCTGACAGAACCACTGCTTCCCGAAACCGAAACTCAATAAGCATACTTCAGGATCTTATATTTATCGCTGTATTTCAGGATCAGCCATCCCCCCACCAGGGCAACAACAGCCGTTATGATAAAAGCAAGGGTCGACCATGGCATCTCGTATTCGCCGAACTTCGGAATCACGACAAAGACTTTCAGATATTCCGCAATTGTCGCGTGAATACAGTAGATGAGTGTACTCATGGAACGCATGGTTTTTGCGTGTTTGACATGAATATCCATCTTCAAAATGATCCAGAAAAGCATCGGGCCTGCCAGAAGGCCAAAGAAATAGAAATCGTTATTCATCGTGAACAGTCCGCGGTCATAAAGCCACTTGTCTTCAAAAAACAAAAGGATCAAAGCGCATACGGAAGCTGCGATCACTCTTTTCATATCCACCGCAAGCAGACGGTCTTTGTACTTCGAAAAAACCCTGCCCAGCCAGATCCAGATGACGGCGGCGAAAAATGTGGCACTGTAACTTATTTCAAAGGTATTATATATTTTCGGCAGGAATCCGGTCTTGTCTGCAAAAAAACGCCATGTATTCTGCCCCAGGCACAGGAGATAAAACAGAAACGCGAGGACAGGGACGATATATTTTCCGATCCCTCTGTCCAGTTTCGCGACGAAAATAAGCGAGATCGCCAGGGCCATCAAATACCATGAAGCGGGAAAAGAGGAACCCAGGAAGATAGACCCGAAAAAAAAAACGATCCCTTTATGCAGGTAATCCCGGTAAACGATGGTGAAAGGCAGGAAGACAATAAACCAGAACAGATAGAGCGTCATGTTCCGTTTTATACTTTTCCAAAGATAGCCATTCTTTTCTTCATCAGGAAGCCGGTCATATTTGCCGAAAAACAAAAAACCGCTGATCATAAAATAAATGGGGATAAGGACCCTGCACCAGGGATGGATCACGTGAAAATTTGAATTGCCCAGCGGATTCGTATGGACGACCATGACCAGAAAACACAGGACAAACTTGGCTAAATCAAAGGAATCATAACTTTTCCTTCCGGTTATGTTATCCGCATTAAGTTTCTCGCTCATAATTACTCCTCCAGGCAGTATCAGGCTACGCCTTTTATATTTATCCGGCACCCGTCGGATATTCCGGTATTCTGCTGTAAGAACTTGATTGAAGGATCAGGTCAGCCTTTATTGCTGACTCATGTTATAATTTTAGCATAAAAATTCACATCCTGCTCCCCGCATGGTTCAGAAAAGTCCCCACATTTTTTTCGTACCATTACGATGCAGCCCGGGACAGCGTGGACAGTTTTCGTGTACTTCGAAATCTGGTTGGTGCCCGCGCCTGGCGGAGCATGCTTACCGCACCGCGAAATGCCCCCATTGTTCATGTTGATCCCGATACTGTTCAAAATTGCGGTTTTTTATGTCAGGATATGGGTATAATAAAATTCGAAGCTTCTATTCCGGCGGTGACAGTTCCGCTGACGCGTAACCGTCCCCTGAATAGCTGCCTGAAAACAAAAACAGGGGAATGTTGATCATGAATACAACCATCGATGAAGTGGCACGTCACAGTAAGGCTGACCCGGGGATCGTAGAACGCGTTCTCAGAGCCGGGCTGACAGATGCAGATCCCGATACAGTCCGGAATGTTTTAAAGTCCGCTGCGTCCCTGGGGATCTCCGCCCCCGCTGAGAGGCCCCGAAGGCTGGGGATCCTGTACGCGGAAGAAAGCGGAAAAGGACTGACACATCCCTTTTTCGTTTCGATCCTGAACGCGATCAAGGATGAAGCCGAAGCTCACGGTTATGACATCACCTTTATCAACAGCCATGTGATCGCGAACGGGGAGAACTGCCTGGATCACTGCCGCCTTTATGAGCCGGACGGAGTTTGTCTGGTGTGTGTTGATTTTTCAGCGCCGGAGATTGGGGAGCTGGTCAAAAGCGGCATACCCTGCGTCACGGTGGATCATTTTTTCAAAGGGACCCCGGCGGTGATATCGGATAATGAGACCGGCGTTCAGAAACTGATGGAATATGCCATTTCCCGGGGGCATCACCGCATCGCCTTTGTCCACGGACACAACAACTCCCTTGTTACCCGGATGCGCATCCAGCAGTTCCGGAACACGATGCTCTTTTATGAATTGCCGGTCCCGCCGGAATATCTCCGTGAAGGGGAATATGACAATATTGAACTCACCAGAAAAATCGTCACGGAACTTCTGAAACTTCCTGAAAGGCCTACCTGTATCCTGCTGCCGGATGATATGGCATATCTCGGCGCGCAGGAAGCGGCCCGGGAAATGAGAATGAGCATCCCGCATGATATTTCTTTCGCCGGTTATGACGGCATCAGCCTGGGGCAGGCGCTGGAACCGAAGATCACCACGATCCGTCAGGACTGTGAAAAGATCGGCAAGACCGCTGCGCAAACGCTGATCTCCATGATCGAACGCCCTGGGAGCATAAAACCCAGGCCGATGATCTTCCCCGTCGAGTTTATGGAAGGCGGGACTATCGGCGACGAACCCTGGGGAATGTAAAAGTCGTCCCGTTTGACTCTTCAATTGATCTCATATCGAAAAAGCCCCTCCGTAATGGAGGGGTTTTCTGTATTTTTCAGCCGGCTGCCTGCTGTCCGGAAGTCCCCGGGATCTGTCAGAACCGGCCTGGTTTTGCTGACCCGGCTTGATGCTTCTTACTCCCGGAACAGGACCGTCAGGAAATCCTTCGCGTACAGCGGAAGATCTGGCGGACGGCGCCCGGAGACGATATTCCCGTCCACAACCGACGGCTCATCCACCCAGACCGCTCCCGCGTGCCGGAGATCATCTTTGATCCCGGGAGTGCTGGTCACCCGTCTTCCTTCGAGGATCTCCGCCGAAGCCAGGACCCAGCCCGCGTGGCAGATGATGCCGATAGCCTTGTTGTCGGCGTTCATGTTCTGCACCATCGAGATGACCTCCGGGAATCTCCTCAGCTTGTCCGGAGCCCAGCCGCCGGGGACCAGGATCCCGTCATAATTTCGGGGATCGATATCGTCAAAGGTAAGGCAGACTTCACAAGGCACACCGTATTTGCCGTGATATATGCCCGGCTTTTCCGCCGCGAAATCCACCTGACAGCCCGCTTCCCGCAGCCGCAGCACGGGATACCACAACTCGAGGTCTTCAAAATCCTCGCTGACCAACGCAATCACTTTCTTCATATGAAACTCCTTCCCGACCGGGATATTTTTTTCACAGAGAAACACTGTTATTCCACACCTCAATGATATCCCTCCCCATCTCCTTTGTCAATATCCCTCAGCCTCATTCATCAGATGACCTGCCAACGGTGACGGTTACGCCTCAGCGGAACTGTCACCGTGAGAAGCATAGTGAATATGTTCCTGAACTTTTCCTCTCAAATAAATTACAAAAGCATCATTATCCTGCTCACCGCTGTTTTTGATTAAGCCCGAGGATGCTGACCGGGTCCGATTATCAGTACCCAATAACGGAAAGAACCCGATATAATGATCTGCGGAGAGAAACTGAAATGAAATTGATTAGTCTGATCGGGAACGATCCATTGAAGGTACTGCTGCCGCTCACGCAGCTGACAAATATGATCGACGGAGCATATTTTCTGGTTACAGAGGCGAACTATTCCATGGCCAGGCGGCTTCAGGACTGGATTTTCTTTACGGAATACGATCCGGAAGACCCGGGCCGGCCTCCATCAACTGAGATCATCGTTTTTACCGCGGAGGCGTCATATGCTGAAATTTTCAATAAGATCCGGGAGATCATGGATCTGGAATACCGCGGTAACGAAGAGGTAGCTTTCAATTATGACGGCGGAAGCCGTCTGATGCAGCGAGTAGCCAGATTTGCCGCGAAGGAAATGCTCGCTCCGCAGCTCTGTGTTGATACAAGACTCTTCAAAATGCGGCTTTCATGTATGAGCTGGGACCATAAAACGTTCGTAAACCATAACCTGCCCTGTACCCCGCCGCAGTTTTCTCTTCAGTCGCTGCTCCGTCTTTATGGGCTGAGATTTACGCAGAACATTCAGAAAAATTCCTCTGCCGGTTTTCGATACGAGCGGAAAATATATGATGCGTTTCTTGCCGCAAAGGAAGCGGGGATATTCAGCGATGTGGAACGGAATCTGGTCTTTACCTGGGACGCGGCGGCCACAAAGAAAAATGAGATCGATATCGTTGTGCTGCGGAACGGTGTGATCGGATTTATTTCGATCAAAAGCGGGAGAGGATTGCGGAGACCGGCAACGTTCTCAGCCGAATACAAAAAAATGATTCAGCGTTATCCTGACAGCATTGCGGGAAAGCCCTGCCTGAAGATGCTCATCTGCAAGGAAGAAATCGCTTCCGACCGTTTCATCAAAATGATCGCCAACGAGATCGCCGCCATCGACGACGTTCAAACAGACAGCCAGCTTCAGCTGGCCGTCGATCTGGCAGCCGCCGGCTGCGGCCACATCGCCAAAACCGGCCACCCCCTTCCCTTCGATTTCTATCATCGCTTCATCAACAAGCAATTCGGTAAATGGGGCAATGAAATTGGAAAAATGAGAAAAAGGCACTGAGAACAGAAATTGTTCGGGAAAAAGTTTTTTCTTATCGGATTTTTGATCACAATTATGGAGGAAAATAATTATGTCTGAGAAAGAAATTTAAGATTCCGGTTTGACCTTTATGGAATTCTTCGGGATGCCGCCTGCCGAGGAAGCAGAGGAGCTGAAAAAAGTTTTCTCCCGATCAGCAGGAATTTCGTGAGATAATATTATTTAAAGATGAATATAAATCAGTGCGGCAAACGCAGCTTTCAGCATAATTCTTATGGATATAACGAAAAAATAAAAAACAGAGAAAAATTCATAAGAAAAATATCTGATCAGTTACCTATGGAAAAAAGCTTTCGATGGGACTTGTTCCGATAAAAATTCAGCATATCTTTTCAGGCAGCCTGTAAAGGGA
>DAIMGK010000140.1:0-12865 GCA_036723985.1 Flexilinea sp.
CTGCAGTTACTCTTGAAAAGATCGCCTCCCTTTCCAAACGGCGGGGCTTCGTTTATCCGACTTCCGAAATTTACGGGGGCCTGACCAGCTCCTACGACTATGGCCCGCTGGGCGCGGAACTGCTGCGCAACATCCGCAACCTGTGGTGGCATGAAATGGTCACCACCCGTGAAGATATGGTCGGGATCGATTCCCAGATCATGCTTCACCCGGAGACCTGGGTCGCCTCCGGCCATGTGACCGCCTTCAACGATCCGCTGGTGGAAGACAAAGTCACCCACAAACGCTACCGCGCCGATCACCTGATCGAACAGTGGCTTGACAAGCATCCGGAAGTGGAACGCATCCAGGTGGACGGTATGGGGCTGGAAGAGATCGGCGCCTATATTGAAGAACACAACGTGACCACTCCGGAAGGCAACGGCGTATTCCCGCCGAAGGCTTTCAACATCATGTTCCAGTCCGCCATCGGCGTCGTCGAAGGCGAAAAGATGCCGGTCTACCTGCGCGGCGAAACAGCCCAGGGCATTTTCACCAACTTCAATAATATCGTCAACTCCACCCGCATCCAGCTGCCCTTCGGTGTAGGCCAGATCGGGAAGAGCTTCCGCAATGAGATCACGACCGGCCAGTTCATCTTCCGCACGCTGGAATTCGAACAGGCTGAGATCGAATATTTCTTCGATCCGGACAAGACTGAATGGCAGCCGCTCTTCAAATCCTGGCAGGACTGCATGTACCATTTTGTCCATGAGACCCTTGGCATCAATGCCGACAAGCTCCGCTGGCGCCGCCATTCGGATCAGGAACGTTCCTTCTATTCCAAGGATACCTACGATCTCGAATACGAATTCCCCTTCGGTTTCAAGGAACTCTGGGGTATTGCCTACCGCACCAATTATGACCTGCAGCAGCACATCGACCACTCCGGCAAGGATCTCAGCTATCAGGATCCGCAGGATCATCAGCACAAATTCGTGCCCCACGTCATCGAACCGGCGGTGGGTGTCAACCGTCTGCTGCTGATGGCGCTCTGCGATGCCTACTGGGAAGATACCGAGAACAAGCGGGTCGTCATGCGCTTCAAGCCCAACCTGGCTCCGTACAAAGCCGCCGTATTCCCGCTGGTCAAGAACAAGCCCGAGATCATCGACAAGGCCCGCGGCGTCTATAAGATGCTGGCAGAGAAGATGGGCGTGGTATGGGATGACCGCGGCAACATCGGCAAGCGCTATTTCTACCAGGATGAGATCGGTACGCCGTTCTGCATCACCGTCGATTACCAGACGCTGGAAGATAACACCGTCACCGTCCGTGAACGCGACAGCATGGCGCAGGAACGCGTCTCCCTTGACGACCTGACCGCGAAACTGCTGGCGGAAATCGAAAAGTAATCCCGGCTGCCCGGCAGGACAGCATGGAATGATCAGTAAAAACCGTCTCCGAACCATCGGGACGGTTTTTTTCATTTCACAGAAACAGCGCGCGGAATACCCTCGCCGCATCCCGCTTTTCCTTTGATACTGTTATAATTTTAACGATTCAAAACCTGTCGTGACGGCCGGCGGCTTCGCCTGAGGGACCGTCACCTTTTGAACAGATACTCACAGGCATCAGGATGGCCGTATGAACAAGACACTGGATTATTACACGCAAAACGCGGAACAGTTCGCCGCCGGAACTGTGTCGGCGGATCTTTCCGGGATCCGGGACCGGTTTCTTTCGTATCTCCCGCAGGAAGCGGAGATCCTTGACTTCGGCTGTGGTTCGGGGCGTGACACGAAAGCCTTTCTGGAACGGGGCTTCCGGGTGACCGCTGCTGACGGTTCGCCGGAGCTCTGCGCCATAGCTGCCGCTTATACCGGCATTCCGGTCCGCAGGATGCTTTTTCAGGAACTGGACGATCACGAGGTCTATGACGGGATCTGGGCATGCGCCTCCATCCTGCACGTTCCCTCAGCGGAGCTGCCGGATATCTTCCGCCGCATGCTGGCCGCGCTGAAGCCCGGCGGCGTCATCTATGTCTCATTCAAATACGGCACCTTCGAGGGAGAACGGAACGGCCGCCGTTTCACTGACTTTACCGAAGAGACATTCGCCGCCTTTCTGGAGCAGTTCCCGGCGCTGATCATTGCCGGGCAATGGATCACCGCCGACGTCCGTCCCGGAAGAGCTTCTGAACAATGGCTCAACAACATCCTGCGAAGCCGCCGGTAGCCGTCAGCTGGCATTATTTTTCAGGGACGACGGGTTATCACGGCCGTCATACGCGGTCCAACCGTTCCTGTTTATGTTACAGAGGAATTTGTTCTATATCGGAACTGGGACAGGCTTTGAATAAATTATGCCTGCCGCATACACAGGCGTTACAGCAATATAACGGAGGAACAGATAATGGCAAAAGTATTATTATTGAACGGAAGCCCGCGGGAAAACGGCTGCACGGCAGCGGCGCTGAAAGAGATGATCACCGTTTTCGAGGCGGAGGGGATCGAGACCGAACTGATCACGGTGGGAAAACTTGCCATACGGGGCTGCATGGCATGCCGTTACTGCGCGCAGCACGGAAAATGTGTGATCGATGACGCGGTCAACGAGACAGCGGCAAAGTTTGAGACAGCCGACGGACTGGTCATCGGCAGCCCGGTCTATTACGCGTCGCCCAACGGGACCATCCTTTCTTTCATGGACCGGCTGATGTACAGCACCCCGTTCTCAAAGCATATGAAAGTCGGTGCCGCTGTCGTCAGCGCCCGGCGGGGCGGGAATACGGCTTCTTTCGATGTGCTGAATAAATATTTCACGATCTCCGGTATGCCGATCGCTCCCTCCACCTACTGGAACCAGGTCCACGGTTTCACCGCCGAAGACGTGATGAAGGATAAAGAAGGCCTGCAGATCATGCGGAATCTTGCCCGCAATATGACTTTTCTGATCCGTGCCATCGCTGCAGCGAAAGAGAAATACGGCCTGCCGGTGGTGGAGCGGGAATTCCGAACGAGTTTTGCCGATGGAAAGTAGGGTTCAGAGGTCAGAGTTTGGAGTTCAGATATGGGACTGATCCTTTGATCCACTTATTGTGTCAGAGGAACCGTCCCCGCATTTGATCAGCCCGCTCAGCCTCTTTTGAACCGGGATTTCGGTAATAAAGGTATGCTGCCGGTGCCGGTATTGTCTTTTGTGCGGACTGTCCGGCAATAGTTGGCGGGGTCGGTTCTGCTGACTCGCAGAGCGAGTCAGTCAAAACCGACCCCGTCATCGGATCGCAGGTGTCGGCCGGGCATGGAAAAGCCTCTCCGACACCTGTTGTATACTTCATCAACTAATGACTACTGATGATCTGTCCCGGTGATGTAGCGGTTGAATGCGGGATTGACGTAGATCGTCTCTACCTGAACACTCAGGTCCGGGGCGGCAGCGGCCAGGGCTTCGGCGACAGCGGGAGCATTTTCCGGCAGGCTGATGGAATGGATCTTATAGTAACCCTCGGCATCGCTGATGACATTATCTGTCAGCGGTACAAATTCTTCATTTTCCATTTCGGTGTAGGAGAAATACAGCGGCTGCCAAAATGATCCGGCCAGCAGGTTTTTCACCAGATTGCCGTCGGCATCAAATGAATCATCATATTTCTTGGCATATGCCTCGATCAGACCGTGCAGGCTTTCCTTTTCCTCCGAAGAGTCGAATTCGAGAGTCAGGTCATATTCCAGGGCGAAAGCAAAATAACGTCCGTTTTCCAGCTGCTTCACTTCATAAGTCGGTGTCGGCGGCTGGGGTTCACCCCATTCCAGCATATACTCGTAAACAGACACTTTCGGCTCGACCTGAACATAAGCGTCATAGCCTAAACTTTTCAGCAAAGCAGTCAGCTGCATCAGATGCTGCGGGTCGTCATGACCGTATCGGATAGTATTTTTATCAGGGAAACGGGCACTATAGCCGTTGTATTTCAAAGTGTAGCCGGTAGTGGCTCCATTCAACAGAATTTGAAGGCCCGCGTTATTGAGCGTTTCATTCGCAAAAATATCGATGGAATCAAGCACAGCGCCGAGCTGCCGCAGAATATTATCATCGGACAGACGGCCGATATAACGGCGGGCTTTTCCACCGATCTCCGCGGCATTGTACAAAAGTTCCGCGGCAGTATCGGCTGAAAGGGGCGCATTGAGGTCCATACCTTCATCCGCGATGCCGATAGCGACCGCGCAGGCCGCGTAAGGATCGCTGCCGGTATCTGTCAGTGCCAGTTCCTCCATACCCGCGAGACGGACCGCGGCGACGACGGCATCAGCCATCGTCAGGGTTTCCGTCTCCAGCGGATCGGCACCCATGGCTGTCAGTGCGGCATTGAATTCATCGACGGTGACTTCATCCGAAAATGTAAGGCCGTACACAATATTCAGATATTCCGCGGCATTCACTTCCGCCAGAACCGCGGTGCCTGAAAGCATAAGGCACAAAAAAGCCATCATAAAAACAAGAACTGTCTTTTTCATTTTTTTCCTCCTGTTCTGTAATTCAGATTAATTATAACAGAGAGATGGGAAAAGGGAACAGGGATCAGGAAATCAGTCCGCCTTTGAGTCAGAGGGACGGTTTTCGCTGACTCGCTGCGGCCTCGAAAAATTGGTATGATCATGACAAATTGTCGTCTGTATAGCGCGAGTCAGCAGAACTGTCCCTGCTGACTTGTACCGCAGGTCCCGGCTTTCTCCGAACCGGACCGCCTTTCTATCGGGTGGAATTCCCTCAACAGAGGTCAGGTATCAGTAAAGCTGCCCCCGGAGAAAATTTGAATTTATAAAAAGCGGGGCGGCAGAACAAAATGTCTCTGCCGCCCCGGAACCATTTTTTATGCCACAGGCTGGGGAGTGGATGAGGTTTTCCCGTTCGGAGGCGGGAAGAGTTCCTCAAATTCCTCCCGGCTGAGGGTCTCCACTTCCAGGAGTTTTTCCGCGATCAGAACCAGCTTTTCATCATACTGGTTCAGAATGGATTTCGCCTTTTCGTAAGCCTCACTGACGATACGCTTGACTTCCTCGTCGATGCTTTCGGCGACCGCTTCGGAATAGTTCCGCTGCTCGGAGATCTCACGGCCCAGGAAGACCATCTCATCCTTCTTGCCGTAGGCCAGAGGACCGAGCCGGCTCATACCGAGCTGGGTGATCATGGAGCGGGCCAGCTGTGTGGCGCGTTCAATATCGTTGGACGCACCGGAGGTGATGTCGTCGAATTTCAGTTCTTCGGCAGCGCGGCCGCCCATCAGGCTGACCAGTTCCGCCAGCAGCTGTTTCCGGGAATTCAGGATCCGGTCTTCGGAAGGCAGGTGCATGGTGTAACCGCCCGCCGCGCCGCGGCCGATGATGGTGATACGGTGGATCGGGTCGCATTCCGGCAGGACATTCATGATGATGGCATGGCCTGCTTCATGGTAAGCGATAATGCGCCGTTCCGCGCGGGAGATCACGCGGCTCTTCTTTTCGGGACCCATCATGACCTTTTCGATGGCTTCCTCAAATTCCTTGTTGCCGATGCTCTTCTTATTGCGCCGGGCGGCAAGGATCGCGGATTCATTCACCAGGTTTTCCAGATCCGCGCCGACAAATCCGGTGGTTCCGCGGGCGATCTTCTTCAGGTCCACATCCTCTTCGATGGGTTTCCCCTTGCAATGGACGGACAGGATCTGTTCACGGCCCCTGACATCCGGGCGGTCAATGACCACCTGACGGTCAAAACGGCCCGGGCGCAGCAGCGCCGGATCCAGAATATCCGGGCGGTTAGTGGCGGCGATCACGATCACATTGGTATCTGTGCCAAAACCGTCCATCTCGACCAGCATCTGGTTCAGGGTCTGTTCCCGTTCGTCATGGCTGCCGCCCAGACCGGCGCCGCGCTGGCGGCCTACCGCGTCGATCTCATCAATGAAAATGATGGAGGGGCTGTTTTTCCGTGCCTGGTCAAACAGATCCCGGACACGGCTCGCGCCGACACCGACAAACATTTCAACAAATTCTGAACCGCTGATGGAGAAGAAAGGAACTCCCGCCTCTCCGGAAACGGCCTTTGCCAGGAGCGTTTTCCCGGTACCGGGCGAACCGACCAGCAGCACGCCCTTCGGGATGCGGGCGCCGAGCGAAGTAAATTTCTGCGGTTCCTTGAGGAACTCAACAACTTCCTTCAGCTCCTCTTTCGACTCCTCGATCCCCGCCACATCGGCGAAGGTGACCGTCGGATGATCCCCTTTCAGCATCTTCGCGCCGGATTTGCCGAAACTCATCGGGCCCATGCCGCCGCCCTGCTGCCTGAAAAAGATAAACATGAACGCGCCGAACAGGATGATCGGCAGGAAAGATATCAGCAGGGAAAGAGCGGTCAGCCAGGGTGAAGGCTGTTTGACTTTGATCGTGATATTATTCGCGGACAAGTCATCAGGATCTACGCCCAGCAGGGTAAGCTGCTCCAGCAGCGTCGAATTCGTCTCAATGAAGGTTTTCGCGATGTCTTTTGAATTATTAAAACGAACTGTGACCTGGTTTTCATCGATCAACAGGCTTTTTACATGATGTGCATGAATTTCTTCAGCCAGCTCATTTATGGACAGTAGATCACTGCTGGTACGTTCTCCGGAAAACGCATAAAGGATCAATGAAATAATGCCGATAATGAGGAGAAAGTAAACAAAGTTTGGTTGTCGTTTTTGCGTCACTTTATGTTGCCTCCTGTAAACTCTATCCATTATACCAACGGAAACAGGGGTTTTTACGATAATCAGGAAATTCTATTGAGATTCTAATAAAAGA
Organism: Flexilinea sp.; assembly: GCA_036723985.1. GTDB lineage: Bacteria > Chloroflexota > Anaerolineae > Anaerolineales > Anaerolineaceae > Flexilinea. The sequence goes on from DAIMGK010000140.1 coordinate 6,804, forward strand.
CGCGGAAATTCCGCCGATACGGTCATTACCGGACTTCCGGCCTTTTCCGTACCGGTTTATCTCCGCATAAAAACAAGAAACGGTAAAGGCTTCTGACCTTTACCGTTTTTGATGTTCCGAATCAGAAATTACACGCGTGTAACGTATTTGCCGTTGGTGGTATCCACACGGATGGTGTCGCCTTCGTTGACGAAGTTCGGGACCATGACCTTGGCGCCGGTCTCAACGACGACCTGTTTGGTCACACCGGTGGCGGTATCGCCCTTGACAGCTGTTTCAGCAGAGGTCACCAGCAGATCCACATTGATCGGCAGTTCCACATCAATGATCTCATCGTGGTAGAACGTCAGCTTTACCGGAATGCCTTCCTTGAGGTAGGGTGCGGCATCAGTCAGAACACTGGCTGCCACGGCAGGCTGTTCAAAGGTTTCATTGTTCATGAAATAATAGAAATCACCGTCGGTGTAGAGATAATTAACATTCTGGAATTCCAGAGAGACATCCTGTACCCGGTTCCCGGAAGTGAATGTCCGTTCAAAGGTGGCTCCTGTGCGAAGATTGCGGGCTTTAATACGAATGCTGGCATTCCCGCGGCCGGCTTTGTTATGTTCATAATCCAAAACCTTCAACAGGTTGCCGTCGATCTCGAAGGTAACACCTTTTCGTAATTCATTTACATCTATCATAATTCTTTACTCTCACTCTATATGAAAATTAGCCGGTTCGCGTAAAAACGCACAAACAGCAATTGCATTATAACATAAAAATATCAGGAAAACATCCGTATGTCAACTGTTCCGTCAACAGATATTACATGCAAAATACCGGGCCGGCGGCGGCTGCATTTAACTTTTCAATTTACAGCGCCGGGGACAAGCTGGGGGAAGCTGGGGGACAAGCTGAGGGACAAAATGCTGGGGGACAAAATCATGAATTTTGTCAATTCCCTTGCAAAAATCGGGAGAATGGTATAGAATAGCTTTTGTTTGAGCGGTTAGCTCAGTTGGTTAGAGCGTTGCGTTGACATCGCAAAGGCCGATGGTTCGAGTCCATTACCGCTCACAAAACAGGCTTTTTGAGAAAGCCTGTTTTTCGTTAACCGGTCTTTCGCTGCTGAATGCGGTAATAATAGAAAAAGACAGGAACTGCACGGAATACGGCGGACACGGGACTTTTCCGCCTGCGCAGACGATTCCACCAGGTAATGGAGGCCAATATGAACGAAATATATGTGACAGGACACCGCAATCCGGATACCGATTCCGTTGTCGCAGCCATCGCGTACGCGTCTCTCCGCAATTCGCTCGGTGACCGTGACTATGTCGCGGCACATCTGGACCATATCAACGATGAGACCCAGCGGATCCTGGATCATTTCGGCATTGAACCTCCGATGCGGCTGCGCAATGTCCGTACGCAGATCTGCGACCTCGATTATGATACCCCGCCGGCGCTGAATTCCTCCGTTTCCATCGACCGCGCCTGGAACACCATCCAGGAACACGGCATCACCAACATTCCCGTGATCAACGAGAACGGCACCCTCTACGGGATGCTGTCCGCGGAAAACATCACGGAATACAACATGCTCGCCAACGAAAACGGCAGTATCAATGATGTTCCGATCTTCAACGTACTGAGCGTTCTGGAAGGACGGATGATCAACGAGAGCCTTGAGAAAGATACCCTGTCAGGCGAGATCATCATCGCCCTTCCCCTTAACTGTGAGCAGCTGCTGTTCCGGAAAAAGGAAAGCATCGTCCTCTGCGGCAGCCAGCCGGATATTATCCGCAGGGCATTGGATATCGGCGTAGATTGCCTGATCATCTGCCAGGCGGAAGTCGATCCTTCCTGGGTGGAAAATCCGGGAAACACCTGCGTTATCTCCACACCCTTCGACGCCCGCTATACCGTATGCCAGCTCATCCAGGCGATGCCCATCGCGGATTACTGTGAGACAGACGGGCTGGTAAGTTTCCATCTGACGGATTACATCGACGATGTCCGTGAGAAGATGACTAATAAAAGAGATGCCTATTATCCGATCCTGGACGAACAGGAAAAAGTCGTCGGAATGTTTTCCCGGTATCATCTGATGCGTCCGAAGCGCAAACGGGTCGTTCTGGTGGACCATAATGAGATGGCACAGGCAGTCCCCGGCCTCAATGAGGCGGAGATCCTGGAGATCATCGATCACCACCGTCTGGCAGATATCCAGACCCTCCAGCCGATCCGCGTGCGGAACGAGCCGGTGGGAAGCACAACCACCATCATTGCCGATATGTATATGCAGCTCGGCGTGTTCCCCTCCGCCAGGATGGCAGGGCTGATGGCCAGCGCTATCCTCTCCGATACGGTGATGTTCAAGTCCCCGACGTGCACCAGGCGGGATGTCGATCTCGCGGAACGTCTGGCGCGCATCGGCGGGGTTACGCTGGAGGAACTGGGAAAAACGCTCTTCGATAACAATTACGGAACACATTCGGATCTGAATCAGCTGGTCAACCGGGATTTCAAGGAATTCCATTTCGCCGAACAGCAGTTCGGTGTCGGGCAGATCACCAGTTATGATTCCCTGCCGCTGCTGCAGCGGAAGGATGAGATACTTGAGATCCTCAAAGAGATCAACAAGGAGCGGAAATACAGCTTCACCATGCTGATGATCACCGATGTTCTGCTCGGCGGGACCCATCTGCTCTATGTCGGCAGCGATGACATCATCCGCCATGCCTTCAACCTTGAACCGAAAGACAACATGGTGTTCCTGCCCCATGTGATGTCCCGGAAGAAACAGGTGATCCCGATGCTCTCGGATCTGTGGGGATAATAACAGACCAGAGTGCAGAGTTAAGAAGGTAACCGCCGCTTTCGCGGCGGCCGCCTTTTATCTGATTTCTGCCGCCTCATTTCTGGTTTCTCGTTTCTCCCTCATCACATTTTTTACAAGGAACCGGGGAACAGGCCGGTTTCATGATATAAATAAAACACTTTCCGAGGGAAAGTCCGACAGTTCACTGGTACCTTCCTGTCGTTAAGCAAAACCGGGACTGATGACCGGCGATCTGCTTTTCATGCGGTCGCTTCTTTCATTATGGCTCTGCTTGCGCGGAGCATTTTTGTTTACTGTCCGTAAACCCGGAGTGACACGGATCCGCCGCGCCCTTTCCTCCGGGATCAAATGATTGAAAGTATAAAAGATGCAAGAGAAAAAAACCGTATCACAGGTGTTTATGACCATCGGGGTCATTTATGTGACCTGCCTGCTGTTATCCAACCTGATCGCCGGAAAAATGTGGGCTGTCACCGACAAAATCACCCTGCCGGCGGCCGTCATCCTGTTCCCGATCACCTATATTTTCGGTGATATCTTCACCGAAATCTACGGCTTCAAAAAGGCCCGGATCATTATCTGGCTCGGCTTCGGATGCAGCTTTTTCGCCGTAGCCGTTTACCTGGTCACCATCGCCCTGCCGCATCCGGGATTCTGGGAGGGGCAGGATGCCTATAAAACTGTTCTGGGGACAACGCCCAGGGTTGCCATCGCGTCATTCATCGGCTACCTTTTCGGGGAATTTTCCAATTCCTTTATACTCTCCAGACTGAAAGTCGCGATGCAGGGGAAGAAATTATGGATCCGCACCATCCTTTCCACGCTGGTGGGCGAAGGACTGGACTCCGTCATCTTTGTGATGATCTCCTTCTGGGGAACCATGGACAATTCCACCGTCCTGCACATGATCCTTTATCAATATCTGTTCAAAGTATGCTACGAAGCACTCTTTACCCCGATCACCTATGCCGCCGTGGACCGGATCAAGGAAATTGAAGGGGTCGACCACTTTGATTACAATGAAAAATATAAGCTTTTTTCTGAATAAGGAGCCGCATCATGAGAGAGAATGAAAACCTTACCGTACTCGGACATCATATCACGAAATACAGCATGGATTATAACCCGTCCATTCTGGAACGTTTCAGCAATAAACATCCGGACAACGAATATTTTGTGAAATTCAACTGTCCCGAATTCACCAGCCTCTGCCCTATCACCGGGCAGCCGGATTTTGCCACGATCTACATTTCCTATGTCCCGGATCAGTACCTGGTGGAAAGCAAATCCCTGAAGCTCTACCTGTTCTCGTTCCGGAACCACGGGGATTTTCACGAAGACTGTGTGAACATCATTATGAAGGACCTGATCAAGCTGATGGATCCGAAATATATCGAAGTCTGGGGAAAGTTCACTCCCCGCGGCGGTCTCTCCATCGATCCTTACTGCAACTACGGCAAGCCCGGCACCCGCTGGGAAGAAGCCGCCTGGCAGCGCCTTTCCCAACATGACCTTTATCCCGAAACGATTGATAACCGGTAGAGGCATCTCTTCGGCTCGTCTGTAAATCTGAGAATGGCATCACCCGATGCCATTTTTTTATTCCGCTGTTTCTGTGCGCCTGTGGTTACAGCCCCTGCCGAAACAATGATCACACAGTTCCGTCCCGGATCTTTCAATATTTGCTGTTTAACGATGGTTATAATTTAATAATAATAAAACTATCGTTAAAGGCGGTTTGCGGAGGTTCGGTACAGATGGGCAAACAGATGAAAATTGAGATCAGCCGGATGGCGAATAACGGGAAGGGTGTCGGTACGGCTCCGGACGGGAAGACGGTGTTTGTCAGCGGCGCGGTGCCGGAGGACCGGCTGCTGGTGGAGGTCACCGCGGAACGCAGCCGTTTTTATGAAGCCCGGATCCTGGAGATTTTATCACCTTCTCCGGACCGGATCGTATCCGATTGCCCGGAGATGGAACGCTGCGGGGGCTGCTGCTTCCGTCAGATGACCTATGCAAGGGAACTTGAAGCCAAGACGGGCTTCGTTCAGGACGCTTTCCGGCGGATCAGCGGGTTCGATATTTCCTGTGAAGCGATCATCCCTTCTCCCCTGACAGAGGCCTATCGCAACAAAGCTGAATTTGCCATCGGAACTGACGAGGACGGAAACCTTTTTGCCGGGTTCTATTCCGAGAAGACCCACCATGTCATTCCGCTTGAAAATTGCCGCCTTGTCCCGGATGAATTTCTTGATATTTCAAACAAATTTCTCAGGTATTTAAATCTTAATGAAATTTATGAATTTACTGAACCCGAACCATCTCCGGAAGGATCAGAGGAGGATCCTGATTCTGACGAAACATTTCAGGAATTGATGGACATACTCCGCAAAGCTCAGGCGGAGGTGCCCGGGACTTATACACCAACAAAACCGGAAAATGAAAATATTAAATTGACAGCGTTTGATCCAAAAACAAAAAAAGGTGATATTCGTCAGCTTATTTTAAAGAAAAGCGGAACGACCGGAGAGATCATGCTGTGTGCAATAATAACGAAGTTTATCGGGGAAAGGCTGGATAATGCGGCAGACCAGATCCGCAGGGAATTTCCGTCTGTCAGTTCGGTATGCAGGATCATCAGCCCCCCATCCGAACCTGCCGAATGGGAAAAGGTTCCCCTGTTTTTGGGCGGAGCCCGCTTTATTCAGGATGAGATCTGCGGCGTTCCCGTTGAGATCGGTCCAAATTCTTTCTTCCAGGTCAACACACCGGCTGCCGAATTACTGTATCAAACGGCTGCGGAATTCGCCCGGATCCGGCCTGAGGATGTGGTCCTGGATCTCTACTGCGGCATGGGAACCATCGGCCTTGCGATCGCGTCCGGCTGCCGCCGGCTGGTCGGCGGGGAAATTATGTACGAATCAGTGACAAGCGCTTACCGAAGCGCGAAAAAAATGGGGGTGCTGAATGCCGTTTTCCATCGCGGAGACGCGGCTGAAATCACAGATAAACTGATCCGGCAGGAGCTCCGCCCCGATCTCATCATCCTCGACCCTCCACGCCGCGGCTGTTCCCCCGAGACCCTGCAGGCCGTCCTGACCCTGGATCCGGACCGCATCGTCATGGTCTCCTGCGACCCCGCCACCGCCGCCCGCGACTGCCGCGTCTTATGTGACCACGGCTACACCCTCACCCGCCTCCGTCCCGTCGACCTCTTCCCGAGGACGAAGCA
>DAIMGK010000141.1:0-12720 GCA_036723985.1 Flexilinea sp.
AACTCTTTTCCTCGTAATCACTGTCTGTTGCATTTACTTTGTCCCCCCAGCATTTAGGTATAGTCATTAGTTAATAGTCATTAGTTATTAGTTGGAATAAGGAAAGCGCTTCGCGCTGTTCCGATCATAAATAACTGCCACCAAACACCAACCACCAACTACCGACTATTGACCATTGACTATTGACCATTGACTAATTACTAATGACTAATATCATTGAAATTTATTGCCGATTCTCACATTATGAAAAAAGGGGCTTTGTGATATGATTTAGCCATAAAATCAGCGGCCTGAAACGGCCGTAATAATATTTGGAGGAAAAATGAAGAAATTGCTTGTCTGTTTACTTACTCTTGCGATGCTGCTTTCCGTTTGCGGAATGGCCATGGCTGATGATACCCTCGTGATCTACAGCGCCCGCAATGAACGTCTGAATAATATCGTCATCCCGGCTTTCGAAGCCGCCACCGGAATCAAAACAGAAGTCGTTACCGGTTCCACCGGTGAGATCAACCAGCGTGTCAAAGCGGAAGTCGAATCCGGCAATGTGACCGGTGATATCCACTGGGCAGCCGATGAAACCATGCTGGACGCCAACCGCGGCCTGTTTGAAGTCTATGTCTCCACCGAAAATGCCGCGCTTCTGCCTGAATTCCAGAATGACGGCACCAACTGCTTCAACAATGCCTATGCCGAACCGAATGTTATGATCGTCAACACCGATTTGCTCAGGGAACTGGGGGTCGAAGTCAACAGCTACGCTGACCTGATCCAGCCGGAACTGAAGGGCAAGATCATTTCCGCTGATCCGGCGAACTCCTCTTCCGCTTTCCAGTGCCTGATCGGTATGCTCTACGGTATCGGCGAAGGCGACCCGATGAGCGACAAAGCCTGGGATTTCATCGATGAATTCCTTCTCAACCTGGACGGCAAGGTCGCTTCTTCCTCTTCCCAGGTCTATAACGGCGTTGCCAACGGTGAATACGCTGTCGGCCTGAGCTATGAAGATCCCTGCGTTGAACTGGAAGCCTCCGGCGAACATCCGGTGAAAGTCGTCTACGCTTCCGAAGGCGTGATCTTCCCGGGTGAATCCGTCCAGATCATCAAGGGCGCCCCGCACATGGAAGCCGCTCAGAAGTTCGTCGATTTCGTCCTCTCCGAAGAGAGCCAGAATGCCGTTGCCGCGGAACTGAACCTGCGCCCGCTGCGCGCAGGTGTCCCGACCAACGCCAAGATGATCCCGACCGACCAGATCACCCTGTTCCCGACCTACTCCGCCAAATACATCGCCGAAAACAAGCCGGCTATCGTTGCGAAATATCTGGAACACATCGAAATGACTCTTGAGTAATTTCTTGAGGGATCAGGTTTCAGGCGTCAGGGATCAGTCCTTTTTTATCAGGTATCTCGGATCCTGTGCCTGAAAAAAGCATTATTATCAACGGGAAGTCCGAAGCTTGTCGCAGGGCTTCCCGTCTTTTTCAAAAAAAAAGAGGGTCCAAAAGATCAGAAGGTAATCATCAGGTCAAAAATGAACAGTTTGCGGTCGTTCGGGTGTGTCAATGTTTACCCATACAGAAACAGATTTTTCGTTCCCGGATCCTGAATCCTGTATCCTGTATCCTCAAATCAGAAAGGCGGTTAAATGGGAGTTTCAATTGAAATCGATAATGTAACAAAGGCCTATCAAAACAACGTTGTGATCGAGGGCCTTTCAGCGACCATCAATCCCGGTGAATTCTTCACCCTGCTGGGACCTTCCGGATGCGGAAAAACAACGCTGCTCCGCATGATCATCGGGTTCAATACCATCGAAGCCGGTGAGATCCGCGTGGACGGAAAGCGCATCAATGATATCCCGACCAATAAACGGAATATGGGGATGGTGTTCCAGAATTACGCGGTGTTCCCGCATATGAATGTCCGCGACAACGTGGCATACGGGCTGAAAAACCGCCATGTGGGCCGTGATGAACGCTATGAGAAGGTTTCTGAAATTCTGAAGCTGGTGAAGATCGACCAGTTCGCCAAACGGATGCCGGCTCAGCTTTCCGGCGGTCAGCAGCAGCGTGTGGCGCTGGCCCGTGCTATCGTCATCGAGCCGGATGTGCTGCTGATGGACGAACCGCTTTCCAACCTGGACGCCAAGCTGCGCGTGGAAATGCGCAATGTCATCAAACGCATCCAGCATGAAGTCGGTATTACGACAGTCTATGTGACCCATGACCAGGAAGAAGCACTGGCCATTTCCGACCGTATCGCGGTCATGAACGGCGGCGTGATCCAGCAGATCGGTACTCCGAAATACATTTATCAGCGCCCGGCCAATGAATTTGTTTCCGGTTTCATCGGGCTTTCCAACTTCATTGACGCGTCCTATAAGGACGGTATCATGGACTTCGGCAATTTCTACCGTGTTCCGCTGAATCTGATACGGGATGCCGGTCCGGAAGTGCGTGTGGCTGTCCGTCCGGAGGAATTTGTGATCCGGAAGGAACGTGAACCCGGCATTCCCGCGGTGATCAACTCCAGTGTGTTCCTCGGCATGACGCTGCACTATTTCGCGACGCTGACGAACGGGCAGGAAGTGGAGATCGTAGTTCCGAGCGACCTCAGCGACATCCTGCCGGATGGGCAGAAAGTTTCTCTGGGTGTGGTCCCGGAAAAGATCAATGTGTTTGACAGAAAGACGAAGAATACGCTGATCCCGGAAGGAGCGTAATATGCAGGATAAAAAGAATTCTCCCATCTGGACCTTCATGGCTCTGGCGATACTGGCACTGTTTCTGATCTTTGTCGTCTATCCGCTGGCGCTGGTCCTGTATAAAAGTGTGGTGGATCCCGGGTCCGGTGCGATCACCTTTGAAAACTTTACCCGTTTCTTTTCACGTAAATACTACACGAATACACTGCTGAACTCCTTCAAGGTCACCACGGTCGTGACGCTGATCTGCGCCTTTCTGGGGCTGGTGATGGCGTACATCATCAAACAGTACAAGATCAAAGGCAGCAGCGCCCTCAACATTGCCATCGTGCTGAGCTACCTTTCCCCTCCGTTCATCGGCGCCTATTCCTGGATCCAGCTGCTGGGCCGGAAAGGCTTGTTCACAAAGGCGATCAACAGCGCGTTTCACATCCAGTTTGACGGGATCTACGGATTTTGGGGTATCGTGCTGGTCTTTTCCCTCCAGTCTTTCCCGCTGGTGTATATGTATGTTTCCGGCGCGCTGGAAAACCTCGACAATTCCCTGAATGAAGCCGCGGAAAGCCTGGGAGCTGATAACTTCCAGCGGGTCACCGGGATCATCCTGCCGCTGGTGCTGCCGACGGTGCTGGCTTCCTCCCTGCTGGTGTTCATGCGGGTATTCTCCGATTTCGGTACTCCGATGCTCATCGGTGAAGGCTACCGGACCTACCCGGTGGTGCTCTATAACCAGTTCATGGGTGAAGTGACCAACGACTCCAACTTCGCGGCGGCGCTGTGCGTGATCATCATGCTCATCACGCTGGTCTTCTTCTTCCTGCAGCGCTGGATCGCGGCACGGAATTCCTACGCCATGTCCGCGCTGAAGCCCATGCAGCCCCGGGACCTGCGTACCCTGCCGAACATACTCTGCCATTTGTTCGTCTATCTGGTGGTCCTGCTGGCAATGCTGCCGCAGCTGACGGTCATCGTGACTTCCTTCCTGAAGGAATCCACACCTGGGATCTTCACAAATCAGTTCTCCCTGGTCAACTATCAGACGATCTTTTCGAAGAATCCCCGGGTCATCCCGAATACCTATATCTTCGGCCTGTGCGCGATCTTCCTTGTGATCGTTTTCGGTGTCCTGATCGCCTATCTGGCTGTCCGCAGAAAATCCTTCATCACGGAAACGGTGGATACGCTGACCATGCTTCCCTACATTATCCCGGGTTCGGTGCTTGGTATCTGCTTCCTCTATGCATTCGCGAAGGCCCCGCTGGTGCTTACCGGGACGGCGGCGATCATCATCATCGCGCTGACTGTCCGCCGGATGCCTTATACGATCCGTTCCAGTACGGCGATCATCAGCCAGATCAGCCCCTCCATCGAGGAGGCGGCCATCTCCCTGGGCTCCGGTGAGGTGAAGGCCTTCTGGGATGTGACGCTGCCGATGATGATGCCGGGCGTGATCTCCGGCGCGATCATGAGCTGGGTAACGGTCATCAGCGAACTGTCCTCGTCGATCATGCTCTACCGCGCCAGTACCCAGACCCTGACGGTCTCCGTCTATACGGAGGTCATCCGCGACTGCTACGGCAACGCGGCCGCCTATTCCACAGTCCTGACGGTGACCAGCGTCCTCTCCATGCTGATCTTCTTCAAGCTCACCGGCAAACGCAGCATGAGCGTGTAAATAATAAAATTCGAAAACTATAGAGTAAAAAGTGCCAATGATAGTTGTTCTTCATTGACACTTTTTAATTAATTGATCCGGCAGATTTTATGTTATCATGCTATCAGGAAAATAAACAAGGGATCCTGCCGCGCAATTCCGGGGCGGTATGGGTCAGCTTTGATTGATTTTGTAAGGAACAGCGTATGAAAAAATTTGATTTCAAAAAAATTGTGAAAGATCCGGCAGTTTTTGAAGACGGGCGGCTGCCTGCCCATGCGGATTTTATCGCTTATCGCAGCGAAATTGAAATGGCTGCCGGCAGGACCGGACTGTGGGAAAACCTGAACGGCATATGGCGGTTCCGTTATTCCAAAAATCCCGCCGCGGCGCCGGAAGACGGTTTCTATATGCCGGATCGGGATCTTTCCGGTTGGGATGAGATCCGGGTGCCGGCGCATATCCAGATGGAAGGGTATGACAGGCCGGCCTATGTGAACACCCAGTATCCCTGGGACGCGCAGGCGGAGCTGGAGCCGGGCGAGATGCCGGAGGTCTTTAACCCTGTGGCGGATTATGTCTGTGATTTCGAGCTTCCGGAACGCTTTTCCGGGGAAGATGTCCATGTTTCCTTCCAGGGTGTGGAGAGCGGGTTCGCGGTATGGCTCAACGGGCAGTATATCGGTTACAGTGAGGACAGCTTTACCCCTTCCGATTTCGATTTGACCGGCGCGGTCCGGGAAGGCATGAACCGTCTGGCTCTGCGGGTCTGGAAATGGACGCCCTCTTCCTGGTTCGAGGATCAGGATTTTTACCGTTTCTCCGGCATCTTCCGCGATGTGTTCCTTTATGTCCTGCCCAAAACAGCGGTCACGGATATCTCCCTCCGCCCGCTCCTGAATGAAGAACTTACCCGGGGTACCCTGTGTGTCAGCGCGAAGACCCGGGGGGAAGGCTCCCTGCGGCTGAAGCTGTTCCTTGGGGAGACCCTTGCCGGGGAAAAACAGGTGCCGCTGGCGGAAGAGACGGAAGCAGAGATCGTTGTAGATGAACCGCTGCTCTGGAGCGCGGAACAGCCGAACCTTTACCGGCTGCTGGCCGAAGTGCTGGACAGTGAAGGAAACATCACGGAAGTCATCCCGCAGAACGTCGGTTTCCGCAGCATCGTGATCCGGGACGGTATCCTGCTTCTGAACGGAAAGAGGCTTGTCTTTAAAGGCGTCAACCGCCATGATTTCAGCTCCGTTTCCGGCCGTGTGCCGAATCATGACGAACTGCTGCAGGATATCCTGACCATGAAGCGGAACAATATCAATGCCATCCGCACTTCCCATTATCCCAACCAGTCCGGGCTTTATGAGCTTTGCGACCGGTATGGCCTTTATGTCCTGGATGAAAACAACCTGGAGACCCACGGCAGCTGGGATGCTTTCCTGCGGGGAAAGGCGGACGCGGACTACGTCATACCGAAGGATCACGAGGAATTCGCTCCCATGCTCCTGGACAGGGTCCGCTCCACCTATGAACGGGACAAGAATCATCCCTGCGTGGTGGTCTGGTCCTGCGGGAATGAGGCATACGGCGGACATGTGATCTATGAGATGAGCGAACTTTTCCGTCAGCTTGACCCCAGCCGGCCGGTGCATTATGAGGGGATCACCTGGGACAGGAGCTATAACGACACGACGGACATTGAAAGCCGCATGTACACGCCCGCCGCGGAGGTGGAAGCTTTCCTGAAGGAACATCCGGAAAAACCGCTGATCATGTGCGAGTATTCCCACGCCATGGGCAACTCCTGCGGCGCGATGCATAAATATACCGATCTCGCCGAACGGGAACCGCATTTCCAGGGCGGTTTTCTCTGGGATTATGTGGACCAGACGATCTATAAGAAGGACCGCTACGGGCAATGGTTCCAGGCCTATGGCGGCGACTTTGAGGAACGCCCCACGGATTATGAATTCAGCGGCAACGGGATCGTCTATGGCGGCGACCGGACGCCTTCCCCGAAGATGCAGGAGATCCGTTTCAATTACCGGGATATCCGCGTGGAATTCACGGATGGGGGATTCCGGGTGAAAAACCGCTTCCTCTTTACGGATACCGGCGCCTTCCGCACGCTGGCGGTCCTGCAGAAAGACGGGGAGGAGATCCTGCAAAAGGAAATGGACATTTCGGTCCCGCCGCTTTCGGAAGAAGAATTTACCTGGCCGGAGTCTCTACTGCGGGAGATGAAGCTGCGTACTGCCGCGGCGGAATCCTTCGGGGAGGAAGCGCCGGAGTTCGCTCTGAGCGTATCCTTCCGGCTGAAGGAAGACTCTCCCTGGGCAAAGGCCGGGCATGAGATCGCTTTCGGACAGAAGATCATTCCCCATACGAAACCGGCTTTTTCATGCGGTCTGCCGCTGACGGTGGTACGCGGGAAATCCATCGTCGGTGTCCGCGGGAAAAACTTCTCCGCCCAGTTCTCCGCGATCCGGCCGGGATTGACGTCCTATGTCTATGCCGGAACGGAACTTATCGAAAAGATCCCGATGCCGAACTTCTGGCGGGCGCCCATCGATAATGACAAAGGCAGTCTGATGCCCCAGCGGTATGCCCAGTGGAAGATCGCCGGCCTTTATGCCACTGCGAAGCACGACGATGTTTACGACCTCTACCCATCCGTTGACGAAAAAGACAACAGTGTTACCGTGACCTATCGGTATTACATGCCTACCGTCCCCCCGAGCAGCTGCCGGGTGGCATATGAAGTCTTCGGCGATGGCACTGTCCGGACTACACTGTCCTACGACGCGGTAACAGGCCTGCCGGACATGCCGGAATTCGGGATGATGTTCAAATTTAACGCCGATCTTGACCGTATCCGATGGTACGGCCTGGGACCGGATGAGACATATGTCGACCGCCAGCTGGGCGCGAGACTTGGGATCTATGAAAAAACGGTGGCAGATAACTTTGCCCGCTATCTCGTTCCCCAGGAATGCGGGAACCATCTGGGCGTACGCTGGCTGAAGCTTACCGACCGCAGGGGCAGGGGCGTGGAATTCTTCGGGGATGACCTTTCGATCAATGTACTGCCCTGGACACCGCACGAACTGGAGAACGCAGACCACGCATACGAGCTGCCGCCGGTACATTACAGCGTCGTGCGGGTGGCCCTTCAGCAGATGGGCGTCGGCGGCGATGACAGCTGGGGCGCGAAGACCCATCCGGAATACCTCCTCCCTGCCGGACAGGACCTGTCCTTCAGCTTCTTCTTCCGGGGGATCTGACATCAGACGAAAGACGTTAGCTGGTGTCAACGGGGACGGTTTTCGTTGACTCAGGCCCGGGTCAACAGAACCGTCTCCGCTGACACTGTATTCCACAATAACCGTTAGGTCAAACAGTAATTGCCGGGATGATCCGATCTCCCGGCAATTGTTGTTTATATGTGATATGTCAGTCCAAATTTCATATGGCTGACACATAATACCGGTCATCCGGTAATTACCGGAAAGTGGTGACAGTTCCCTCCGGCTCGATTTCGAGCCTGCGGAACCCGTCCCTTTCCGGGTACAAAGGCAGAACCATATCAAGAACTTTTTCCTGTATTTTGCCGTTAATACCGATAGAAAACAAGTATATCGGGAGGTTCGAAAATGATCGGGAAACAGAAATGTAAGATCCTCAAAGAGATCCGTCAGAAAATCGCAGATGAGAACGGAATTCCATACAAGACCCGCGAGTGCACCCACAAAGGACCCTGCTCCGGGACCTGCCCTTACTGTGAAAGCGAAGTTCGCTATCTGGAAAACCAGCTGAACAAACGAATATCCCTGGGCAAACCGGTAAAGATCGCGGCTGTTGCCGCCGGTATCGCGCTGGCTGTTTCCGGTTGTTCGGTCATCAATACAGTTTCCGGAATGCTTGCTGATCCCACACCGACACCGGAGATCGAGATCCTGGATGGAGAGGAACCCTGGCCCGAACATCAGTACGTGCCCGATCCTGATCCTCTGCCTACCGTAACGGAAAACACGCAGGTCATCGAAAATGATCTGACGGGTTATGCGATGCCTGCGGAATTCTGAACATCATGACGGAGCCGCTTTATCCGATGCTGACCGCCTCCCGTCTGCGGATGGGGACGGACGGCATCGGCATCACAACTTTGGTGAGCGGAGCCGGCTGCCCGCTGAGCTGCCGCTGGTGCATCAATAAGCGCCTTCTGCAGGAGGCTCCCGTCACGCATGTCACAGCGGCGGAACTGCTGGAACAGGTGAAGGTGGATGATCTGTATTTCCGTGCCACCGGCGGCGGGATCACCTTCGGGGGCGGGGAATCCCTGCTTCACGCGGCTTTTATCCGTCGGTTCCGTGAGATTTGTCCCCCGGAATGGCGGATCCGGGTGGAAACCAGCCTTGCGGTCCCCGCGGAGCAGGTCAAAACAGTCCTGGACGCGGTGGATGAATATATAGTCGATTGTAAAGACATGGATCCGGAGATCTGCCGCAGTTATACCGGAAAAGACAATTCTCTGATGAGGGAGAATCTGCGGATACTGCTCGATGCTGTCGGCCCGGAGCGGATCATTGTCCGCGTCCCGCTCATCCCTGAATATAATACAAAAGAAGACCAGGCCCGCAGCGCCGAAATGCTTCGTTCCATGGGTTTTACGAAGCTGGACCTTTTTGATTATGTGATCAGATCGTGAATGCGGCAATCAGCGACGGCGCAAAACCGGCAAAATTGATCCCCATACAAAAAGGAATTTGTGACTTTACAACTCGGTCATTACTCTGCAAGGCAAATCGGACATATCTGAAAAATTCATAGGATAGGTTCTTGCTGTAAACTGCCCTCCGGCATCGAGAACCTTATTTAAATTGCAGAGATTTTCGACAATGAACACCCCCTGATTCACACATCGCTGATCTATCGGTGTGTGTTCTTCACCCATTCTTACGCCTGCAAAATCCACCCCTACTGTCGTTCTTCTCAGGTCTCATGAAATCCACTCCACCAGGAGCAACCTACGCATAGAACTGCTTCTTATCCATTTCGCTTCCTCACCTAATAAAGCTGATTTGGACAGCGTTTGGCTTCATCACGTTTTTTGATTTATCCAGCCGTTCTTCAATCGTAAAACGGACGCGCGCTCCCTCCAGAAGCTCATTCACTCTTCTTGTGAAATCACGGACATTGAAATAATAACTGTTTCCGTTATCGTTGCGGATAAATCCGGATTTGCCATTCGGGAGAATGCGGTCAATGGTCCCCTCATAGAATTCGATTCCACGCTCTTTTTCTTTCTTCCAAAATGGAAGCAACTCTCTGATGACATCTTTTTTGTCCAAATTACAAACATCTTTTGGGTAAGAAAACTTTTCTGGCAGCCGTATCCCTTTCCATCCCTCCTCAAACCGTATCTGTTCGACCAGTTTGTAATGCAAAGCGGCTTCTCTGGGATGGCAGTTATGCAAAAGGAACCCAGCATAATTTTCGTAGAAAGAAACACGGAGTTTGTGCTCCCGGTCTACTAGTGCGCCGATAGCTCCATAACGGATAGCTTCTTCAGTGTTGCCTCTAGCGACGGCAATATTGAAAAGTAGCTCATAAAAACACCAATGCTCGAAACTGCTGAGAATGTCTTTTGTGGTCTTTTCCGCACCATCCAGATCTCTGAGGGCAAATAAGCATCGCGCCTTTCTA
This sequence comes from Flexilinea sp., assembly GCA_036723985.1. Lineage (GTDB taxonomy): Bacteria > Chloroflexota > Anaerolineae > Anaerolineales > Anaerolineaceae > Flexilinea. The sequence continues at coordinate 10,059 of DAIMGK010000141.1, forward strand.
TAATTCAGCCAATGATTACAGTTGTTGTGAAAATGATCGACATTTTGAAAGGCATCATTGATACAGGAAAGGCATTCCTTATAAAGCTGTAACTCTACAAGGGCTTTGGTTTTTCGGTTATACCACTTTTCCCGGTCTGACGCAGTCTTAATAGTTCGCCCGTCTACAGTGTTTTCCTGTTCCGTCAAATCGAGGGTAAGGGGATCAATTACGGAGAGATACTTGTTCCCTAGCTCATAGTTTGGGTTAGCACTTAGCTTGTTTTTGAAAACAGCATCAGCTGCAACACTGGCAACCCAAACTTTGGGAGAATACTTGGAATTGGTACAATGAGAAAGAATATAATCGATCTGTTTTAAGTATTGGTTGCGATTTCCTGTTTCAAAGTCAAAATTCTTAATATAGAAATGGTACAAACTCCAACCCATGTAATCGTCAAGCTTATCTGAGTCAGGATACTTTGTATGAAACTCTTTATAGAGTTCAAGGTATTCCGCATACTGTTTCAGCTTATACAAACACTTTGACAGAAAGAGATAGTCCCACTCAGTAAAGCTATCCCGGACATCAGCATCAGATGCATATGCTATAGCGTCCTCATACCGTTCTTGGTTGTACAGGTTTTTCATCGTGTAATCGGACATGATTATATTCCCCTTTATCCAAAAGTGCTTTGAAAACCCTTTCCATACATCAAATATAGCAGTATATTCTTCTGCTTATTTTTCTTAGGCATCATCCATTGTATCCACTGCCATTGGAAAAAATTCGATCTGAATACCAGTTTTTGTAGTTTTCAACACTGCGTTCCGCCCAACACGCCAAAGCAATGTAACTTTATGATACATTATATATCTATCTTAATTATATAGTAAAAAATATTTTTTGATTCAATTTCGGGTTCAACACAGATAGCAAAAAAATTACGGGACTGTTTGTTTTTCATATAAATCAATTTTTCATTTTCCATTTTTATATCCTTTCGAACATGGATATTAATGTTCGAGGTTTTTTTTAAGAATCGGCTGTAGGGTCTTTTATGACTCGACATATGATAGATACTCTTTTTTCCAGCAGGGATTCAATAAGCGCATTGGACAATTGAGGATGTTCTTTGAAATATTTCTACGTTCCATAGCCTTCTTCAAATTTTCTTGGGCATCTTTTGTCATTTTCGGTGTTATGCGCAATGTAATATCTATTTTCATCTTTGTGTATTTTTCCCCTCGATAGAAAAGGATTTGTATGAGCTCTTGTTTGGTGTTTCATTGTTTGTTCATGAAAAGAAACGGCTTCGATTGAACGAGAACGGTATTCTTGTAGCAGAGTATGCCGAAAATATTCTCGAAATGCATAACCGGATGCTTGCTGAAGTAAAAGAACTGGATCGAAAATCACGAAGAATAAAACAGGGATCCTGTGCCCCCGGTCCGGTTATGGAACTTTTCCCATTGCTTACAAGGATGTTTCCGCAGCAAACGCTAACCTCCGAATTACGGACAGAACCTGAACTGTTGGAAGGATTGCAATCCGGGGAGTTCCAGATGATCATACTGCCACAACTGCCTCGGGGTACAGCATATTATTTTCAGAAATGCGGGTCTGAGCAGCTTTACACAAGCCTTGTCTCCGATCATCAGTTTGCTTATGAAAAGGATGTTTCTTTTGCAGATATGGACGGAGAAAGTTTTCTGATGGCAGAGGAAGTCGGAATCTGGGATAATATCGTTCGTACCAAAATGCCAAATTCCTGTTTTCTGCTGCAGGACAGCATTGAGGCCTTGACGGAGGTCGCTATCAGTTCATTATTGCCCGGTTTTGCGACGGATCTTACCATGCGGATCCTTGGGAGACGCGGTCCGCGTCTGATGGTTCCATATTCAGATCCGGAAGCATATGTTGAATATTACTGTATATGTCTGGCTTCAGAAAAATCAAAATATCTCCGCTGGTATGACTTGCTTGAACGCAGGTTTTAAAGACATTCTTATTCGTTGTCAATGATGTTTTCTTAGAATTATAAAAAACAGAAGGCGGATGCAGATCCCATCAGATCAGGAACGTTGCAGTTGAAGAACTGCTGCTTGATGGTATCCATTCAGTTACTGCTTTTGCAAGAGAGCATGAAGACGAATTTGTTCAGATGGTCATGAAAAAAAAACATGCCGAGGCTGACCGCAGCCTCCGCAATAGAAAAAATGAACTGGAACAGGCTCAAGCCCGCATTCACAAACTGGACGAGATTATCCAGCACTTGTATGAGGACAATCTTGAAGGAAAGATCAGCGATGAACGTTTCGTGAAACTGAACAATAATTACGAAAATGAACAAAAAACGTTAAAGGCTCGAGTAACTGAACTTCGCACTCTGATTGCCTCAGAGCAGGATGCCAATGATAATGCAGTACAATTTCTCAACCTCGTGAGGAAATACACTGATATTCAGGAACTGAATGCAGAGATCATCCGGGAGTTCGTAGAGAAAATTATAGTTTATAAAGCAGAGCAAATAAATGGTAAGCGAGTCCAACGCATCAGAATCGTATGGAACTGCATCGGTGAGTTTACACCACCGGCGCCTCACCCGGAATTGAAAATGGCGTAGTCGAATTAATCAGCTACGCCGTTTTTTATCGGGATCATAAAAATCCCTATTTTTTAA
>DAIMGK010000142.1:0-12313 GCA_036723985.1 Flexilinea sp.
TAATCAGACCTGTCAAGGTCGTTTGTTTTTACGGTATATAACTCGTATTGCCCGTTTTACACATATTTCACGGGGGTGCCGGGGTCCACGCGTGAGCTTGCTCAGCGCGTGGACCCCGGTTAAATAAACCCAGGCGCGGAAAGTACTTTTGCAGGCACAAACAATTCCGTTCCGCGCCGCTGCGAAGCAAAATACTCCGAAGGCATTTAATCAGACCTGTCAAGGTCGTTTGTTTTTACGGTATATAACTCGTATTGCCCGTCTTACACATATTTTCATGGGGGTGGGTGCCGGGGTCCACGCGTGAGCTTGCTCAGCTCGTGGACCCCGGCTATTTAGAACAAGGCGCGGGAAGAATTTTGGCAGGCACAAACGATCCTGCTCCGCGCCGCTGCGAAGCATTGAATTCCGAAGGCAATTTCTTCGCCTGTCTAAGCTATTATTTTTCGACGTATATCGTGTATTTTTAACTGTCAAATCTCAGATATAGAAATCACTCTCAGCCAAAAGCTGTTCCCCCATCATTTTTGCAAATCTGTCCTCAATATATTTGAGACGATGAAAGCGCTTCTTCTTATGATATAATGCTATAAATTGATTAATACCCTTGCCTCGGAAAATGGGTCGATCCGTGTGGAAATGAATCTTTTGGGGGAGAAAAAAGCGCAATGAAAAAAGTCTGGATCATCATCGTCAATGTGCTCATTATGATCGCACTTCTGACCTTCGTGGTTCTTTATTCCAACTATACAAGCAGAAAAACGACCCAACGGCAGATCGAGCATTTTGAAAACACCACGATCACCATGGAGCATGTCACCGAGAATTATCTGGAAGGCGAGCAGCGCATCAGCGACGTATGGGCGCAATATATCGACAGTAATGACATGACCATGGAGGAAGCCGTCTCCTTCATCCGGATCTCTCACGTACTGCCGAACACTTCAGCACATATTGTATATCAGGATACACTGTCCGGCCTGTCTACAAGAGCCAACCGCGGCGCCCCTGACGATTATTCCGTCTCTTACGAACGGACAGGGCTTCTGAACGATGTGAGCTGGATCCACGGGATCGGGGAATCCATCAACATTTCCCGTGCCTATACAAACCCGGTCAACGGTGAACAGTCCATTGCTTTCTGTAATATTGTTACACTTCGTGATCCGCAGACTGATGATCACCGGAACGCTATTCTGCTGCGTGTGCTGCCGCTGTCGGAAATGGAACAGAAATGGGTCTTCCCGCGGGAAGAGCTTGAAAACGCCGAGCTTTCCATGATCGATGCGGAGGGCGGCTATATCATCAAAGGGCACTCCTACAAAAATTCCAATTTCTTTGAGTTTTACAGGTCTTACAACACCGTGGATCCTGCTTCGGCGCAGGAGCTCTTCAAAAAAATCACTTCGTCAACCGGTTCCTTTACCATGCGCAACTCCCGCGGTGAGGAATGTATACTCGCCTATACCCCGGTTACCGCGACTGACGGATGGACGCTGCTCAGCTTCATGCCGATGAAGTATCTGAACGTAAATACCGAAAACTGGCTGTTGATCGGCTTCGTTTCCGCGGGCCTCGTGGTCCTGTTCATATTTGATCTGTCAATCATTATGTATTTTAATAAGAAGCTCCAGACCGCGGCCAGTGAAGCGGCGGCGGCAAGCAAAGCGAAAACCGATTTTCTCTCTACGATGTCTCATGACATCCGTACGCCGATGAACGCGATCATCGGCCTGACAACGATCGCTGAAAAGAATCTCGGCGATACGGTGTCGGTAGGGGAAAACCTGCGGAAGATCTCGATGGCCAGCAACCATCTGCTCACCCTGATCAATGATATTCTGGACATATCCAAAGTCGAGAGCGGAAAACTGAACCTCAGCCCGCTGACCTTTTCCATCGTTGAGACGGTGGAAAACCTCGTGAACATATCACAACCGATGATCAAGGAAAAGAATATCGATTTCAATTTCCGCATCGGCAAGATGGAAAGAGAGTATTTCTACGCCGACCAGCTCCGGCTGAATCAGATCTATATCAACCTCCTTTCAAACGCCATCAAATACACGGAACCCGGCGGATCTGTCAGTGTGGACATATACGAGGATGAAAGTCAGAAACCCGGCTGTGTGCGGCTGACCTACAGAGTCTCTGATACCGGCATCGGCATGAGTCCGGAATTTATGGAAAACCTGTATCAGCCATTTTCGCGCCAGACAGACAGCCGTGTGAACAGCATTCAGGGAACCGGGCTTGGCCTTGCCATCACAAAGCAGATGGTCGATCTGATGGGAGGTACCATCGAATGCCAAAGCGAACAGGGAAAAGGAACGACATTTACCGTGGTTCTGGATCTTCCTGTCGCGGATCGGCAAAGGGAGGATATGATGCTTGATCCGATGGATATCCTGATCGTCGATGATGACCAGGTCCTTCTGGATACGGCAGTTGACACATTGGAGTCTCTCGGCGTAACAGCCGAGCATGCCGGAAGCGGACTGGAAGCGCTCGGCATGATCACGCACCGGCATCAGGCAGGGCGGGACTACAGTGTTGTGATCCTTGACTGGAGGATGCCGGGGCTCGACGGAATCGAAACGATCCGCCGGATCCGTGAGGAAACGGGTTCGAGCACTCCCATTTTGCTGGTTTCCTCTTATGACTGGTCGGATATAGAGGATAAGGCGAAGGAAGCCGGGGCAAACGGTTTTGTCACCAAGCCGCTGTTCCGCTCCAAACTGTACGATAAGATCAATTCTCTCCTTGGGACAGAGTCAAAGTCCGTTGAGCCGGAGAATGATTACTCCGACCTGCAGGGAATGAACATTCTCGTCGCGGAGGACAATGACATCAACTGGGAGATCGTTTCCGCCATGCTCGGTATGTTTGGGATCACGTCGGAGCGCGCCGAAAACGGACGTATCTGCGTGGATATGATCAGTCAGGCGGAAAAAGGAAGCTATGACCTGATCTTTATGGACATACAGATGCCGGAGATGAACGGGCTTGAAGCCACAAGGAAAATACGGGCACTGGATGATCCGTGGGCGTCTTCCATCCCGATCATCGCCATGACGGCGGACGCGTTTTCGGAAAATGTCACGGAGTGTATGAACGCCGGCATGAACGGACATATCGCGAAACCGATAGATATTAAACTTGTAATCAAAGAGATTCGCAGAATCAAGGAGGTCAGATCATGAAAAAACTGCTTTATACCATTATTGTCATCTGCACGCTTGTATCGCTGGCGGCCTGCGGCGGCGGAAAACCAAAGGAAGAAAAAAGCGCCGCCGGATTCAAGCCCGCGCTTGATACGAAGACAAGCTGCAAGATCACTGTAGCCGGAAGTTATGATAACTTTGAGGCGCTGGAAGCTGAATTTGACAAATTCAACGAAATCTATCCGAATGTGCAGCTAAGCTATGTGAAGCTGGATGACTACAGCAACGTCCTGGGCACGGTGCTGGAAAGCAATGACAAACCCAATATTTTCTTCTCCTATGCCTCGATGATCGGAAATGAACAATACCAACAGGTATTTGCTAACATGGAAGATCTTTCGGACTCCGCCCTGGGGCTGAAACTTGACAGCATCCGCCCCGGACTGATCAACCATGACGCGGAAGGCCATGTGCTGCTGGTGCCGGTTTTCTCAAGAAGCTATGGAATGCTGGTGAACAACGATCTGTTTAAAAAGGAAGGCCTCAGCATCCCGACTACATGGGATGAACTGATGACCGTCTGCGAACAATTCCGCAGCAAAGGATATCCCAGTCCCATGATGGGCTACAGCCTCAAATCGTCCAGCAGTTTTATGAATACGGTAGCTTATCCGCTGTTTGTAGCCACACTTGCAGAAAACCCGGAAGCGCTTGCTTTGGCCAATGCAATGGATCCCGCCGCGGGAGAATACATGCGTCCGGCATTGGAAACAGTGGAAATGCTGCTGCAGAACGGCACTATCAGTATGGAGGAGTGCGACAAGATCGAAGACAACTATACCAAAGTGATCCTGCGCTTCTTTGAAGGCGATGTGCCGATGATGATCTGCACCGCGGATACCGTATCCGGAACCAAAAAACGGGAAAGCCAGTCTGAGGCTTTCACAAAATCGCCTTTCGATTATACCTTTTCACCGATCCCGCTTACAGACAAGGGCGGATATTTTATCGACAGTCCTTCCATACAGTTCTCTGTTAACAAGAAGTGCAATGATCTTGCTATGACAAACGAATTCATGCGGTTCCTGATCACAAAGGAAGAACTGAACAGAATGGCATCGGTGAAGCGCCTGATAACGCCCACAACGGATTTCTCCCTTGATTCGGTTTACGCGCCTTTCGGCCAGGTGCCCGCGGATCGTACCATATCTCCGGAAATCCTTGGTATTTTGGATCCCCTGACGGTCCAGATCCGGCAGGCGTCGTTCCAGGTCGCTAAAGGTGAGATCACCGTGGATGAAGCCGTCGGTATGTACGGAAGCTTTAAATAAAAAAATGATTTGTTCTCGTTTGCGCCTTTGAACAGGCTGCATCGGGCATTTTTCCCGGGGACGGTTACGCTGATACGTAACCGTCCCTTTATTTTCTCCGGTCAGGATCATGTCTGATATTTTGCCTGCATCAATGATCATGGCATTGATCATCCGGACGATTTCTGGCTTCCCCTTGAGGCGCCGGATCATTGCAGTGATGATCCCCTTGAATTTGCAGAACCGGCTGAAGGCATAAAAATCAGCGTTCCCCTAAGGTTTATCACAGGTTCATATTCTATAAATTTAACTGAAACTTGACAGTTGAATTTCAGACCTAATTGTCGGGAATAATAGGAACCTTGGCATTTTAACAAAAATTATATCAGCCGGCCTCTCGCGAAATTATAAAAGGGGTGCCGGGGGCCACGCGTGAGCTTGCTCTCAGCTCGTGGTCCCCGGCTATTTAGTACCGGGCGCGGGAAGTACAATTGCAGGCACAAATGATCCCGCTCCGCGCCGATGCGAAGCATGGCATTCCGCAGGCATTTTATCAGGGCTGCTTGTTTTACGTCGAATAACTCGTATTTTTAACTGTCAGGTTTAAGAATTTAATAACATCCGGGGATCGATAAAGATTCCTCATGGGGACTGTCCGAAAGTGAGATACTTCAAGGGGAACGGTTACGCGTCAACGGAACTGTCACCGCGAAAACAGCTCTTGTAATTAAGGAGAAACCAATGATAAATATTACAAAAACCTATAAATTTGATCAGGAAATAGAAGGGAAAAGCATTTGGAGAATGATTTCCGGTATTTTTTTGCGTATCCGGGAAACGATCGCCGCAAAATGGGGACGGAATCATAGCGTAAACGGAAGACTGCTGCTTCCCGCGGGTCACACGGAGACGATCGCGCGTCAGCGGAACTGTCCCCGCGAGTAGGATCCGGTGAAACGGTGACGATTCCATTCTTCGGATCGTATCCGCTGCCGTCAGCAAAGATCGAAAACGACCTGAAAAATCTATGGTTCTTCAAAGGTTCGGTGATTATAAACAATAATGTGAAAGGAGAAAGAAATGCAGTTTCGACATGAGATCAAACATGAGATCAATCTGATGGATATTCTGGTTTTACGCCAGCGGCTGTCCGCTGTTATGAAGCGTGATCCGCATGCCGTCAACGGTCTTTATGAAATCAGAAGCTTATATTTTGACAACTTATACGATAAAGCTTTGAGTGAAAAGCAGAACGGCATGTGTGTCCGTGAAAAATACCGCATCCGCCTCTATAACCGCAGTACATCCGTTATCCACCTGGAACGGAAATTCAAACACGGCGGTCTGGGGTATAAGGACAGCGCTTCCCTGACAGCAGACCAGGCACAGGCTATCGTAAACGGTGATATTGACTGGATGGCATCCGACCCCAGCGAAGTGATCGTTGGATTCTATGCAAGGCTCCGTAACCAGGGGCTGAAACCGAAAGTGATCGTTGACTATACCCGGGAACCTTTTGTTTACGGACCCGGTAATGTCCGCGTGACCCTTGATTACAACATCCGGACAGGCCTTCGCTGTACAGACTTTCTGAATCCGGACTGCCCTACAGTCGCGGCCAAAGATTCCCCCAGCATTCTGGAAGTGAAGTGGGACAATTATCTGCCCGATATCATCCGTGATGCCGTACAGCTGGGAGACCGTCGTAACAGCGCGTATTCCAAATACGCTGCATGCAGATTATATGAATAAGTGGTCAGTGGCCGGTGGTCAGTGATCAGCAGTAAATAAGACTGAATAAGGTATCTTCCTAAAGATAAAAAATTTGAGGATGCCCTGAAATAATGAAATATTCGGATCCTGAAGGAGAGAAAAAAACGGATCCAATACAAATAAATAAAAAAAACAGGAGTAAAAAAATCATGACTTTTAACGATATCTTCAAATCAAGTTTTCTTGAAAATGTAGCCGCTGTCAGCGTCCTTGATATGGTCCTGACGATCGTCCTTTCTTTCTGTGTAGGCATGTATATTTACATGATCTATAAAAAGACCTACCGCGGTGTGATGTATTCCGAAAGCTTCGGCACAACGCTGGTCGCCCTGACCATGATCACTTCCACCGTGATCCTCGCTGTCACATCCAATGTCGTCCTGTCCCTCGGTATGGTCGGCGCCCTGTCCATTGTCCGTTTCCGCACTGCGGTAAAAGAACCGATGGACCTCGCATTTCTGTTCTGGTCGATCGCGGCAGGCATTATCCTTGCCGCCGGAATGATCCCCCTTGCCATCATCGGCAGCGTCGTGATCGGGATCGTCCTTCTGGTCTTTGTCAACCATAAATCCAATACCCATCCTTATATCGTCGTCCTGAACTGCGATAATTTTGACGCGGAAACCAAAGCGAAAGAAATGGTCAATAAGAATGTCCTGAAAAGCGTTGTGAAATCCAAATCCGCGATGCGCGGCGGCACGGAACTGAATATTGAAGTCCGCCTCAAGGATGATAACACCGATTTTGTCAGCGCCCTTGCCGAAATTCCGGGCGTCAACAGCGCTGTGATCGTCTCCTACAACGGAGATTACATGGGGTAATACCATGGTTTCGCGTAAGAATTTTGACAAAATCGCATGGACAGTCACAGCGGTAATGCTGGCTATCACGATTCTGTTGATGAACGGCAAATCCATCGGTCTGGAATCGCTGAACCGCTCCACGGGATACGAAACACGTCTTTTTGACAATTCGAGGGTCCATACCATTGATATTGTCATGGATGACTGGGAAGGGTTTCTGGAGACCGCGACATCTGAGGTGTATTCTCCGGCTGCGGTGGTCATTGACGGCGAAGCCTTCAAAAATGTCGGCATACGGGGGAAAGGGAACACATCCCTTTCCACTGTAGCCCAGCTTGACAGCGACCGCTACAGTTTCAAGATCGAATTCGACCAGTATGAAACAGGAAAGAGCTATTACGGTCTGGACAAACTCGCGCTGAACAACCTGATCCAGGACTCAACGATGATGAAAGACTACCTGGCATATACGCTGATGAAGGAATTCGGTGTGAATACCCCGCTGTGCAGTTTCGTGTATATTACAGTCAACGGTGAGGATTGGGGATTGTACCTGGCGGTTGAAGGCGTGGAAGATTCCTTCCTTCAGCGGAATTACGGATCCGAAGCCGGTGAACTGTATAAACCGGACAGCATGGGATTTGGCGGCGGCCGCGGCAACGGACGGGATTTCGACATGATGGCGGTCTGGAAGGAAATGTTCGGCATAACTGACGATGAGGATGCAGCTGGAACGTCCTCCGAAAACAGCGGAAATGCCGGTAAAAGCCCCGCTGAAACGCCGGATGGCAATGCAGCAGATATGAGCGGCGCGACGTCTGAAACGCGGAAAGATACGACGGAAAATGCCGGATCCGCTCCGGAAGGTTTCGATCCTTCATCGATGCCCGGTGGTTTTCCGCAGGATTTCGATCCCTCATCGATGCCCGGCGGCGGTTTCCCCGGGGACTTCGATCCCACATCTATGCCGGCCGGCGGTTTCCCGGAAGGCTTTGACCCGACATCCATCCCCGACGGTTTTCCGCAGCCCCCGAATGGCGGCAGTTTCGGCGGGGAAAGGCCGGATGGAAACAGCAGGAGAGGCGGTCCCGGCGGTTTCGGCGGTATGGGCTCATCCGACATCAAGCTGCAGTATACCGATGATGATCCGGACAGTTATTCCAACATCTGGAATAATGCCAAGACAGATATCACGAGTGCGGACCAGGCGCGTCTGATCGAATCGCTGTGGAAGCTTTCCGCCAATGAAGATATTGAAAATGTGGTAGATGTTGAACAGGTGATCCGCTATTTCGTCGTGCACAATTTTGTCTGCAACGGTGACAGCTATACAGGCGGGATGATCCATAACTATTATCTCTATGAGAAAGACGGAAAGCTGGCGATGATTCCCTGGGATTACAACCTCGCTTACGGCACCTTCCAGAGCTCTGACGCGTCATCTTCTGTGAATTCACCCATCGATGCCCCGGTATCCGGCGGATCGGAAGACCGTCCGATGCTGAACTGGATCTTCCAAAGTGAAGAATATACCGAACTGTATCATCAGTATTTCAGTGAATTTCTGGAAACAGTGGATATCCTTGGGATCATTGACCACGCTTATGAGCTCATTGCGCCCTATGTTGAAAAGGATCCGACCTCCTTCTACACCTATGAGGAGTTTGAAAAAGGTGTCCCGGCGCTGCGGAAGTTCTGCGAACTGCGTATAGAGAGCATCAAACTGCAGTTGGAAAACGGTGAAACCACTGAAAATATGAATTATGTGGATGCTTCTTCTCTGAACCTCTCCGATATGGGTTCCATGAACAACGGCGGGCCGCAGGGAGGCAGAGGCGGCGGTATGCCGGGCGGATTCGGCGGAGGAAGGCCGGGCGGTTTCGGCGGAGGCAGACCGGGAAGTATGGACGGAACACAGATGCCGGAAAATTTCGGTACGATGACACCGCCGGCATTCGGGAACGGTTTCCCCGGTGGTCCTTCCCAGGAAACACCTCAGACCGGTGATAAAACCGAAGATGCGGAAGCCTCAGATGATTCCACGTGCAAAAAGCCTGATTGCGCGGAAGACAGCCCGACATCTGTTCCTGATGGACAGGACCAAAGGCCTGAACCGCCTTCCATGGGCAGCGGCGGGATGATGCCGCCGGGGTCAGGTGATGGGAGTACGTCCCGTTCCGGTTTCGGTAACGGCGGCATGACGCCTCCGGGCGGTATGCCCGGCAGCGGCGAATCTGCCGAATCGTACGCCGCGCTCCTGAAAACCGCTCTGAATTGGCTTGGCGTTTCCTGTGTGATCCTGGCCGCCGGCTGGATCGCAGTAAAAAAGTATCACAGGTAAAAAAACAAAATTCGGGACTGTCACCGAAAACTCACCCCTGAGCCGGCGGTGACAGTCCCATTATATGGGATAGGGAATAAAATGATTCTCTGACAGGATGGCCTGTCCATCACAAGGAAACGCTGCGTAATTCGCTCTCTGCCAACCACCAACCATCAACCAACAACTAACAGCGGAATTCCGCGGTCGAACCGCGTACGATCAGCCGCGGCGGGATGATCTCATGGGCGCTGCCGACGGATCGTTTCTCGATCTTGTCAATAAGCATCGTGACGGCCTTGACCGCCATTTCTTCTTTTGGCTGTTCAACAGTCGTCAGGTCGATCTGCGGGAGGGAGGAAAGCCGGATATTGTCAAATCCCAGCAATGAGATATCTTTCGGGATCCGGATATTCATTTCTTCGGCTGCCTGCATCAGTCCGATGGCGTTTGTATCGGTTGAAGCGAAAACAGCGCTGAAACGGCGGTTCCCGCTGAGCACCTCCTGCGCCATTTTGTAACCGAGCCCGATGGAGCTTTCTCCCGCGTCGAAAGAGATGATCTGCGGTTCCATGCCGAGTTTCCGGCAGGCTTCGATATATCCTTCCGCACGCAGCTGATGCGTCGTGCTGCCTTTTCTCTTCCCGAAATATAAAATATTCCGGTGCCCCAGCTGATACAGGTATTCCGTTCCCAGGATAGTTCCCTTTCGGTTGTCAACGGAAACATAACTCTCATCATGGTCACGAAGATTTTCACTTAAAAATACAGTGGGGACCAGGCTGGTGTATTGCTTGAGAGTCTCACGGCTCACAGGTTTCTGCGGGATGATCAGGATGCCGTCTGCCTGATGTCCGACCATCAGCCGCATGGCGGTCTGTTCCTGGCTGAGGTCCGGATAAGAATTGCAGAGCATGATGTTATATCCCGATTTGCGGGCGGTGATCTCAGCGTAATAAGCGAATTCGGACATGAAGGGATTATCGATGGAAGGAACGATCAGACCGATCAGGTCGGTTTTTTTCTTGATCATGGAACGGGCGACATAATTTGTCGTATACCCCATCTCATGGCATATTCTCAGGATCTTTTCCCGCGTCGCTTCACTGATCTCCGGATTCCCTGCCAGCGCACGGGAAACCGTAGTGAATGAAACATTCGCTTCTCTTGCCACATCCTTGATCGTTACTTTTCCCATTTACACACCCCGGTGTTAATTATATCGGCATTACGGAAAAAATTGGAATAATGAAAAAACATGGTCGGATAATTCTTCAGTTTCTTTAGTTAATCAAGGATCTTCGCCATATAATACTCATCGGTCAATCTGCCGTTAACTTTCATGGCCTTTGACCGGATCCCTTCGACCTGAAAACCGTTCTTTTCATATAATCTTTTTGCTGCCGGATTTGTGCATTCAACTGTCAGTTCCAGCCGGATGATACCGTTTGCTTTCGCCCATTGATCAAGCCTTTGAAAGAACTCCGTTCCGATCCCCTGCCCGCGGTATTGTCTGCGTATTCCGACGACAATATATGCTGTGTGTGAGATACGGTTCAGTTTTCCCTTTTCCGCCTGGATATAGCCTATGATCTCATCATTTTCATTGATCTCTGCCAGCAGAAGATCGTACCCGGAAGCTGCCGCTTTGATTTTGGAACGCAGCCGGCGGAGATCGTTTCCCTTTACCTGACGTTCTCCCGGTTCATACATCATGAACTCAGTCTCTTCATCAAGCCGGCACATCATTTGATATAACTTTTCAGTGTCATCTTCCGTGATCGGTCTGATCGTTATCACCTTATCTTGATCCTTTCTGTTATTGGTGTATACAAAAACCTGTTAAAAATTTTATTTGTACTCATTTTAAACAACTATATATTTCCGTCTCAGATCATCTCACATTATTGATGAAAAAAAGTGTCACAATTTACCGGCATAATTTTTTCGGCGTGATATACTTTCGGATTAATTCAATAAAGAAACCGATGATGCGGAAGTAAAGACAGTGATGCCTCCACAGAGAACCTGCGGTGCTGAGAGTCAGGTGAGAAACAAATTGTCAAATGGGCCGCGGAGGGCACAGTCAAAAGCCGGATGTGCTGAGTATACTGTGACGTTGCAGGCAGACGTTACCTGCCGGGGATATGTTTGTATCCCGTAAAGCGCATGGTCTGAACCATGAATCAAGGTGGCACCACGGATCCATAATAATTCGCCCTTGACAGAGAATACTGTCAGGGGTTTTTTTTATGGGAAAAACCCGTACCGCGGTTCGGAAAGCATCTGAAAACTGCGGAGAAAGAGAAAAAAGTATGAGTAAAGGACGATTTGGTGATCACGGAGGGCAGTATATTCCGGAAACACTGATGAATGCGGTCATCGAACTGGAACGTGAGTATAACCGTTTGAAGGATGATGCCGAATTCAATCAGGAACTTACCACCCTGTTGAATGAGTACGCGGGAAGGCCATCCCGGCTGTACTATGCGGAAAAAATGACGCGGGATCTCGGCGGAGCGAAGATCTACCTCAAACGTGAAGATCTCAACCATACCGGTGCCCATAAGATCAATAACGTACTCGGACAGGCACTTCTGGCAAAGAAAATGGGAAAGACCCGCCTTATCGCGGAAACGGGCGCGGGACAGCACGGTGTTGCCACAGCTACCGCGGCCGCCCTGATGGATATGGAATGTGTCATTTATATGGGGAAAGAAGATACGATCCGGCAGGCATTGAATGTTTACCGCATGCGGCTTCTGGGCGCGGAAGTCGTCCCTGTGACCTCAGGGACCGGGACGCTGAAAGACGCTGTGTCGGAAGCGATGCGCGAATGGACTTCCCGTATCGATGATACCCATTACTGCCTCGGTTCTGTCATGGGACCGCATCCGTTTCCGACCATCGTCCGGGATTTTCAATCGGTCATCTCAAAAGAGA
>DAIMGK010000143.1:0-12233 GCA_036723985.1 Flexilinea sp.
ATAATTCAGCGCAGCGGTTCCTTACGGCTCTCGCTTTTGCAAACACACATATATTTGCTTTCGCACCTTGCGAAGCACTCCGTCCCGCATACAGAAGGAAAGTACTATAGCAGGAAACAAATGAATATCATATGTGACAAAATGAATTTACATTGTGAACTGGATATGCCTGCCGGCGATCCTGAAAAATGCCCACTCGTTATTTTGATCCATGGTTTTACGGGACACAGTGAGGAGCCTCATATTATCGCTGTATCCAAAGCCATAAATGAAACAGGGGCCGCGGTTTTGCGTGTGGATATGTATGGCCATGGGAAAAGCGATGGTACGTTCCGTGAGCATACACTGTTCAAATGGATGACGAATGCCATGACGGTCATTGATCATGCCGGAAAGCTGCCGTTTGTGACGGATCTGTACTTATGCGGTCATTCCCAGGGTGGGCTTACAGTCATGCTTGCCGCGGCTATGAAGCATGAGGTTATCCGCGGGATCATCCCCATGTCACCAGCGATCATGATCCCGGAAATGGCACGCAAGGGAGATCTGCTGGGGATAGCATTTGATCCGGACAATATTCCTGAACAGCTGATCCTGGAAAACGGAAATGAGTTGAACGGAAATTATATCCGTGCCGCGCAAATGATCCGTGTGGAGGACGCCATTGCCCGCTATACCGGTCCGGTCCTCCTTATCCACGGGGACGCGGATGATGTTGTTCCGTATCATTATTCCGAAGAAGCTGCCGGGGCTTACCGCAATGCTCAGCTCGTTCGTATTCCTGACGACAACCATCATTACGATCAGCATCTGGATATGGTCCTTGACGCTGTCCGCGGATGGCTTACGGATCAGAGTTCAGAGTTCGGAGTTTAAAATTCAGATAAGATTGGGACTGTTCAGAAACCGATGACGGGGACAGTACTAAAGCGCAGGACCTTCATAATTACGAGAAATATATGAATTACAAAACGGTTATCCCGGCTGTGTTTGTCAGCAGACCGAATCGGTTTATCGCGAATGTTGAAATCGACGGCCGGAAGGAAACAGTTCATGTAAAGAATACAGGCCGATGCCGGGAGCTGCTGCTTCCGGGGGCTGAAGTATATCTGTCGAAAGCGGAAAATCCGGAAAGAAAAACGGCGTATGATCTCATATCGGTCCGAAAATCAACCGGCATGATGGTAAATATCGACAGCCAGGCACCGAATGCCGCTGCCCGGGAATGGCTGGAAAAACAGGACTATGACCGCGTCATTCCGGAATACGGCTATCGAAATTCCCGGATCGATTTTTATATGGAAAGAAACGGGGAAAGATACCTGATGGAAGTGAAGGGCTGCACACTGGAAGTGGATGGCATCGGATATTTTCCCGACGCGCCTACGGAACGCGGCGCCCGTCATTTGCGTGAACTGCGTCAGGCGGTATCCGAGGGATACCATGCGGTCATCGCTTTTGTGATCCAAATGGAAGGTATCCCTGAAGTCAGACCCAACCGTGAAACCGATCCGGACTTCGCCCTCGCCTTTGAAGAAGCCCTGGCTGCCGGTGTTCAGCTTCTCTTCCTGCAATGCCATATCGAACCGGACAAGCTCGAGATCATCAACGCTTGTATGAAAAATTGATAAACGAGGTTTGGGGTTACTGTTTTTTACGCATTTTACTTTTGATAAACAAAAAGGATGGTGATTTCACCATCCTTTTCAATTATCTCAGATACTGACCGTATTTTACTCAGTCGGCAGGTTGGAGATGACTGCCTGCTGGCCGTCGACGATCTCGTCGCCCTGGAGGAAACGACCGGGGACGAAACCGGTGCCGGCGGGGATCAGCTTACCGATGATGACGTTTTCTTTCAGACCGTAGAGCGGGTCTTTCAGGCCGCCGATGGCAGCGCTGGCGAGCACCTTGATAGTGTGCTGGAAGGACGAAGCCGACAGCCAGGAATCGGTGGAAAGGGAAGCTTTCGTGACACCGAGCAGGATCTCGATGTATTTCGCCGGGGTCTTGCCTTCTTCCTCAAGCTTGCGGTTGATATCCTTCAGCGTCAGGTAGTCAACAACATCCATCGGCAGATACGGGGAGTCACCGGAGCTGGTGATCTGCACCTTGCCGAGCATCTTGCGGATGATCACTTCAAAGTGCTTATCGTTGATGTTCTGACCCTGTGTGCGGTAAACATCCTGGATCTCCTTCAGCATGTACATCTGGCAGGCATCCCGGCCGTTCAGTTTCAGGATCATATGCGGGTTCAGGGAACCTTCTGTCAGCGGCGTACCGGCGGATACATAGTCGCCGTCCTTTACGAGCAGGCGGGCATTTGTCGGGATGTTGTATTCCTCTGATGTCCGGCTTTCGTAAGTTACGATGACTTTGTTATCCTCAATGCGGACCTGTCCGGCGTGGGCAGCCCCGACCAGTGTCTCATCCAGGGACGCGATCGTATCGCCCAGTTCGACATACTGTTCATCCCGGACCTGGATCTCCCAGCCTTCTTCAATGGTATAGGTGTCGGAGATCAGTTCGCTGTTTTCAATGCGTACGATCCGGACATCGTCATACTTGTCATTCTGCATGATGAAGGCTTTACCGGAGATCTGAGCGATGATCGCTTCACCCTTCGGCGTGCGGCGGGCTTCAAACAGTTCTTCAACGCGCGGGAGACCGCTGGTAATGTCACCACCCTGGGCAACACCGCCGGAGTGGAAGGTACGCAGCGTCAGCTGGGTACCCGGTTCACCGATGGACTGGGCAGCGACTGTTCCGACAGCAGCGCCGAGTTCGGCCAGTTTGCCGCGTCCGAGATCCATACCGTAGCACTTCGCACAGATACCGTGCTTGAGCTGGCAGGTCATGGGAGAACGGACTTTCATTTCCTGAACATTAGCAGCCTGGATCTTGCGGGCCGCTTCATGGTCGACCATTTCGCCCTTTTCCAGAATAATTTCACCGGTATCGAGGTCGATCACATGTTCAGCGGTGACACGGCCGTAAATACGTTCGGCGTAGGACTGTTTCGCCACATCATCAGAGCGGCGGATCCAGATGCCTTCATCCGTACCGCAGTCGTCATCGTTGATGATGAGATCCTGCGCGATATCAACCAGACGGCGGGTCAGGTAACCGGCGTCCGCGGTTCGCAGAGCGGTATCCGCAAGACCTTTTCTTGCGCCGTGCGTGGAGATGAAGTATTCCAGCGCATCCAGACCTTCACGGAAGTTGGATTTGATCGGCAGCGTAATAATACGGCCGGACGGGTCAGCCATCAAACCGCGCATACCCGCGAGCTGACCGATAGGACCGAAACCGCCTTTTGTAGCTCCGGAGTTCGCCATGATCGCCATGTCGCCTTCCGGATCCATGTAATTCCGGACGGCTTTGGAAACCTTTGTGGTCGTATCCTGCCAGACAGCGACGATGCGGTCATCCCGCTCAGCGGCGGTCAGGAGACCTCTGCGGTATTGTTTGTTGATCTTTTCAACTTCTTCATCCGCGGCACGCTGCAGCGCGTTTCGTTCCGGCGGAACAGTGATGTCGGAAACAGCCATGGTCAAGCCGGAGCGCATGGAATATTCGAAACCGATATCTTTAATGGAGTCCGCAACGATCGTTGTTTCATCCTGGCCGCAGACATCGTAAACTTCGGAAATGAGGTCTTTGATCTCGCCTTTTCCGAAAGTCATGTTCTTGAAGAGCATCTTTTCGGGCAGGATATTGTTGAAGATCACACGGCCTACAGTTGTATCGATGATCCTGGTGACCGGTTCTGCCATGCGAACACCGTCTTCATCATAATATGTAACGGTCTTGAATTTGATCTTCGTATGCAGGTTGACCTGGTTGACGTCGTAGCAGTATTTCACTTCATTGAAGTCATAGAAGGCACGCCCGTCGCCGGGATGTTCTTTGCCCAGTTCCATCGTCAGGTAATAGATGCCCAGAACCATATCTTTCCCGGGGCTGATGATCGGTTCACCGTCAGCCGGTTTCAGCAGGTTTTTCGAAGCCAGCATCAGAGTCCGTGCTTCAGAGACTGCTTTGTCGGAAAGCGGTACATGAACAGCCATCTGGTCACCGTCAAAGTCCGCGTTGAAAGCGGTACAGGCCAGCGGATGCAGCTGGATGGCGGAGCCTTCGATCAGGATCGGTTCGAATGCCTGGATACCCAGACGGTGCAGGGTAGGAGCACGGTTCAGCATTACAGGGCGTTCACCGATGACCTCTTCGAGAATTTCCCAGACTTCGGTGCGGTTTCGTTCGATCAAGCGGCGGGCACCCTTGACATTGGTCGCGTATCCGTGCTTTACCAGACGGGAGATCACGAAAGGCATATAGAGTTCCAGCGCCATGGATTTCGGCAGTCCGCACTGGTACAGTTTCAGTTTCGGACCGACAACGATCACCGAACGGCCGGAGTAGTCGACACGTTTCCCCAGCAGGTTGCGGCGGAAGCGGCCTTTCTTACCCTTCAGCATATCGCTCAGGGACTTCAGTTCACGGCGTCCGCGGCGGGAAAGGGCCTTGCCGCGCTGGGAATTGTCGATCAGGGAGTCAACCGCTTCCTGGAGCATGCGTTTTTCATTGCGGACGATCACATCCGGCGCACCCAGTTCCAGGAGCCTCTTCAGGCGGTTGTTGCGGTTGATGACGCGGCGGTAAAGATCATTCAGGTCTGAAGTCGCGAAACGTCCGCCGTCCAGCTGGACCATAGGGCGCAGATCCGGAGGGATCACAGGCAGAACGGTCATAATCATCCATTCCGGATGGTTATGAGACGCGCGGAAGGATTCAACCACTTTCAGACGGGATGTGGCCTTCTTGCGCTTCTGCTTGGATTTTGTCGTGCGGACTTCTGCCCAAAGGTCCTTGGACAGCTGATCCAGATCCAGACGCTTCAGGATATCATAGAAAGCTTCCGCACCCATATCCGCGCGGAATACCTGCCCCCAGCGGGAGCGAAGTTCACGATAGGATGTTTCACTCAGGAACGTAAAGGGCTGCAGATCTTCCAGTTCCTCGCGCAGTTTGGAATTCTGACTCTGGGTCTCGGAGGATTGATCGGCGTGCTGGTTGCGGAGAGCTTCCATCTGCTCTTCTGCTTCGGCGCGGATCTTCATCTTTTCAATGTCCAGTTTTTCAATATCAGCCTGCTGCTGAAGCTTGATCTCCTTATCAAGGGATTCGAGCTTTTCACGGACTGCTTCCTGAACTGTGGAAATATGATCAAAGGAAATCGTCTCGCCGGCTTTGACGATGACCATCCCCGCGGCATTGAAATACATGTCGATGGGAGCGGATTTTCCGACGGATTCCTGGAGCGTTTGTTCCAGGCGCTGTCCTTCGGCCATCACGGGATCAAGGCGTTTGCTGATTTCTTCTTCTCCGCTGGCCTGCAGCAGATCACGCTTTTCCTGCAGTTCCTTCAGTTTTGCGTCGCGTTCACGTTTTACGCTCAGGATCTTCATGTTGACTTCCTGCGCGCGTTCGCGTTCTGTCCCGTTGATATCATCCTCAAGCTTGCTGAGTGCCTTCTGGCGGGCATCTTCGTCAACAAATGTCACGATATACTGGGCGAAATACAGAACACGATCCAGATTGCGGCGTGAAATATCAAGCAGCAATCCAAGATATGACGGAATACGGCGAGTATACCAAATATGGGCGATCGGAGTTGCCAATTCGATGTGGCCAAGACGTTCCCGGCGGACTGAAGATTTCGTGACTTCCACTCCGCATTTGTCGCAGATGATTCCTTTGTAACGCGGGTTCTTATACTTACCGCAATAGCACTGCCAGTCTCTTGTCGGCCCGAAAATCGCCTCACAGAAGAGGCCGTCTTTTTCAGGGCGCAGACGGCGGTAGTTGATGGTCTCCGGTTTCAAAACTTCGCCGTGTGACCAGCTGCGGATCGTATCCGGTGATGCAAGACTGATTCCTAACGCTACCAAACCTTTCGTTTCCACGTGTTATCTCCTTCGTGTATGATGTAGCATCATTTAATTCATTTGGTCATAACAAGCCGTTGATAAACGGCGTTAACAGGCACAATTCGCCTGTCAAATATTACAAGCGAATAATCATTATATCATAACAAACTATCATTCTTAAAAAAAGTGACAATTAGTTACTGAATTCTTTATGATCCACTTATCAATTCATTTATCCGGGGTAGAAACATCTGATCGTCGGGCAAGATTTATTTTTGTACGGTGTCTAAAGCCCTATTAATATATGTTAAGATATTGCGGAAAAAGCCGGTTACAGAAACCTGTGCCGGAATGAGTCTCATTCCGGCACAGATAAGACAAAAAAATTTCGGTCTGTTGATCATTAATAATCTTCCGAGTTAAAATCACCCGGAAAGTATTCTTCGGGGTCATAGAATTCGGGCTCAGCATCGGGTTCATCAGTGGGCTGAGGCGGATAACAGATAAGATACACGGCTGTGGCAGTCATCTGTACTGATTCACTCGATGTAATCGGAAGGCCCTGTTCATAGAAAGGAATCGCGCCGCAAAAATCTTCACGCGCTATATATTCGGCTGCAACCATGAAGGAGGCTTCCGCAAAACGCTGGTTTGCCGACAGCATTGTGGCTCTGTCAAACAAAGCGGGATATACAGATGCCGCATTGCTGTAGTATTCAAGCGCTTTTGACCAGTTGATCTCCCAGAAGCCGGCGCCGGAAAGATAGGAACGGGCAGCGGCACGCATATTCTCAGCGTTGTTGTCAATAGGCCCGAAGGATTCGGCGAGAGTGATGTTGTAAATGCCGTTTTCCAGGTATCCCGCATTGATCTGCTGAATACCGTAATTCCGGAGGGCGATATAATACATCCCGTCTACTTCAATTCCTCTGTATGAAAGATTCCTGTCACGGAGTGTGGTGATCAGCGTGATGGCATATTCCCAGTTTTGACTGTACATCGCCTGCTGGATCGCCTGGAAGACCTCTTCTTCACCACGTGTATCCGTTGTCGCGGTAGGCTGCGGTGTGGCGGTCATCATCGGCGTCGGTGACGCCGTCGGATACAGTGCCATATGGACTTCCTGCAGTTTTTCAAACGCCCCGGGGTAATTCTGGTCCACTTCAAGTACATAATTCAGACGGGTCTGGGCATTATTGAATTTTCCCTGTTCGATATCAGCCAGTGCCATCTGATACTGTTCGGCTGCCGCCATCCTGGATTTGCGTGTATATTCGGCCTCACGGGCATTGATCGCTGATTTGTAACCCAGGTAACCGCCCCCGATCGCGAGAGCGATCATCAAAAAAATTCCGAGAAATACCCAGCCGACAATAGAACCGCTCTGTTTTTTGGTTTTTTTCTTTTTGTTTTTACTTTGATTATTTCCCTGTTTGGGCTGCGGTCCCTGCGGATTGGCCATTTGAGGGTTTCCGGCTCCCTGCTGCCGGTTCATCGGCTGTCCGTATCCGTTCGGAACAGTACCCTGCGGTGGCGGGAAATTGCCGCGCGGAGGGTTATTCGGGTTATAAGGGGGCATCCCCTGCGGTTGTTGTTGATTCATTTTTTCCTCTTTATTTGATCTTTCTGATAAACGTTATCGTTATGATCGCTGCGGTTTTTCCGGTAATGCTTCATGCAGTTGTCGCATATCCGTGTAAAAAATATCTGCCGTGAGGTAAAAACCGCTGCTTGACTAAAATCGTTTCAACAGTTTTATTTCGGGAATGATAAAAATCATATAGATAAAAAGCGAAAAGCCCATTCCCAGAATTGATTTTACCAGAATATTGAAATTTAAAAAGCTTATAAACAAAAAACAAATACCTCCGGCAGCCAATCCTCCTAAAAAAGAACGGATCGTTGTCGAACGGATATTGATCTTTGCGGGAAGAAATTCCTTCCCGGAAAGCAGCCGCCCCGCGATGTTCGGATATGCAAGGATCAGCAGCATCAGGAAGGCCTGGAACGTAAACGCGATCGAGTCCGTCAGACTGAGCCCGGGCGCATCAAGTTTCCGGAATAAGGCATAACCGGATGTTATGTAGATGATGACATTCAAAACGGTGCCCAGCAGGGGGACAAAAGCCTGCTCTTGCGCATAGAATGAACGATTGGCGATCTCCAGAAGACAGTGGCCTGCAAGCCCGACCAGAAAACCTCTGAGCGTCCACATCATCAGCCTGTTTTGAACCTCGTCAAACGCGAAGAACGAGCCGATGACCGGACCGAGGCCCACGGCCATGATGACCGCTGAACCTATGGAAAACGCAAGAGCGATGCGGCAGGCTTTATCGATCACATCCCGGTAGGCTGATATTTCTTTATCGGATATGAATAACGAAAGTGACGGCAGGATAGCCGTTCCGATGGCTGTCCCGATCAGTGTTTCCGGCAGCTGCTGGAACATGTAGCCGTAGCTGAGCGCTGTCACAGCTCCCGAAGCGAGCCTCGATGCGTAATTATCACGAATGATGAATATCAGCTGTACAAAGAAAACGGAAAGGATGCGGGGGCCCAGAACTTTCAGAACCCTGCGCACCTTCTCATCCTGAAAAGCGATTTCCGGAAACCATTGGAATTTGTGGCGGAACAGTGCCGGCAGCTGGACCAGCAAATGTGCCGCGGCGCCGATGATCACTCCCGCGACCAGCCCGTCGATTCCCATGCCGTAACAGGGCAGTGAAAAAGGACCGATCCGGTATGGTTCTGAAGGGGACAGGATCACAGCCCCGAATATCTGTCCGAAATTGTAAAAGATCGGTGCAAGCGCGGGAAGAAGAAAATGGCGGTTAGCCTGCAACCCGCCTGTGATCAGCCCGCTGACAGCGAAGATCAGCATCGCGATCAGGTTCAGCCGCATCAGGCGGATCACAAGATACTGCTGATCCGCCGTAAATCCCGGGGCGACGCCGATCTCGGAAACGACCAGCGGCTTTGCGAATATGGCTGTCAGGATGGATAATACTCCCGCGCAAAGGAAGGAAAGGTTGGCTATGGAAGAAAAAAGCTTCCATCCGGCTTTTTTCCCTTCTTTATTTATAATATCGGACATGACCGGGATCAGTGCCATGGAAAGTGCCCCTCCGCTGATGAGCGTGAACAGCATATCCGGCAGGTTATTGGCAATATTGAAAACATCCAGCTCCACGGAAAGCCCGAACTGGCGCCCGATGATCATCTGCCTGAGTACAGCGGCAGCTTTATCTATGCCGTAACAGATAAACAGCAAAAGAGATGTTTTGGATAATTTCGACAGTTTCAATTGCTCTCTCCTGATTTTTTATTATAATCGTATTGATTGAAAATAGATAAGCATGTGAAAAAGTCAGAATGTATGGAAGGAAAAACAGATGCGGCGCTGTGTTATTATCGGAGGAGCGGATATCGGGAATTATGAGACTGTGAAGGGTTATCTGGAGCCCGATGATTTTGTAATATGCTGTGACAGCGGGCTGAAACACCGTGCACGTCTGGGGATAATACCGGATCTCATCATAGGGGATTTCGATTCTCATGAAAATCCGCATTTGCCGATAGAAACCATCGTTCTGCCATGCGAAAAAGATTATACGGATACTTTTACGGCTGTGCGGGAAGCAGTCTCCCGCGGATATAACGAATTTCTGCTGCTTGGGGTGTTTGGCGGACGTATGGACCACGCGCTTGAGAATATTTACAGCCTGGTCTATCTGGACAACCGCGGAAAAAAGGCACTGGCGGTAGATGACTATTCGGAATTTGAGATCGTTTCCCGCTCGGCGGCTTATATCGAGGATCGGTATCCCTTTTTCTCCCTTGTGAATATTGTTGGTGAAGCCAAGGGCATCACGATAAAAAACGCGAAGTATCCGCTGGAAAATGCCGAGATCAC
Organism: Flexilinea sp.; assembly: GCA_036723985.1. Lineage (GTDB taxonomy): Bacteria > Chloroflexota > Anaerolineae > Anaerolineales > Anaerolineaceae > Flexilinea. The sequence goes on from DAIMGK010000143.1 coordinate 9,844, forward strand.
GACGGAAAATCAATACGGGATCAGCAACGAGCCGCTTCCGGGAAAAACAGCGGAAGTAACCGTAAGTTCCGGTTCGCTCCTCCTGATCAGAGACAGGTGACACTGACCGGGCCGCGTCCGGCGGTAATATTATCCCCGGCTTTTAGAAGGAACATGGGAGGGAAAAATCAATGAAAAAAATATCCAATACAATTCTTTTCACATTACTGGTTCTATCGATCACTGTAAGTGTATTTGCGTATTCAGCCGAAGGACCCCTGACTGATACGGCTGAAACGGATACCATATACCTTGCAGGCGATCCCGAAGAAGTGGCTGCAGTGATCCTACACACTAACGATGTGCATGTGGGATATCAGGACTCCATCGGTTATGATGGACTCGCAGAAGGAGCTTGAATCCCAGTATGATCATGTCCTTCTGATAGATGCCGGAGACGCCATTCAGGGAGCCGCAATCGGAGCCATTTCCAATGGAAAAGAGATCATTAAGATGATGAATCAACTGGAATATGATCTTGCTATTCCGGGAAACCATGAATTTGATTTCGGATTTGATGTACTGGATGATTGTTCCGAGGAGCTTTCCTGTGGGTATACCTGTGCCAATTTCTGTACTGCCGACGGGCAACCGGTATTTGAGCCCTGGCGGATCCTTGAGGCCGGTGACTTGAAGATCGGCTTTGTCGGCGTGGTAACGCCGGATACGTTCACCAGGTCAGCGATCAAGGACATCGTGGATGAAGTGGGTGAACCGATGTATGATTTCCTTGCGGATGAAACAGGCGACAGGCTGAGTGATGCTCTGCAGAAAAGCATCGACGAAGCCCGCAAAAGCGGGGCGGATCTTGTGATCCTGGTATCTCATCTGGGAATCTATGCAAATGGTGATTCGATTTATTCGAGCAACGCGGTCGTGGGAAAGCTGACCGGTATCGATGCGGTGATCGATGGGCATACGCATGAAATATACAACACGAGGATCCTGGACAAACAGGGAAAAATGATCCCGATCGCGCAGACAGGAACCAAGATTTCGGTGATCGGTCAGCTGACAATTTATAAAGACGGCCATTTGGAAGAAACGCTTGTCGATCTTGTGCCGGTGCTTTCAGGATTTCCCGCAGTTCAGGTAGAACGAAAAAATATGAACAGAGAAGTTGATATGGATATGAAGGCATTCCTTGATAACATCACTGATTCCTACGCACCTGTCATGGATCGGAAAATAGGCTCTCTTTCTGTTGATCTGATCAAAATGGACGAAAAAGAAGACTCCAGCAGGACCGGTGAAAATGGGTTATGTGAACTGGTGACAGATGCATATCGTGCCATAGGCGGTACTCAGACCGCGATGATCGTTGCCGGCTCTGTTCGTTCAAATCTGTACGCAGGGAACGTTACATTTCAGGATATCATAGACATTCTGCCTTATTGTAATGAAGTTGTTACGGCAAGAGTCAGCGGACAGATGATCCTTGATGCGCTGGAATTCGGTGTATCATCCTTTCCGAAACCGACCGGAGGTTTCCCGCAGGTCTCAGGGATCACATTCCGCATCAATAATGATATTGAAAGCAGCGTGAAAAAGGACGAGAAAAATCAGTTTGTATCTGTTGAGGGGGAACGCCGTGTTTACGATGTCAAAATCGAAGGAAAAGAGGTAGATCCCGATATGTCTTATACTCTCAGCATCACGCAATATATGCTGAACGGCGGAGACGGATATACAATGTTTACAGATGCGAGGATCCTTTCGGATACAATGTTAGCGGATAATGGGCTTCTCGTAAAATTCATTGAAGAGGACCTGAAAGGAGTGATTCCTGAGAAATACGCAAAGCCTCAGGGACGCATCGAATGGTCAAATCCGCAATAATTGAAACGGAAAGCAGGGACAGTGAAAGAGTTCCGGAAATGCATCAGAAGGAAAGGGCTGCCGGTGGTTCCATCCAGATACCAAATTGCGAACCTAATCCCTGACAGATCCGTTTTCTCTTTCTCTGTCTAAACGGCTGTTGCGGAAGAAGAGAAGAATATCTGTCAGTACCATGAAAAAGTTGATGAAATAGAATATGGTCGCAAGATTATAAGTACGCGTGATGATCTTGCCGATGATCCCGAATATGTAACCGATCTCGATCAGGCAGAGAAAAGGCAGGCTTTTCCCTTTTGCTGTTCGGGATCGGATCGACTTCATAATGTTTGCCGGCCAGGATAAACCGAAACAGATGATCATGATCGTTTCACAAAGTACCGGAATCGACATATTATTTCTCCTTACTATAAGAGCTCAATTTGTATTTATCCTCCGCATACGGGATCGTATGCTTCGTAAGGTGCGGGAGCGTGTATTCGTGTGTTTGCAAAAGCGAGAGCCGTAAGGAACCG
>DAIMGK010000144.1:0-12231 GCA_036723985.1 Flexilinea sp.
GTTCCATTTATCGTGGCGCCTGTATAGGCATGTTGGATTAATCAGCGTTTCCTTAAGTCTGTCCGCTGCTGTTCAGAATAAGCGGATCATTAAACAACACGAGACAAAAGGGTTTGCCCCCTTTGTCTCGTTCTGAGCAGTTGTATTTATCTGTTATTAAAACAGGTGATCTTCCCCGTAGCCGTAGTGTTCGATCACGTAGTCCACGTCTTTGTCGCCGCGGCCGCTGAGGTTTACCAGAATGGAACCGGTGTGGATCTGTTTGGCGAGTTTCATGGCGTAGGCAACGGCATGGGAGCTTTCGAGCGCGGGGATGATGCCTTCATAGCGGGAGAGCTTGAAGAAGGCGTCGACCGCCTCGTCGTCCGTGATGCAGTCATATGAAACACGTCCGAGGCTGCGCAGATACGCGTGTTCCGGACCGACGGAAGGATAATCCAGGCCGCTGGCCACGGAATAGACCGGCAGCGGATCGCCGTTTTCATCCTGAAGCAGGATGCTTTTGAACCCGTGCAGGATCCCTTCTTTGCCGAATTTCATACTCGCGGCATGGTCGCCGTCAGACGCGCCGCGTCCCAGAGGCTCTACGCCGTGGATATCGACCGGATCACCAAGGAAGGGGATAAACATCCCGATAGAATTGGAACCGCCGCCGACAGCCGCCACCACATGATCGGGCAGATTGCCGGTCATATCCAGAAACTGTTCCCGGGCTTCCAAACCAATGACCATCTGGAAATCCCGGACCATCAGCGGGAACGGATGCGGCCCGAGCGCGGAACCGATGCAATAGATGGAGTCCTTGTAGCTTTTCAGATAGGAATCGAAAGCTGAGTCCACAGCTTCCTTCAAGGCCTTGCGCCCATGGGACACACTGACGATCTTCGCGCCCAGGATCTTCATGCGGGCAACGTTCGGGGCCTGTTTGGCAATGTCCGTTTCGCCCATGTGGATCTCACATTCCAGACCGAAATACGCCGCCGCTGTCGCGAGCGCGACGCCATGCTGACCGGCGCCTGTCTCGGCGATGAGTTTCTTTTTCCCCATATATTTCGCCAGCAGCCCTTCGCCCATGCAGTGATTCAGCTTGTGGGCGCCGGTAAAGTTCAGGTCTTCCCGCTTCAGGTAGATCTGTGCCAGGCCCAACATCCGGGAAAGACGTTCGCAGTGGTAGACCGGGGTCGGGCGGCCCTGGTATTCTTTTCGGATCCGGCGCAGTTCAGAGATAAATTGAGCGGAATGGGCGATGGATTGATAGGCATCCGCGATCTCCCGGAAACCCGGAATCAATTCATTCGGGATGAAACTGCCGCCATAAGGTCCGTAATAGCCGTTTTCATCCGGTGTTTTTTTCAAATATGTCTGATAGTCCATAAATCATTCCTGTTTGTAATTGTTTAGCGGGCAGGATCATACTGTGCCGCAGCACGAATGAGATCCCTTCATTGCAGGCTCCGCGGCAGCAGCAGAAATACGCCTGTGCGCTCCATTTTTATTATTTGAGCATACTTAAAAAAAGCTGCTCAAATTGAGCAGCTTTTTCCATTGCTATACCAAAGAATTATGCTTCTTCCAGGAGAGCTTTCCAGTCCTGATCAGCGAACGCCATGGAATCAACACGGCGGATGGACAGGCCGATGCGGTGAGCTTCGGGGTCGATCTTGATCACACGGACGGTGACCACATCGCCTTCTTTGAGGACTTCCTTCGCATGTTCGATGCGTTTTTCGCTGATTTCGGAGATATGGATCAGGCCTTCCAGATCCTCTTCGAGTTTCGCGAAAGCACCGAATTTTGTCAGGCGGGTGATCTCAGCGGTAAGCAGCTGACCGACCTGATATTTCTTGATCCGGTCGCCCCAGGGATCTTCCTGGGTCTGGCGGATGGACAAACCGATGCGCTTCTTATCTTTATCAACGGAGATGACTTTCACGTTCACTTCGTCGCCGACTTTCAGAACTTCAGCCGGATTCTTGATGTGATCCCAGGAAACTTCGGAAAGATGGACAAGACCGTCTGCACCGTTGATGTTGACGAAAGCACCGAAATCAGCCAGGCTGGTGACGCGGCCCTTGCGGACTTCGCCTTCCTGCAGGTTTTCGATAATGCGTTCTTTAACGGTTTCGCGTGTCTCGTTGCTGGCGGCACGTTCGGAGAAGATCAGGCGGCGGCGTTCGCGGTCCACTTCCATAACGCAGCAGGTGATCGGTTCACCGTGCATCTTGCCATAGCGCTGGTCAGCGTTATCGCCGGTCATGGAAGCCTTGCGTGACATGCTGATCTGAGAAGCCGGAACAAATCCGCGCAGACCGTCAAGGGCAACGATCAAACCACCCTTGTTGTGGTTGATGATGGTGCTCTCGAAGGGAGTTTTGCTCGCCATCAGCTCTTCAGCCTTCTTCCAGTTTTCTTCTTCCCGGGCCTGTGTGTAGGAGAGAACAAGATTGCCGTTGGAATCTTCGGGGTTGATAATGTAAACGGAAATTTCTTTGCCAACTTCCAAAGACTTCAGTTCATCTTCCGGAATCGCTTCATATTCTTTTCCGGAAATGACGCCTTCGGACTTGGTACCAACACTCACCAGGATCTGGTCTCTGGAAATGCTGGCAATAATTCCTTGCCGGATTTCGCCCTGGCGGGGAAAATCGATATTGACGCCTTCTGCCTCAAGCAGAGATGCCATGTTGTTATCGGGGTCAAGGTTTGCACCCTGTTCAATAGGGTTTACGGTAGATTCTGTCATTGCTGTTAATACTCCAACAAAAAAGATTACTCTAAATTATAAGTTACCTTTCAAATTAATGCGTGATTTCAGTGACAATTCGCTCAAAACCATGACAAGCGGCATTCTGCCATGACGAATGTCACGGTTTTTTTGATATATACCTGATTCCTGCTTGTCGGTTTTTCCGGAAATCCCGGAACGACCAGCCCTTTTTCCATTGCCGGTATCAGATATTTTTTCACATCCTGTATGTTAACTTATATGTTAACTTGTATGTTAAGAGAGTAATTTCAGCTATTTGAATTCTCAAATATTTTTCAAATATGCATTACCTGTATTGAGACATTCCACTTCAGCTCAATTTTGAGTCTGTGGCTGCTGCCCCTGTCTGCATATTTTGAACAGCAGCAAATTAATTATAAACTCGTATAAGATATTTTGAGTAAAAAAAAATAATGCCATCAACAGGCTAATGTGTCTCCAGATGATCATGGATAGCCTGAGCCAGCTCCTGGTCGATGCCTTTCACCACGCAGAGCTCTTCGATCGAGGCGTTGGCGATGGCTTCGAGGTCGCCGAATTTTTTGAGAAGGGCTTTGCGTTTGACGGGGCCGATGCCGGGGATCTTTTCCAGCTGGGAGGCAAGGCCGGCTTTGGTGCGGCGGCTGCGGTGGGCGGTAATGGCGAAGCGGTGGGCTTCGTCACGGATGCGCTGCACCATGTACAGCCCCTGGGAATGGCGCGGCAGCAGGATGGATTCCGACTGGTACGGCAGGAAAAGCTCCTCTTCCCGCTTGGCAAGCCCCACCACATGGACCTTGTTCGTCAGCCCGTGTTCCTCCAGCACTTCGACCGCCCGTCCCAGCTGGCCCTTGCCGCCGTCCATAATGATCAGATCCGGCAGCATGGCGAAGGATTCATCGGCCTTTCCGCCGGTCTCCGCGTTCTTCTCTTTCGAAGCCTCCCAGCGCTTGATGCGGCGGGTAAGGACTTCGGTCATGCTTTCGAAATCGTTCGGGCCTTCCACCGTTTTGATATTGAAACGCCGGTAATGGCTTTTCGCGGGGACGCCCTGCAGGAACACTACCATGGAGCCGACCGAATTCGTCCCCTGGGTATTGGAAATGTCATAACATTCCATGCGGTTGGGAGCCTGGGGAAGCCCCAGCGCGTTCTGCAGTTCCGCCAAAGCCTCATTCTGCTTGTTCGTATCATTCGTCCACTGGGTCTTCAGCGCCTTCAGTGTCTCAATGGCATTCTCCGCCGCCATGTTCACCAGGTCTTTGGAAGCCCCCGTATGCGGGACTTTGATCTCGAACTTCTTCCCGCCCCGTTTCTGCCGGAGCCATTGGTGGATGATCTTCGTTTCCTCCAGATCCGTCGGCAGCAGCATCTGCGCGGGTACAGAGACAGCCTGGTCGTAATACTGATGGATAAAAGCCTCCAGCACCTCGGAATCCTTTTCGTCGGCAGTACCTTCCAGGACAAAATATTCCTGTCCGATGAGCTTTCCGGACCGTACAAAGAACACCTGCACGCAGGACTGGTCCTCCGCCCGGGCGATGGCGATCACATCCGAGTCGATATCCTCCGAAGAGACGATCTTCTGCTTCTCCACCACATGGGATGCCGCCTGGATCTGGTCACGCAGCAGCGCCGCCCGTTCGTAGAGCATTTTATCCGACGCCTCTTTCATCTCCTGTTTCAGTTTTTTGATGATCTCGTCGGACTTCCCTTCCAGAAAATCCCCGAGATTTTCCATCATGCGGTGATACTCTTCCCGGGTGATGGCGCCGATACAGGGGCCGGAGCAGAGCTTGATATCATAATACAGACAGGCACGCCGGTCATTGCCGGTGATCTCCCGGTCACAGGTATAGTAAGGGAAGATCTTCCGCAGCATGTCCAGCGTCTGATGTACTGCCCAGGCGCTGGTATAGGGGCCGAAATAGCGGGACCCGTCATGCACCATCCGCCGGGTGATCATGGCCTTCGGATACGGATCCTGAAAATTGATCTTGATAAAGGGGTAGCGTTTGTCATCTTTCAGCTGGATGTTGTAATGGGGGCGGTAGCGCTTGATCAGGTTCATTTCCAGGATGAACGCTTCCAGCTCCGACTCCACCACGATCCATTCGATATGGTCGATATGCTTTACCAGCTGGCGGGTCTTTTCGGTATGGCCGGCATCATTGACGAAATACGATTTGACCCGGTTGCGCAGGTTGATCGCTTTGCCGACATAAATGATCTTGTCATCCGCGTCTTTCATCAAATAGCAGCCGGGTTTCTTCGGCAGCGTTTCCAGGGTATTGCGGATGCTTTCGTTTACTTCGATCATAGAGGAAATTCGTCAGAAAAGATAAAAAATAACGGGATCATTCCGGCGTACGGAATGATCCCGAATCGGTTTTTTCAGCGGGCGACAAAGACCGTTCCGTCAGCAAAAAGGACGGCGGCAGACATGCCGTCCGGCGTTGAGGCGACATCACTGATCCTCTTTTCCGTATCCGGCGTTTCATAAACTTCATCGGCAGCGAAAGTCAGGGAATTGATCTTATAGACCGTATCCGTATCAGCGGCGAAGAGCACCGTACCGTCCGCGTTCCAGGAAAGTGAAGACGGAACGTTTTTCCGGTCCAGCTTCGCCTGTCCCAATTCTTTTCCGCTTTCCGGATCAAAAAAGATCACGGCGGCATTTTCGTAGTCCTGAGCGACGATCCCCACCGCAAGCATGATGTTATCCGGAGCCATCTCATATGAAGACGCGAAATCCCACAGGCGGATGTATTCCCCCATCGTTCCGTCCTCTACCTTCTGCGTGGCAAAGGTACCGCGGGAATGCCAGATCAGCAGGGTATTATCCGGTGAGAGGCATGAATCATAGACCGGAGCCGCTGTTGAGAATCCCTGCAGGTCATACAGCCTGCGGCCTGTTTCAAGGTTATAGATAACGGTACGGATCTTATCGGCGGAATAAACGCACAGCAGGGAACCGTCCTCTGACACGGACATGCCGAGGACCTTAAATCCGGGCTTGATCACAATGGAAACTTTATCGCTTCCGGCGGCATAAATATAAATCGTCTTCAAGTCATCGGAAACAGCGGCGATGATCCCGTTTTTGCCGACGACGGAGATCTTTTCTGTATAAGCAGTCCCGGTATAAGACTCATCATCAAGTGAAAAGCGCATGAGCCCGCCGGAAGAAAGGTAATACAGGCTGCTGCAGTCTTCATCCCATACCAGGTCGCTTGCCGGTGTTTGAGAAACAGGATCAGCTTCAATATCAAGCGATTCCTCCTGGGCAAAGGCATGAACGGCCGCGCCCAGGCAGAACAGCAACGTCAGGAGAACTTTTACGATTTTCATTTTCAGCACTTAGAACCAGGAAAACCGGCTTTTCTTTTCTTCCGGAGCTTTTACTTCTTCCGCTTTTTCCGCAGTCGGTTCCGGAGCGGCAATAGCGGCAACTTTCGGCTCTTCCACAACGGGGGTGGGCGCTTCATCCAGCGCGGCTTCTTCGTTCAGCGTATCGATTTCACTGCCGGAACCCGGGAGAATATAGGGCATGGCGGGAGCCATCTGAGACAGAAGTCCTTTATACGTATCAGCTGAATCTTCCGCGGAATTCAGTTTGATCTCCAGTTCACGAAGCGCCAGATTGATATTGTCACGGGCCTCGATCGCCTCTTTGCGCGCCTGTTCTGCTTCCTGTGAACTCAGGTCGGCTTTCTTCAGCGCTTCCTGGAGATCTTTGATCTCTTCTTCGGCCTTTGCCTGTGCCTGTTCCAGATTTTCCTTGGCTGATTCGATCTCAAGGATCTTCTGGCGCAGATCTTTATTGCTGTTCTGGGCGTCGATCAGGTTGGAACGGTATTTGGAAAGATTGTCTTCCAGTTCCGCCAATTCCTTGCGGTGCTTGGATTGCATCTGCCGGGTCTTGATCCAGCCGGGGATCGTCAGAATTGAGATGATGACCGCGCCAAGGACGATAGCTATCAGCAGGTAAAGCGTCAGCGGCTGATTAAAATCCCAGACAACGAAATGCAGCGGTACGACCGTCGGATTCTGTAAAGCAAACATCACGGCAAAAATGGAAACGATCAGCGCAAAAATGATTGCAAATTGCATAAAAAACCTCCAATATAGTTCAAAAGTAGAATTTGTTGCATCGATTCAGAAGGGTATTCAGAATGCACGGCCGGTTATACGAATGACCGTATAATGAGCTTTCCGTCATTTGACATCTGAACAGATACGTTCGGATCTTTCATCTCCAAAAGAAAACAACCTTTCCGCTGCCGCTTTAGATCAAAAGCGGTTTTTGTATCGCAGACGGTTTTTTCTTACTTCTATTTTAGTGTATTTTTAAAAAAATGGGGAATTTTCCTTCCCCATTTTCCTGTTGATAATAATATATTCCGCTCAGTTTACTTCAAGAGCCTGTTTTTTCCGCCGCAAAATAAAGTTCCCGCAGAGGCTGAATGTCAGGCCGAGACTGAATATGATCTTAAGGACCAGGCTGCGCTGATTCGCCTCTGCCTCTTCAATACTGATATAGCCCTGCGGGGGATTGGCTGTATTCGGAACGGCGGAATTTTCCATCATCCTGTTCTCTTCCATCCGCATCATATACTCGATCCGCGGATTTCCTCCCCGGACGCCGTAAGAAGGCATCACTGCCTGATAAGAATCTGTCCCCCCGCCAAAGTTCCGGTCTTCCAGAACGATCTCCTCATCCCGGAAGGAAGGGGCTTCAGCAGCCATCTCCATCACATCAGGTTCTTTTGCCGCAGAATGATTTTTCCGGCTGTCGGATGGAGAGAGCAGCGGAAAAATGAAAGTGAACATCAGTGCCAGGGCACAGAAGGCGGCAGCGGTACGAAAAACAGGGAAGAGCCTTTCCCAGAAAGGTTTGGGACGGGCTTCTTCCGCCATGGCACGCGTGAGGATATAATTTCTCGGCGGGGTAACAACAGGCAGTTCCCTGGCCATGGATTTGATACGCATCAATTCATCGACCTCAGCGGCGATCCGCAGATCCTCCGCCATGCGGTCGGCAAACTTCAGTACATCCTTCCGGTCCAGCTCCTGGTCCAGATAGCTGTTTATCAGTTCGTAATCTTTTTGCGTAAGCTTTTCTTCACTCATCATTTTATCAATCCGCGGCTGTCCCGGAATTCAGGTCCTTTTCCGGCAGAGCCGATCTTTTTGCCTTTGTCAATGGTTCGCAGCCGCACACCGTATGATATCCGGCAGCTGCGTTCAATCAATAAACGCCAAAACGCGGTCAAAAGTTTCCTTTTGATTTCAGACAATCGCGCATTCGCAGCCGGGCCCGAAGCAGGCGGCTTTTTACCGTTCCCAGCGGAACACGCAGGATATCAGCCACTGACTGATAATCCATCTCCTGTACATCGATCAGAAGAAATACGGACCGGTACACATCAGGCAGAAATTCAAAACAGGACTTGATCGCTTCCTGACGGTCCTGGCGCTCGATCTGCTCAACGGGTGATTCGGAGGGATCGATGAGCCAGGGAACATCCTCGTTTTCATCTTCCCCATCCGAGGTTTGAGGGATCAGTTCCTGTTCCGGATGGCGTTTAAACCGCCGCAGTTCGTCATAACACGCATTGATGGTGATCCGCAGGATCCAGGGTTTGAAGGACGTCCCATTAAATTTTTCAATGTGTTTCCAGGCATTGATGAAAGCAGTCTGGGTAATGTCATCAGCCCTGGCAGTGTCGCACATGATGCGCAGGGCAGTATTATATACAGCCGTCTGATAATACGTCACCAGACAGTTGAATGCTTCCAGGCTTCCCCGGACAGCCATTTCCAGATACTTGCTTTCGTTCTCTAATCCGTCCATAATTCCACAGCAAAAGGCAGATGCTGTCCCTCCATTACCATTTTACCCTCTGCCTGTTAAATTTCCCCAGTTGATACCGCTTTTTGCCTCCGTCAGCAGCGGAACTGCCAGCACGGCAATATTTTCCATCACTTCCCGGACAACCTTTTCCGTCCGCTCCAGTTCCTCATCCGGTACCTCAAGCATCAGTTCATCATGGACCTGCAGCAGGATCGAAGCCTGAAGAGAATTCTTTTTCAGTTCTTCCGGCAGGCGGATCATTGCCGCTTTCAGAATATCGGCGCTTGTTCCCTGGACCGGGGCATTGATGGCTTCCCGTTCCTCTCTGTTACGTAAATTGTAATTCATTTCCCGTTTTAAGTTTGGAAAATAACGTTTTCTGCCCGCAAGCGTCTGCACCCAGCCCTGCTGCGCGGCAGTCACCCGCAGTTCGTCCAAAAAGGCTTTGACTTTGGGGAACTGGTCGAAATAGGCTTTCACGAATGCCGCCGCCTCCGACGGGGTCAGCCCGGTGGACTTGCTGAGCCCGAATGAACTCATACCGTAGATCAGGCCGAAATTGATCGCTTTCGCGTGGCGCCGCTGCTCTTTCGTGACTTCATCGATCCCGCAATGATAGATCGCCGCGGCGGTAGCGGCGTGAATATCCTGCCCCGCATTAAAGGCAGCGATCATTGCCTCGTCGCCGGACATATGGGCAACGATCCGCAGTTCGATCTGGCTGTAGTCCACAGAAAGCAGGCTGCATCCCGGCGCGGCGGTAAAGGCCGTCCGGATCTGCTTCCCCAGCTCTGTCCTTGTGGGGATGTTCTGAAGATTCGGGGACGATGAAGCCAGGCGCCCGGTAACCGTACCGGTCTGATTAAAGGATGTATGGACCCGGCCGGTCGTCGGATCGATGCTCTCCGGCAGGGTATCGGTATAGGTGCTTTTCAGTTTGCCAAGCTCACGGTATTCCAGGATCATATCGATCACAGGATGTTCGCCGCGCATTTCTTCCAGAACGTCAGCAGCCGTTGAATAATTCCCGGCGGACGTCTTCTTCGCTGTCCGAGGGGGAACCAGTCCCAGCGTATTGAATAATGCCGCTGAAAGCTGCTGTGTGGAGTTGATATTGAACGGATAGCCCACCTGCTGACAGATCTGTTCTTCAAGGCCGGCAAGCCTTTCAGCCAGTTCGGCTGACATTTTTTTCAGGAAATCCCTGTCCAGTAAAATGCCGCGCATTTCCATATCCGCCAGGATCGGGATCAGCGGGATCTCCAGTTCATCAAAGATATGTTCCGTTTTCTCCGCCTGCATCCGTTCCCGCAGGATCGGCATCAGCTGCAGCACCACTTCCGCGTCCGCGGCTGCATAAGGCGCCGCGTCTTTCACGGGAACGTTATCCATGGTGATCTGCTGCTTTCCCCTGCCGATCAGGGTTTCGATCTCAGTCATATGGATACCCAGCAGCGAATTCGCCATGGGCTTCAGTCCCAGCTGCCGCGATTCCGGATCCAGGATCCATCCGGCGATCATGCTGTCAAAACGGACTCCGCTGACCGGCATGCCGCAGCGTTTCAGGACGATCATGTCATACTTGATATTGTGCCCCGCCTTGGGGATATTCTCGTCGGCAAGGATCGGCCCAAGCACTTCCCGGACCGTTTCCAGCGCTAACTGCGGCTCGCCGCCCTTATGTCCGACCGGGATATAATAACCGGTCTTCGGTTCGGCAGCCAGAGAGATGCCCACCGGCTCACAGCTCATGGGATCGATCCCGGTGGTCTCCGTATCCAGCCCGATGACCGCGGCCCCGCGGAGCTTTTCCGCCAGATCAGCCAGTTTCACCTCATCATCGACAACAATGGTCAGGTTCTGATAAGGTCCTTCCGGTTCAGCCGGCAGTTCCGGGGCTCCGAAAAGGGAAGGCTGTGCTTCTTCCGGGGAAAAATTTGGGGCGAGGTGGCGCAGCTTCGGCAGCAGCGTGTTGAACTTCAGCGTCCGGAAAAGGCGGTCCATGGCGGGAAAATCAATATTGGCCGCAGAGGCTTCCTCAATGCGGAAGTACTCCGGCAGGTCGGTGCGGATACGGGCCAGATCCTGGCTCAGATAGGCGCTTTCCCGGTTATTCTCGATCTTTGTTTTGACCGCGCCTTTCAGCTTGTCCGTGTTGGCGTAAATATTATCCAGCGTGCCATAAGTTTCCAGCAGATTCACAGCGGTTTTCGGGCCGATCCCCGGTACGCCCGGATAATTATCGGAAGGATCACCCACCAGCGCTTTGTAATCGACCACCTGATCCGGCATGACCCCGAGGAGTTCTTTTACCTTCTCCGGGGTGTAATCTTTGGAATCAGCCAGTTTGCTCCCCGGCAGGGATACCGTGATGTTGTTATCCACCAGCTGCAGCAGATCCCGGTCACCGGTGATGATCTTGACATGATATCCTTTTGCCGCCATCTGCTTGGCAGTACTGCCGAGGATATCATCCGCCTCAAAGCCCTCCACTTCCAGCCGGGGAACACCCAGTGTATCCACCAGTTCCCGCATACGGGTGATCTGGACCCGGAGATCATCCGGCATTTTTGCCCGGGTCCCTTTATACGCCGGATAGAGGTCATTGCGGAAAGTTTTGCCGAGATCAAACGCGACCGCGAGGTAATCCGGATGATTGTTTTCCAGAAGCCGCAGCAGGATCGAGGCAAATCCGTACGTTCCGGCAGTAGGTTCCCCTTCCGGCGTCATCCAGCGTGAAGTATCCTGTCCGCTTGTAAGGGCAAAATACGCCCGATACGCGATAGCGTGTCCGTCAACCAAATAAAGTGTCTCTGTCATAATGCCTCAACGTTTTGTATCTATGATCCCCAAAGTATATTTTTCATCAATCGGATCATCTCATCATCATTGATATCCGCGTCCGCGGGGGCGGCAAAACAATTGTTTGACCAGAAATGGTCGTTTTCATCAAGGCCCAATACAGCCTTTGCCTGTGTTTCCAGATCCGCACGGATCTCCCGGGCAAGTTTTTCCGGCACGTCACTTTCGGATATAACGGCCTGCCATTGAACAAAGAGCGGCCGTACCCGTATCTTTTCCAGCGCCAGCTCCATCCGGGCCGCGCTCAGGATCAGTGTCCGGCGCAGCAGCCTGGAAAAACGCCCGTCAAGATATGTGCCCTGCTTTCGCGGAAAGAAAGTAAAAGAAACAAGCCCGGAGAGAGGACGGGGAAGTTCGCCTTCCTTTTCAAGCAGTTCATCCAGACGGATAAAATCGGCTTCTTCCGCTTCATCATCGACATCGAAAAAAATCATTTCCGGAAATTCTTCGCTGCCGCTATACTGTTCCGCTTTCAGAAATTCTTCATCGCCGGAGTGATCTTCCGGTTCCGGAAAACCTTCACCGCCGGTGTATTCTTCCTCATCCGGGAATATTTCATTACCGAAGTCCATTTTTCTCCCGCCCTGATTCTCATTGTAACATGAAAACAGCCCTCCGCACCCAGTTGTCTGCCGAAGGTACCGAATCATTACAGCGTTTTATCTCTCCCTGCCTCGTCATGAAGACCCGGTCCTGTCGGGACTGTCACCGCAGACTCAGAATTGGTTTGGGTGTCAAAACACCACTTTATTTGATAATGGATAAA
>DAIMGK010000145.1:0-12191 GCA_036723985.1 Flexilinea sp.
CGTCACCGCGGGTGTACAGTTCAACGATACCCTGATAATAATTGTTCAGGTCGATGGCTTCGTCGTTGGCGATGTAGTCAGTCAGATCCAGAAGGAGATCGGCGTCCATGTACATCTGAACGGTGTTGGAGTGGGTCCAGAACACATCCGGCAGGTCGCCGCCATAGGCGCCGGCTTCCAGAAGGGTCCAGTAGTTGTCCCAGTCAACAACTTCAACATGGACATCAATACCAGAGGTCTTGGACCATTCATCAGCGATCTGCTGAATGCCGGCTCTCTGATTGGCATCCCAGATGTTGACAGTCAGGGTCTCAGCGGCAGCAACACTGACGGAGATCGCCAGCATCAGCACGACGAAGAGGGCAATAAAACGTTTCATTTTTTTCTCCTTAGAAAGATATGATTCCCCCATCTTCAAACGAAAGAACGGGTTTCTATTTAAATTTACACCTTTATGGAAAAATGTTGTATGGAATAATGTGAGATAATGATAGATTAATGTGGCGCTTTATATTTGTCTGACAATAGTAATCCGCTGTGATATTATTACAAATGTGATTTTGATGATGGATCTCTCCGCTTTTGCAAATCATGAAAATCCCCTATATATCACATTAAGATATGTAAAAGTAACATTATTCCATACCATTTTATTTCCTGACCCGATAGAATTTTAATACCGTGCAAATCCATATTTCACACTGCGCGGGAATACAAATGGCGCCCGGTTCACTCCACTTTATGAAGGGCGCTCATCGGAAGAGGAGGTTTAATTACCGTGAGGCTCGCGGTGCGGCAGCGTGGAGACCTGTCGTAATACGGAACGTTCCATCAGCGGACGTCCGCGAGGTGGCCCGGCGTGGGCGGGGCCATCAGAGTCAGGCTTATGTCCGAAGTATTGATCAAAAACATGAAGAAGGTCTACGATAACAAAGTGACCGCCGTGCATGATGTGAACCTTCACATCAAAGATAAGGAATTCATCGTCCTTGTCGGTCCGTCCGGCTGCGGGAAATCCACCACCCTGCGAATGGTCGCGGGTCTGGAAGATATTTCCGACGGTGAACTCTATATCGATGGGAAACTGGTGAACGATATTGCCCCGAAAGACCGCGATATCGCGATGGTCTTCCAGAACTACGCGCTGTATCCCCATATGTCCGTATATGACAATATGGCCTTCGCGCTGAAACTGAAGCGGACTCCCCAGGACCAGATCGACAAGAAGGTAAAGGAAGTCGCTGAGATCCTGGACATCACCCAGTATCTGCAGCGCAAACCGAAAGCCCTTTCCGGCGGCCAGCGCCAGCGTGTCGCCATCGGCCGTGCCATGGTCCGCGACCCGAAAGTCTTCCTGATGGATGAACCGCTTTCCAACCTGGACGCGAAACTCCGCAACCAGATGCGCGCCGAGATCATCAAACTCCGCAAACGCATCAACACCACATTCATGTACGTTACTCATGACCAGACGGAAGCCATGACCCTCGGTGACCGCATCGTCATCATGAAGGACGGCTATGTCAATCAGATCGGTACGCCGCAGGAACTCTTCGATAAGCCTGTCAACCTCTTCGTTGCCGGCTTTATCGGTATGCCTGTGATGAACTTCTTCGCCGACAGCAAACTCCTCCTGGAAAACGGCAAGTATTTTGCCCAGGTCCAGGGAGTCAAATTCGAACTCGGTGAATTCCAGCAGATGGCGCTGAAGAAGCGCAATGTACAGCCCTGCGATATCGTCGCCGGCATCCGCCCGCAGTACATTACCGTAGGCCAGGGCGAACTCTCCGCCACCATCGAAGTCAGCGAAATGATGGGTACGGAATTCAATATCCACGCCCGCTGCGGTGAGGATGAAGTCGTGATGGTCATCCCGACCATGGGCCTGAAGACCGATGTTTCCATGGGCAGCCGTGTCAACTTCACCACCATGCCGGAACTGATCCAGCTCTTCGACAAGGAGAGCGGCAGGAACCTGATCTGGTACGATCCGGAATCCGCCGAAGCCAACGCCCCGGAATGCGCCAAATACTAAACCGGATATTCATTCAATAAGATCCCGGCCCGGAATGATATCCGGGCCGGATTTTTATAAGAGCTCTGAACTCAGGTCTGATCTCTGATCTCTGATCTCGGAACTCCGGTTGAAAATTTATTTCCATTTTTTTTACTGCATGGTAAAATTATAATGTTATGAAAACGACTGTGCCGCAATCCATCCAACAGATGAAGCAGGAATCCTTCAATCAGGATTGTCTGGATCTGTTTAAAGACCTCTCTGTTGACTCACTGATCAGCAGGATCCTTTATATTGCGGCTACCTGGACCAACGGCTGTTACTGCATCTGCGGGCTGACATCCAGCAGACGCGGACACTTCTCGACCTACCAGCTTTTCGGCTTCACCTCCTCGGAATCGAAGCTGCTGAATGCCGGTAAAAAAGACGCCTTCCTTTCGATCCCTTCCGACAAGATCATCTGCACGGAAACGCAGGAGGAATGCCGGAAATACAAGGTCTTCAACACGGACAGCAATCAGGAATACACCTTTGCGCCCATCATCCAATCCATTCTTTTCGTCCCGATATTTTTCAATGAAGAGAAGATCGGCACGATCACGCTCCTGAACAAGATCGGCGCCTCCAATTTCACCATGGAGGATATCAAGCTGATCTCGGACCTCTCCACCTATTCCGGCATCGCCATCAACAATGCGAGGCTGTACGCGCAGTCCGCCATCCGTGAAAGGAAACTGACCAAGTCCATTGACGACCTGGCGCTGCTGAACGAACTGGGCCGCCTGTTCGTGGATAATGACGACGAGATCACAGAGCTGATGGGACGGGCCATGGATCTGATCATCGGCTGCCTTGGCTTTGAGACTGCAGAAGTCTTCCTGAACTCCGATGAGGCCCCGCATGAATTCAGGATGATCGTCATGAGAGGCCATGACGGCAGCAGCCTTTTGGGCCTGAACACGATCACCAGCGGAGAAGGCGTTCTCGGCACCTGTGCGGAGAAAAACGAAACATATCTGCTGAAACAGAACCAGATCGAGGCGGTCAACCGCCGGGATGACCTGCGGACAAAGCTGAACTATATGGTGATTTTGCCGATCCCTACCCAGAGAGGCGTTTTGGGACTTATGATCTTCGGCGGACGTTTCGCCAAAGGGGAAGAGGAGCCGGATCTGGAACTGCTGTCCTCCATCGCCAGCTGGATCGCGCCCTCCGTCGAAAACCTCCGCATGATCCAGCAGAAACAGAAGATCGCCATCCTTGAGGAACGGGAACGCATCGGCATGGATCTGCACGACGGTGTGATCCAGTCGATCTACGGCGTGGGACTGATGCTGGAGAACGCGCGGCTGACCGCTGAAAAAAATCCGGCAAGGACCGCGGACAGCATCCACGCCGCGAACCAGGCACTGAACGCCACCATCCGGGATATCCGTTCTTACATTATGAACCTGAAACCGGATAAACTGACCCATGAAAACCTGGTGCAGAGCATGCGCCGCCTCGCCAATGACTTCCACGCGAATACCCTCGTCCCGACAAAATTCGTCGATAAGGTGGAACACGTGGAAATGCTCAGTGAGAACCAGGGAAATACATTTTATCTGATCTGCAAAGAAGGGCTGTCTAACGTTGCCAAACACGCCCATGCGAAAAATGTTACCGTGAATTTCAGTGAAATGAAAGACCGTTTTGTCCTGATGATCCAGGATGACGGTATTGGATTTGACACAGGCAAAGAAAGAAAAACCACCAGCCATGGTGTAACGAATATGTTCGCAAGGACCCGCGGACTGGGCGGAGATATTGATATAATGTCAGTTCCCGGGAAAGGGACAACGATCATCGCATGGCTGCCGCTGAATCAGACAGGAAAGGGATCTTAGTGGAAGATATACGCAAAGGACAGGAACATTCCGAAAAAGCCGCCGAGCGCGGGGAACCATCATATATATGGCGTGACGGACAGAAACGCCGCATGGCATTGATCCGGGAATATGCCGGAGACCGTATCAACGGTGTGATCCTGGAAAACGGCTGCGGCGTCGGTTCTTATTTATACCGTTTTATGCAGACCGCCAGACACGCCGTCGGCATCGAGATCGAATACGAACGCGGGCATGCCGCCAGACAGTTCTGCCCGGATGACAACACCGATGTGGTAAACAGCTGCGGGGAATACCTGCCGTTTGCCTCCGATACCTACGACCTGATCCTCAGCCATGAGGTCATAGAGCATGTGAACGATGACCTGCTCACCGTTCATGAAATGGTACGCGTCCTGAAGCCCGGCGGCAGGATCATTCTGTTCTGCCCGAACCGCGGTTATCCCTTTGAGACTCACGGGATCTACTGGAAAGGCGAATACCATTTCGGGAACAAACCCTTCGTTAATTATCTCCCGCGGAAACTGCGTGATAAACTGGCCCCGCATGTAAATATTTACACCCGGAAAGACCTGGAAAAGCTCTTTGCCGGGCAGCCGGTCAAATACATATACCGTTCAGCGGTCTTCGGCGCCTACGACAACATTATCCAGCGTCACCCTTCATTCGGCAAAATACTGCGTTCATTTCTGCAGAGCCTGGAAAAAACCCCGCTGCGGACCCTCGGCCTTTCCCATTTCTGGGTAATAGAGAAAATCAGTCAATAGTCAATAGTCATTAGTCAGTAGTTGGCAGTTTGTGGCTGTCAGCCCGTCAGAAGGCAGCAAAAAGAGCACAGTGTAAACCTTTTACGACTAATAACCAATTACAAATGACTATTGACCAATGACTAATGACTAACAAGGACACAAACATGAAATATCACATTTGGACGGAAGGCTGCCAGATGAATGTGGCGGACTCGCAGCGTCTTGCTTCGGCATTGGAAGCGCTGGGTTATGAGGCTTCAGACAAACCGGAGGACGCGGATGTCGTGGTCCTCAACACCTGTATGGTCCGCCAGAGCGCGGAGGACCGGGCATTGGGACGGCTCGGGTCACTGAAGCCCGTGAAGAAAAAAAATCCTCATATGATCATCGCGCTGATGGGCTGCATGGTCGGCTATAAAGACCCGAAACCGCTGCGCAAAAAACTCCCCTTTGTGGACGTTTTCGCGCCGCCGTCCAACCCGAAACCCATCGTGGATTACATCATCAGCCGTCAGATCGCGGACGAGACCCGCCCGGCGGATATCGCTGACTTTGAATGGAGCAGCGGAGAGATCATCCTGCCGAAGACACAGCGCGGGACGGCCGTCTCGGCTTATGTGCCGATCGTCTACGGCTGTTCCCATGCCTGCGCCTACTGTATCATCCCATACAAACGGGGAGCGGAGCGCAGCCGGGATCCGGAAGAGATCCTGGAACACGCGAAGTCACTGGCCGCCCAGGGGATCAAAGAGATCACCCTGCTGGGGCAGATCATCGACCGCTACGGCCTCGACCGTCCCGATTACCCGAAACTTCCTGAACTGCTCCGTCGTATACATGATATAGAAGGACTGGAACGCATCCGCTTCCTGACATCCCATCCGAACTGGATGACGGACGAGCTGCTGAAGACCGTCGCGGACCTGCCGAAGGTCATGAACCACATCGAAGTTCCCGCCCAGTCGGGAAGCGACGCGGTGCTGGAATCCATGCGCAGGGGATATACCGACGCGCAGTACCGGGATCTGATCGCGAAGATCCGCGGGACTATCCCCAATGTTTCCATCGGGACCGATATCATCGTCGGTTTCTGCGGTGAGACAGAAGCGCAGTTTGAAGAAACAGTCCGGCACCTCAGCGAGCTGAAACTGAACGTCGTTCACCTCGCCCGCTACTCCCCCCGCACCGGTACGCTCTCGGAGCGCACAATGCCGGATGATGTGAGCGATGAGGAAAAATGGCGCCGCTTCCGCGTGATCGAAAAGCTCCAAGAGAGCATCGCCGCGGAATATCATGAGAAACTCCTTGGACAGACCTTATCTGTAATGTTCGAAGAACAGAAACACCGCCGCTGGCTTGGCCGCACAGAAAACATGGACCTTGTATTCGCCGATTCCGATGAAGACCTGACCGGAAAGATCCTCCCCGTAAAGATCACCTGGACCTCCCCCTGGACGATGGGAGGGGAGTTAGTCCTTAGTCAATAGTCAATAGTCATTAGTCATTAGTCATTAGTTGGTGGTTGGCAGTAGGCAGCGAGGTGTCACTGGATATCAGTTATCAGTCGGCAGGATCCGGTACGATAAGAGCGGATTTTAAACTTTTATACAAAGAGGTAATGATGGGAAGTTACAGAGAATTAAGAGTCTGGGAAAAGGCTATGGATCTCGTGGTTGAGATCTATAAACTTTGCAAGTATCTGCCAAAAGAAGAAACTTACGGGTTGAGCGATCAGATGCGGAGAGCGTCTGTTTCGATTCCTTCAAATATCGCCGAAGGAGAAGGCAGAAAAAATAATAAAGAATTTATCCGTTATCTGTATATTGCCCAGGGTTCCATATCGGAGCTTCAAACGCAGCTTGAAATTTGTGTCCGTTTGGGATATATTCCAAACGAACAAATCGCAGCAGCGGAAAATTATACTGAAGAAATCGGAAGAATGATCACAAAATTAATTAGAAATCTTCAGCAGCAGATATCCAAAGACCGGGAACCAACAACCACCAACCAACAACCATCAACCAATAACTAATATCATGGACTCCAAATCCCTCATTATGCTCGAATATCCTCAGGTGAAAGACCGGCTGGCGTCTTACGCCTCTTTCAGTCTGTCTGAGGAGCTTGCCCGTTCTCTGAAACCCTATACAGACCCTTCCGTGATCCGCTATAAGCTGGAACTGGTCACGGAAAGCCGACGCCTGCTCAGCGTCAATGACTCCATCCGCCTCGGCGGCTGCATCGACGCCGGTCCGCTGCTTGCCATCGCGGAAAAATCCGGAGTGCTGGAAGGGGAAGTGATCCACCGCCTGGCTTATATGCTTTCCGTCGGCCGGGACCTGGGCCGCTCCCTGAAATACCATGCCGCGGAATACCCCAAACTGGCAGCCATGGCGGACGGCCTTGTACCGCCGAAGGGCCTGATCGAGACCATCAACAATACCGTTACCGACCGCGGCGAGGTACTGGACTCCGCTTCCGATAAGCTCGCCTCTCTCCGGCGGGAGATCCACACCGCGTATAACCGGCTGCTGGGACGTCTGGAAAAGATCCTGCGGGACCCGAAATATCAGCCGATGATCCAGGACGCGGTCATCACCCAGCGGGGCGGCCGTTATGTCATCCCTCTGAAGGCGGAATGCAAAGGACAGATGAAAGCCATCATCCATGACCAGTCCGCCTCCGGCGCGACGATCTTTGTCGAACCGCTGGCAGTCGTGGACGCCAACAACGCCTGGCAGGAACTGCAGCTGGCGGAGCGTGATGAAGTCCACCGCATCCTGCGCGTACTCAGCGAACAGATCGCCGATTCCGCCCATGAGATCCGGACTGTCAATCATACCCTTGCCGAGATCGATTTCGCGCTGATGTGCGCCAAATATGCCGATGACCTGGACGCGAACGAGCCGATCCTCGCGGAAAAACGCCACAGAAGCGGGAACCCGGTCATCAAACTGTACGGCGCCCGTCATCCGCTGCTGCCGAAGGATAAAGCCGTTCCCATCGACGTCGTCCTTGACGAGGACAAATTCGTGGTCATCATCACGGGACCGAACACCGGCGGGAAGACCGTTTCGCTGAAGACTGTGGGGCTGATGGTGCTGATGACGCAGTCGGGACTGCACATCCCGGCGGAATCCGGTTCGGAACTTTCGCCGTTCCAGGATGTGTTTGCCGATATCGGCGATGAACAGTCCATCGAACAGTCCCTTTCCACCTTCTCCGGACACATGACCAACCAGATCCGCATTCTCAATCGCTCCAACGGGAAAACCCTGATGCTGCTGGACGAGCTGGGTTCGGGCACCGACCCGCAGGAAGGCTCCGCCCTTGCCCGGGCGATCATGCAGTACATCGTGGATCATCATATTCCCTGTTTTGCCGCCACCCATTTTTCGGAACTGAAGCTGTTCGCGCAGTCCGTGCCGGGTGTTACGAACGCATCCATGGAGTTTGACCTGAAGACCCTGCGGCCGACCTACCATCTCACTATCGGGCTGCCGGGACGGTCCAACGCGCTGCTGATCGCGAAGAAACTGGGGCTGCCGGAAGAGATCCTCGCCAATGCCCAAAAGACCATCGATCCCGCGGATATGAACGCGGACAACCTGCTGGATGAGATCCGCCGCCAGTATGACGCGGCAAAGAAAGCCCGCTCCCACGCGGACCGCATGCGGTCCCAGGCGGAAAACAGGGACCGGGAACTCCGGAAGCGCCTGGATGCCATCGAAGATGAGCGGGAACAGGTCCTGCGGGAATCCCGGGAAGCGCTGGAAGAGGAAGTCCGCGAGCTGCGGGAGGAACTGGCCCGCATCCGGCGGACCATGAACCGTGCGAAAGCACCTGCCGAGGAAGTCCGTCAGATGGACAACGACCTGCGGGCAGCTGAGAAAACCGTGCGAAAGTCCGGGGATAAGGCACTGAAGAAGGCCGCCAATATTCCCGATGACAGGCCGCTGAAGGTCGGGGAAAAGGTCCGTGTCCGTTCACTGGGTACGGAATCGCTGGCCGTCATCTCCAGTATTGACGGAAATGAAGCGGAGATCCAGCTGGGCGCACTGCGCATGCGTGTACCGGTGCGGGATCTTTCCCGGAGAAATGAAGCGGAAACGCCGGAACCCGAAGAAAAATCACCTGTTGAGACGAAAGCCGCCCGGGTCAGCGGAGAGATCTTCCATGCCTCCCCGGGCGTCGAGATCGACCTGAGAGGCCTGGACAGCCAGGATATGTCCGACCGTCTTGAGAAATATCTGGATGAAGCCTCCCTCGCGGGACTGCCTTATGTGCGCATCATTCACGGAAAAGGTACCGGCGTCCTGCGCCGTACCGCGCGCAAACTGCTGCTGGACCATCCCCATGTGAAATACATCGAATCCGGACAGGACAATGAAGGCGGGGACGGGGTCACGATCGCCCATCTGAAGGCATGATCCCCCGCGCAGTATGATGGACCTTATGAAGAAGAACCCGATCCGGCCTTTCCACATTTTTCGATCCGGTGCCTGTGACCGCCCCGGTCTTCATCATGCCCTGAAAAACGTGCGGAGCACCAACCATCAACCACCAGCCACCATCCATCAACTAACGTCTTACGTCTTATGTCTTACGTCTGTTTTCAAACTTATGCCAGTGAGTCAAGTCTCATCAATAGGTCATGAAAAAAGCGCGAAGCGCAAACCACCAACCACCAACCATCAACCAACGTCTTATGTCTTGCGTCTTACGTCTGTGCTCCTCTTCTTCATGCTCTTTCTGACCGGATGCGCGGATATCCGCATCCAGCCCATCGTGGACACGCCGACGATGGTCACCCCTACCGTGACAGTTATCCCGACCTATACACCTGTCCCGACCAATACCATTGTCTGGTTCCCCCCTACCGCCACGCCGCGTCCGCTGAATACGCCTACCATACATCCGACGGTCAGCCAGCTGCCGGCTCTGGGGGAAGTGATCCTTTCCGATGATTTTTCCTCAGATCAGACCTGGCAGACATACCGCTCATCCATGGGCAACGCTGTCGTGGCGAACCATGAACTGACGCTTGCCATGCAGAAAACCGCCGGTTCTATCGCTTCCTTTTCTTCTTTGCCTCAGTATGGGGATTATTATCTCAGTATGAACGTCAGCCTCTCCCTGTGTTCCGACCCGGGTGACTGGTACGGCATCGCTTTCCGTGTGAATGATTCCGAAAATACTTACCGCTGGCTTTTCAATTGTCTGGGAGAGACCCGGGTCGACAGGCTGTACAAAGGCCGCTCCTATCTGATGAGCGACTGGGATATCAACGGAGCCATCAAGCCCTATGCCCCGCAGAAATTCAGCATCGGGATCGCCGCGCAGGGGTCATATCTGCGTTTTTACGCCAATGATATGCTTCTGAAAGAAGTCGAAGACAGCCTATATGCCGCCGGCGGATACGGTATGCTGGCAAATTCCAGGGGCGCCGGCCCGCTGACAGTATCGTTCTCCGATTTTAAACTGACCGGATTCCGCTGAGTCTTCCAACCGCCGTATGACGTCTTACGTCTAAGATCTGTTTCCCGAAAGCATCGCCTCGACTTCAGCCCGTTTCTCGTATAAAACACAGCCCCCGACGTGATCGTCGTCGAGAAAATCTCCCTCGCGGAGTGCCCGGAACAGCGGCGAACGCAGTGCCTCCCGCAGGGATGTATCTTTCACGTTGATATCCGAATACGGGGAGAAAGGACAGGGTTCCGCACCGCCGTGGGAATTGATGTGGAAAAATCCGCGGCCCGCTGCCATGCAGCCGCCGTCCGCCCGTTCATCTCCGGGAAAAGCCAGCAGGATCAGGTCCGGATATTGTTCCCGCAGTCCGGCCATGGCAGTCTGCAGATATTCCCGCTCCGGATCCCCCGGCGCGAGATGCCGGGCTTCTTCCGTGACCGGAACGAATTCGATATAAAAGACCAGTTTACAGCCCCGGTCCGTCAGCGTTTTGATAAACTCCGCTGAAGTTACTTCCCGGATATTTTCGGTTGTAACGGTCACGGACGCGCCGAAAAGTAGATTTCTTTTATGGAACGCGTCCATATTGGCTGTCAGTTTTTCGTAGACCCCCGGACCGCGCCGCGCGTCAGTAGCGGCCTTTCCGCCTTCGATGCTCATCACCGGGATCAGGTTGCGGCGTTTGTCAAAAAGCTCCAGGTAAGCCTCATCCAGGTAGATCCCATTCGTGAAGATCGGGAACAGGATGTTCTGCATCATTCCCGCCTGTTCGATGACGTCCCGCCGCAGCATCGGTTCACCGCCCGCCAGCATGATGAAGCTGACGCCCAGGTCCTCAGCCTGCCCGAAGATCGAAACCCAATCTTCCGACGAAAGCTGCCGGACCGGCTTGCTGTCCGTAGTCGCCTTGTTGAAACGGGAATAACAGCCCGCGCAGTGCAGGTTGCAGCTGCTGGTGATGCTGGCGATCAGGAACGCGGGAATGTTATCCCCCTCCTCCGCCAGCCGCTGCCGGATCTTTGTCGCCTTCCGGCTGGCAGCCGCAAACCTGAGCATGAACGCGCTCTCCCTCGGATCCTTCAGGGACGCCTTCAGCGTGTCCGAAACGATCTTCTCCACGCCCTTTGCGATATGTTCCTGTAAATTAAAACTTTCTGTCATGGGACCACCTGATAGGTGACGGTTCCTTTCTTCGGACGGAACCGTCACCGGACAAAACCTGCAATGAAAATGAGCGAAGCAACAGCCTTCAACGATCAACCAACATCTGACGTCTGACCTCTGAGGTCTGAAGAATTATATCATTTTTTCAGAAAAACCCGGGATCTGTCCGAACCTGATGAAAGGCTCTTCATGAAAATATAAATAATTGCGGATCACCCATAAATCTGCGGGAAAACCTGATATACTGATATCAGGTATCCGCCGCGCGGGTTTATGAGCGATAGATCCTGAGCGGGGGTCCCGAAACGCGGTTTACAAATTTTATAAACAAAACAACAGAGAGGAACAGCAGAAATGAAACTGGCAATCGGCAATGATCATGTAGCGATCGATATGAAGAATGAGATCATGGAATATCTCGAGAACAAAGGGATCGAAATGGTGAATGTCGGTACCGATGCTCCGGGGAGTTTCAATTACCCCATCAGCGGTTACAAAGTCGCGAAACTTGTCGCGTCCGGAGAAGTGGACGGCGGGATCCTGATCTGCGGGACAGGCGTCGGCATCAGCCTCGCGGCAAACAAAGTAAAAGGCATCCGTGCCTGCGTATGCAGCGACCCCTACACCGCGAAGCTCTCCAAGCTTCACAATAACACCAACATCATCGCCTTCGGTGCCCGCGTGATCGGTGTGGAACTGGCAAAAATGATCGTCGATGAATGGCTGAACGCGGAGTTCCAGGGCGGCCGCCACAAGACCCGTGTCGACATGATCATGGAGATCGAAGCGACCCAGTCCCTCGCCGCCGCGGAAGACTGAAAACGATACAAACGCGGGGACGATTCAGAGCGGGAGCTCTGTGCTTCCGCCAACCAGCGCACATAAGCCGATCGTTCCCGGCCGGAT
>DAIMGK010000146.1:0-12180 GCA_036723985.1 Flexilinea sp.
AATTTAAGACGGCTTTTTTGTCTCTTCTTTCCTTTAATCAGCGTTTCCCTAAAAAAGAGCCCCTGGGGCTTAGCCGTGAACGGTAACGATCTGTAACAATATCCGTTCTGCGGGAACGGGGTTGAAGAAGGATCGGGAGGGATACGGGGGTCTTATTCCGTGAGGAGCTGGCGGGTGTAGGGGTGCTGGGGGGAGCGGTAGACGGATTCGATGTCCCCGCATTCCACGATGCGGCCCTCTTTCATGACCATGACGCGGTCGCAGATCTGGTAGATCACGTTCAGGTCGTGGGAGATGAAGAGATAGCTGAGGTTGAACTGTTTTTTGACATCCGCCAGCAGCTGCAGGATCTGGGCCTGCACGGTGACATCAAGGGCGCTGACGGGTTCATCCAGGAAGATCAGCTCCGGTTTCTGGATCAGGGCGGCGGCGATAGCCACCCGCTGGCGCTGTCCGCCGGAAAGTTCATCCGGATATCGTTTTGTATAGCTTTCGGAAAGGCCGACACGGTCCATCAGCTCCAGTACCTGTTTCCTGCGCTCGTCCCGGCTGTACCTGCCCGTGACCCGCAGCGGTTCCTCAATGATCCAGCCGATGGTTTTATAAGGATTCAGCGAGCCGTAGGGATTCTGGAATACCATCTGGGGGCGGAAGGTGGAGTGCGTGATGGTTCCCGTGATGTCTTTCTCAATGCCGAGAATAGACCGGGCCAGAGTGCTTTTGCCGCAGCCGGATTCCCCGACCAGGCCGAGCACTTCTCCCCGGTGGATCTCAAAGCTGACGTCATGCAGGATATGGACGCGTTTATCCGGCCCGATAATCGGCTGCCGTCCGTACCATACATTGAGTTTTTCCACTTTCAGGACATCTTCAGACATAGCGTTTCTTCCTTGTGGGGATGGCGGCGATCAGCTTTTTGGTATAGTCTTCCCGGGGATCGGTGAAGATCTGTTCCACATCGCCGGTCTCCACGATATTGCCGTTGTACATGACGATCATACGCGTACAGAGGCGGCGGACCAGGGAAAGGTCGTGAGAAATATAGAGGATGCCGACGTTTTCCTCTTCGTTTTTCCGCTTGAGCAGCTTCAGTATCTGGGTCTGCACGGTGACGTCCAGCGCGGTGGTCGGTTCATCGGCGATCAGCAGCGACGGATGGCAGATCAGGGCAGACGCGATCATCACCCGCTGGCATTGCCCGCCGGAAAGCTGGTGGGGAAATTTGCGGATGGTGACTTCCGGATCCGGCAGATCCACATCTTCGACAGCCCGCAGGACCCGTTCCATCCGTTCTTCTTTGGAGAGGTTTGTGTGAAGCACCAGCGCTTCCTCGATCTGCGGACCGATGCGCATCAGCGGGTTCAGCGAGGCGACGGGATCCTGGAAGATGAAGCCGATGTCTTTACCGCGGATGTCATGCATTTCTTTCTCGCTGGCACCGATCATGTCTTTCCCGAGGAAGGTGATCTCTCCGCGGATCTCAGACTTGTCCTGTTTCAGGAGGCGGGTGATGGCAAGGGCGGTCAGGGTCTTGCCCGCGCCGGATTCTCCCACGATGCCGAGCCGTTCGCCTGAATCAATGGAGAAACTGCCCCCATGCACGGCTTCCCCGCCGATGCGGTCATGGAAACGGATCACCAGGTCTTTGACTTCCAGCATCATTCGATATCCCCCAATCCGTCTGAGAGCAGGCCGAGCCCCAGGATCAGCAGGACGATCATGCCGCCCGCTGAAAGGGTGTACCAGGGCGCGGAGAACAGGTATGTCTGGGATTCCGACAGCATGCGGCCCAGGCTCGGATCCGGCGGCTGTACGCCGATGCCCAGGAAGCTCAGACTGGCTTCGGCGAGCACCGCGTTATTGAAACCGATGGCAGTGGTACTCAACAGCGTGTTTTCGGCGTTCGGCAGGATGTGGACAAACATGATGCGCAGGGAGGGGACGCCTTCCAGTCTGGCGCATTTGACATAATCCAGATTTTTGATGCGTGAAAATTCACTGCGGGTGATACGCGCGTAACTCGGGATGAACAGCAACCCCAGCGCGATCACCACATTCTTTTTCCCGGGGCCCAGCAGGCTCACGAAGACCAGTGAAAGCAGGATGCTGGGGAAGGAATTCAATACGTCATTCAGGCGCATCAGCACTTCATCCAGAATACCGCCGTAATAGCCGGTGAAAGCGCCGATGATGGTCCCGAAGATCAGTCCGAACAGCACGGTCGCCGTGGAGATCCACAGCGTACTGACGCCGCCCTTCAGCACCCGGGAAAAGATATCCCGTCCGAAGTTGTCCGTGCCCAGGATATGTTCCATGCTCGGAGGCTTGAGCCGCTGGGACGCGTTCATCTTATCCGGATCGCAGGGCGTCCAGAAGATGCCGACTGTCAGCAGGATCACGACAAACGCTGTCAGGATGGCTCCGATGATGAGATTGTAATTTCTCTTCTTTTTCATTCAACTACTCCGGGTGCAATTCCCGTGGTGTTTGATCCGTGGGTACAGTCCCCTTCGGGTACAGTCTCCGGGGTCCCCGTGATTATTTCTTCCGCGTGCGCGGGTCGACGACCTGGCAGAGGATGTCGGCCAGGTAATTCATTACAATGACCACCAGGGCGATGATCATCACCACGGCAAGAACCATGGGATAATCGCGGTTGGAGATCGAGACCAGCAGCAGCCGTCCGATGCCGGGGATCACAAAGATCTGTTCGATGATGATGGATCCCGCGACGATGTTGGAGAAGACCATCGCGAGAAACGTGATGACCGGGATCAGCGCGTTGCGCAGTACGTGGACGTACAGCAGCCGGTTCTTGGTGCTGCCGCGGCTGGAGCCTGCCCGGACATAATCCTTGACCATCTCGGTCAGGATCGAGCTGCGCAGCAGTTTGATCGTCTGGGCGGAGCGGGGCAGTGCGATGGCCAGCGCGGGGAAAAACAGGTATTTCCAGAATCCCGCCGGATCCTGTTCATGGGTGATGAAATTCCCCGGCGTGAAGAACCGCAGCCCGATGCCGAATACGGTGGTGAAAACGATCCCGCTGAAGAAAGGCGGGATGGACATGACGATCTGGTTGATCCCCATCATCAGACTGCTGAGGGGACTGCCCAGTAATTTGGCGTAGAGGATCCCCAGCGGGAAGGAGATGATCAGGACCAGCAGGAATGCCATTACGGAAAGCGCTGCCGTGACCGGGATCTTGTCCCGCAGGATCTCCGCCACCGGCAGACGGTAACTCAGGGATATGCCGAGGTCGCCTTTGATAAAGCCGGATGCCCAGTTCCAGTACTGGACCGGCAGCGGTTTGGTATAGCCCAGTTCCTCCCGCATGGCCGCGATCTGTTCCGGCGTGGCTTCGGTCCCCAGCATGGCGGTGACCGCGTCTCCCGGAATGATCCGGAAAGCCATGAATGCCGTAAAGGAGAACAGAAACAGGGTCAGGATCAGGCTGACAGTTTTTCGCGCAATATACATAAATCCTCTGCTTCTAAAATCATACCTTGTTTTTTGATATATGGTGAAAACTGGGCAAAAATCAGTGTTGAGACAAAGAGCTCAGAGCTGAGAGTTTAGAGTTCAGAGTGCAGCGTTCAGATGTGGGCGGGACCGGCACCGCAGACTCAGACCTGAGTCGGAGGTGCCTGTCCCTCGAAATCAGAGTTTAGGAGTTAACGGGGGCGGAGCTCCCGTTCCGAATCTGAACGGACACTGTCCCTGTCTTTATCCCGGACAGAAATAACGTAATGATCGATTTATCATTGACGGTCTGCTGTAAATGTGATATTATCTACTTAAAAGTTGCCAACTTATAAGTAGATAACAGGAGCGAAAATGTTTATTGGCAGAAATCGTGAAATGAATGAACTCGAAAACCGCTGGAAAAGCGGAAATTTTGAGTTCGGGGTAATTTACGGGGCAAGACGTATTGGAAAGACATCCCTGCTCAGAGCTTTTATTAAGGAAAAAAACGCTTTTTATTTTCAGGCAAGAAGGACGACCGAAAATGAGAATTTAAAAGCATTTACCCGTGAATTTTTATCGTTTCGCGGGATCAAAGCACACTTTTCATTTGCATCATTTGAGGAAGCCTTTGATGAATTGGCAGATTACGCGCGGAATGAACGGTTTGTATTCATCATTGACGAAATCGCTTATCTTTGTTCCCGGGATAAACATTTCCTGTCGACATTGCAGTATTATGTTGACGGAAAATTCAGGGATGCGGGGATGGTACTTATACTTTCCGGAAGTAATATCTCCTTTATGGAGGACCTGCTTACAAATGGCAGCGACCCGTTGTATAAAAGGGCGACCTTTCAGATGAACATTAAGAAAATGCCTTTCAGTGAAGCCATTTCGTTCCTTCATGATATTCCGGACAACGATAAATTGAAGTATCTCGCAGTTTTTGGCAGTTTTCCGTATTACCTGGGCATGATCGACCATTCAAAATCCTTTGAAAAAAATATCCGGGAGCTTCTTTTCAGTCAGTATGGGACTCTGGTGGATGCTCCGGAAAAGATTATACCGAGCGGGTTAAGTGAACAGCAGATGTATAACGCGGTCCTGACTGCTGTTGCTTCGTCAAAACGCTCCGTAAAGGAAATAGCGGACGCGGTTGGAAAAGAAGGAAACTACACTGCGAAATATATTTCTTCCCTGGTGGATTCCCAGGTCCTGGAAAAGCGTGAGTCTTTCGTAAAAAACAAGAAGCTGAATTATTATGAGTTTTCTGATAATCTGCTTCGATTTTGGTATCGGTTTATTTTTAATTACAGGGATGAGATCCAGCTCGGACTGGGCGAATCACTTTACGGGGAAATAGCCGATGAGATCGATCTGTTCATATCACGGTCCATGGAGGATGTCGTGATTTTGTACATGACCGAACAGAATCTGAACGGAAACCTTGGACGCTTCTATCATTCGATACGGAATTACAGGGTGGAAAATTCTTCTCTCGGATGTTCCGTTGAACTGGATGGTCTGGCAGAAGAGCTTGGCAGAAAAAAGCCGAAAGCACTTCTTGTCATAGAGTGTAAATACAGAAAAACCCCCTTTACTTTACAAATGTTCCGCCATCTGGAGGAAAGTGTCTCTGTTCTTGGCAATTATGCTCCGATTGATTACTGGCTTTTTTCAAAAACCGGATTTGATGAGGATATACTGACTGCCGGGAATGAGCACATCCATCTGATGTCTTTATTGGATCTGGTCAGGTGATGTAACGAGAATAAAACAGAATGCAACATCCCCGAATCTGAACGGACGAAGTCCGCACCTCACGGGGCGCCTCAAGCTGATGGTCCCCGTATGACAGGAAAACCGTCCCTCTGACTTTCAAGCGGGCAGATCAGGCTGGTACTGAATAATAACTAATTGACTTTACGGTCATTTCGTTATAAAATTAACAGGAAGAACAGAGATCCGGACGGATCAAAATATGCCGGTAAAGACAGGTACAATCTTATATCAATAAGACAGAACTCGTCAATAAGCCAAAAATCAGGCGCGAAGCGCTGACAAACACCGAACGTCTGTTTCAAGCGGAAGAGAGAAAAAAATGCAGCCAAAACCGATTTTGTGGATCGTTATCCCTTGTTACAATGAAGAACAGGTACTGCCCCTGACGGCACCCATGTTTCTGGAAAAGATCAATTCGCTTGTCCGGGCAGGAAAGATCAGTGAAAACAGCCGGATCCTTTTTGTCAATGACGGCTCCCGGGATAAAACGTGGGAGATCATTACCTCCCTTTCCAAACAGGATGAACATTACCTTGGTATCTCCCAGTCCCGCAACCGCGGACATCAGAACGCTGTGCTGGCAGGCCTGATGGAGGCAAAGGACAAATGCGACATCACCATCTCCATCGACTGCGACGGGCAGGATGACATCAACGCCATGGATGCCATGGTGGATGAATATCTGAACGGCTGTGAGATCGTCTACGGCGTCCGTTCCAAACGTGAGACCGACACCTGGTTCAAGCGCACCACCGCCGAGGGCTTCTATAAACTCATGAACGCGCTGGGCGCCGAGGTGGTCTTCAATCACGCGGATTACCGTCTGGTCAGCAGCCTTGTACTGAAGCATTTCGCCGATTACGAAGAGGTGAATATTTTCCTGCGCGGCATGTTCCCGCTGGTGGGCTTCAAGAGCACCAGTGTCTATTATGAACGGGCGGAACGGATCGCGGGAGAAAGCCATTACCCGCTGCGGAAAATGCTGGCGCTTGCCTTTGACGGCATTACCAGCCTTTCCATCAAGCCCGTCTCCATCATCACGGGGGTCGGACTGGCCTTTTCCTGCCTGGGGCTGCTGATAGCCGTTTGGGCCATTATCCAGACGATCCTCCGGCATACGGTCGCCGGCTGGACGTCACTGATCTGCGTGATCTGCCTGCTGGGCGGGATCCAGCTGGTGAGCCTGGGCGTCATCGGACAGTATGTGGGAAAGACCTACCTGGAAACCAAACAGCGCCCCCGCTATATCATCAGCAGCCGGACCTGGGAACCGGATCAGCGGCACTGGATCGAAGGGGATCCGGAAAAACAGATCCGGGAAAGCACTGATTGATCCATATTCAAATTCAGACTTGACCATCAGAATTTGAAAAAATCAATGATTTTGCGGAAAAAGCTTCGCTGCTTCGTTCTATTAAACTTATTCTCCGTGTTTGTTTCCCGTTTGTCGAATGTATAACCCATATTTCTCCCTCTTTTGCACATGCAGGATGCAAACCATATGATGATAAATTTTTCTCAGAAAAGGCACGCATTTTCCGATGTGGGAGTTACGCTTCGCGAAACCGTCCGCGCTGCCTAAATCACGATTGGCAGCGTTGAACTTCTGAATAATTACCTCAAAAATTTTATCTGCTAACTTTACGTTAAACTAATATTTCAAAAAAATTATACTGTTTTTTTGGGGGAGCCAATCTGAATTTCTGTGTAAAAAGCTTCCTGTAAAATACAAAAGGGAACAGGAAACGAAAGGCTCGTGAAAGAAAAGATACCTCAAATTAAAATAGATTCGCTGACAACCGGAAAAGTCAGCGAATCTGCATAATGAGGTATCTGAAATGAAGTGCACCACACAAAATGAATAACAGCAGCTTCGGCTGCATATGCTGCGGCTTGCCCGGGTGAATCTGACTCATGCCCTGCAATAAAAAGCAATGCTCATTTTTATTCTCCTGCCTCTCGGCTTTTAAAGCCGGCAGCTTTGCAAGCCTGCGCAACCATTTATCACGATCGGTATGCGTAATGCTTTGAGAATGATGAACCGGGATCAGCAATTTTCCGGTTTCAGCCGAGGACGAAGGCGAAATACCGGTCCATATCCGCTTTTTCTTTAAACCTTGCCATATACACATACCGTCCCATAGAAGGCCAGTCGATGGGCGGCATTTCTTCCTGAATCACGATATCCGCGCCATAGCGTTCCATGATCTCCTCATGGCTGTGTGAGAAGCTGTGGCCGTCCTTGCGTGCCGCGTAGGCGCAGTAATAATGATCGCCGGATCCGGGATCGCTCCGCCGGTCGGATGTGACCATCTCGGCATAGATCTGGAACACATCGATCGACTGCGCGTAGTTCATCATGTCGGGATCATGGCCTCCTGCCGGGCGCATGTTGACCTCCATCGCGGCGTAATCCCCCGCTTTCCCGATACTGTCATAGTCCTTTGTCAGGTTGATGAACTCAAAATGGACAAAACGCCGGTCGGCTCCGAAGGCTTTCGCGGTCTTTCTTCCCAGTTCCCGCAGCCTCTCCGGGACATCGGCTGTGGTATAAAAATGGACGTCCTCGTCATTCTGCACCGAATCCAGTACGGGCGCGTAGGTGCACATTGATTCAAACAGCGGCTCGCAGTGCGAATCGAGGATGGCGTCGTATGTACAGATGTCTCCAGACATGAATTCTTCCATCACATAGGGAATGTCCGGCAGATCCTTATAAAATGCGGACAGTTCCTCTTCCGTTTTCAGCTTCATGGCGCCGTTCGCCCCGACTCCCTTATCGGGCTTTACGATCACGGGATAACCGACCTTTTCGGCGAAAGCTTTCCCCGACGCGAGGTCGGAAACGATATGCTGGCGGGCGGTGGGGATCCCAGCTTCCAGGAAAATCCGCTTCATGGCCGACTTGTTGACCAGATCTTCGATCCGGTCTTCCCGGGTGCCGACGGCAATATTGAGATCCGTCCGCAGGCGGGCATCCGTCGGGAGCCAGTATTCGTTCAGTGATTCCAGCCAGTCGATCCTGCCGTATTTATGGATGTAATACGCCGCCGCGCGGTAGACCCGGTCGTAATCTTCCAGTGAATCCACATAATAATACTCGGTCAGGGCGTTTTTCAGCTGGCCGTTCAGCGTATCATAAGGCACATCCCCGATGCCGAGCACATTCACGCCCAGCTCCTTCAGCCGGCTGCAGAACTGTGTGCAGGTGATGGGATACGCGGGAGAGATAAAAACAAAATTCATAGCGGGTCCTCTTTCTATAACAAAAAATCCATAAACTCCGGGATCCGTTTTTCCCAGGCGGCTTCATCATGGACAGCCCCGGGAACCACGTGGGCGGAAACCAGAGCTCCGGAGCGCGTGAGCTCTGCGGCGCAAACAAACATTTCAGCCGGGTAATCGGGATCATCCGGACTGTCTTCACATTCGCCGGTATCCATATAGATCCGGGTCGGGCTTTGGAGCTGTGTTTCGGTAAACAGCCTGTGCAGCCGTTCCCCGCCGCCGCGGGTATAAGATGAAAGGGCTGCCGCCCGGGAATAGACGTGATTATATGCCGTTACAGCGTAAAGAGCCATCAGCCCGCCCATGGAGCTTCCCGCGATCAGCGTGTTATCGCGGTCGGGTAATGTGCGGTAAGTCCGGTCAATGCTCTCCTTGAGGGGCCCGGTCATCCAGTCCATGGTCACACTTCCCAGCCCTTCCAGATGCCCGAACCAGGGAAGGTCCTCTTCCCAGGGGGAATATTCATGCATCCGCCGGTCTCCCTCGGTATTGCACTCAATGGCGGCGACGATCAGCGGGAGCTTCGTGCGGGTCAGATATTCCTTCATCCCCCAGCTTTTCCCGTAGGCCGCGTGGGAATCATAAAACACGTTGTGCCCGTCAAACATATACAGCACGGGATAACGCCGCTCCGATTTGTCGTAATCACGCGGCAGATAAATATAAAGACGCCTCGGCTTCCTCGTCGGCAGTTCGGGTATCTGTATCTTTTGGATCCGGATCATTCAGTTTCTCCTTTACATAATTCACAGTCGGTTCGGCTTTATTTTTTTCGAATAAATCATTTATTAATTTATATCTTTTTCTCTGCCAATGATCAATTTTCTCATGAAAGCGGTGATAATCGTCCGGAAGGACTGTAAAATGGTTGGTTCTGGACGAGTATGACACGTTTTTACAGGAGATCTGAAGATCCTCCGTAAACAAACTCAATAGAGCTTTCTGAGCAGCTCAATGATCTCTTCTTTCGATCTGCCGGAAATTCCAATCTGTTTCAGGCCGATATCCTCTTGTTCCATTCCTGCTGTTACATGCTTTTGTGTCAGGCAAGTGGTTTTTCCGCGATAAGGATGGGCCATCCGTTCCGGGCGGTTTCTTTGATGATAATGAATCCGTTTTTCTTCCAGAAATGAGTGGACTGCGGATTTCCCTTATTGATGCACAGCCGGATCGCTGTTTTTCCGGCAGCCTTCAGATAGGCTTCGGTTTCCAGGATGATGGCGGTTCCGAGCTGCTGTCCCTGAAATCCCCTGTTCATCATGAACAGCCCGATAAAAGCTATATCCGGCCCGGGATATCCGTCGATCAGGTCCATCACCGCGATCAGAGTATCTTCCTGAAAGAAGCCGATAAAGTATTTATCCGGAAGCCCGGTATCCGGCGGTGTGTTATGCATATCGCTGTACACCTGTTCCCGGGTCGGTTTTTCTTCGCAATGACGGAAAAACTGCGTGTTATCCCGGTAAAGGCTCAGGATCAGATCGGTATCCGCGTCATCCAGTCTGCGGATATCATACCGGCGGCTCAGCTTTGATATATCGATCATATGGCGTTGATCAGCATGTTATCCAAATCGGTGGCTTTCATTTCCCGGAAGGTTCTTCCGCCCGCGCGGTTTCGCTTTGTACCGGCGTCTGTTTGTCTGCAGAAAAGTCCCGCTGCCGGTGGGGATGTTCCCGGTGAGGGAACTGATCCCCATTATCCGGCTGCTCATCTTTGGTGACGGTCCCATCCTCCGGACGGTAACCGTCACCGGCGGCGGGTAAGGCTTTGTTTATTCCACGATATCGGCGAATGTGACGGGGATCACGGCGGCAAGGTCATCGGGAGAGATTTCGACCTGCATGCCGATATGGCCGGCACTGAAGGTGATCTTCGGCTCATCCCGGGCGCTGATATCAACGACTGTCGGGAATAGTTTCTTCATGCCGATGGGGGAGCACCCCCCGTGGACGTAGCCGGTCAGGGGGAGAAGCTCTTTCGATCTGATCATCTCGATGCTCTTCTCCCCGACAGTTTCGGCTGCTTTTTTCAGGCTCAGTTCGCAGCATACGGGAATAACAAAGACGTAATACTGCCCGGATCTCCCGGCGGTGACGAGGGTCTTGAATACGCTGAGGGGATCCTTTCCCATCATGTCTGCCGCTTCCGTCCCGCTGACGGCCGTGACCCCGTCCCCGAAGGTATAGGGTGTATACGCGATCCGGTGCTGCTCCAGAACGCGCATGACGTTGGTCTTGTTATTTTTCATTGACTTTACTGTTATCCATGTTCAGCCAGTAAATGAAATGCTTCAGTTCTTTGACTTCCGATTCGACTTCATCCTGCGAGCCGGGTTTGAAGGAAATATAAGGCAGTTTCCAGTAACCGCTGCCGGGCTTCAGTTCGCTGCCCAGCTCTTCATCCACTTCGTAATACGGATTCCCCGGCATGACGATATGGACCCAGCTCTTTCCGGGCTTCAGGGGGAAATAATTCCCTTCATCGTCCAGGAAACGGATCGGGCGGTTCCGGCCGCTGTCCACTTCAAACTTTTCGCTTTGCGTGGTCCAGGTCACGTTATACAGCTTTCCGTCCCGCATGATCACTGCCGGCAGGGAGGTTACGTAATTCAGCTTGACCTCGAACACCCCGTATTTATGCGCGATATCCGGTGCCCAGTCATGGATCGCCATCAGGATGATCAGGTTGTCGGCGCCGATCTGTGCGCCGTTGGACTGGTCCACATCCGCGGCCAGTGTTTTGGGATCTTCCACCGAGTTTTGATGGCGCATATATTTACCGGTGTTTTCATCGTAACGCCACAGGACCTGATTTGTTGACGCGTAGCGCAGGAAAAAAGACTTCGCGGGTACGCCGCCTTCCGGTGGTGTTGTGTCAAACGCGTATGTCAGGTTGTTCGGGTCGGCCGGTGTGGCGGTCTTCACCCATTTGTTGAGGATGCGCTGATAATCCGCCACGGGAAGGACCGGATAGAGCTGGCTGCCGTTGACGCCGTACCAGATCTCCATATTGCGGATATCGGATTCCATAATGGAACGGGACACGCCGCCGGAGATGATGATGCCGCCGTACTGCCTCCGCAGGCTTTCCAGCCCGTGGATGGCTGACGAGATCCGGGAGATCTGCGCGTTCGGCAGTTCCCCGTAGAACATCAGCATCGGACGGGATTCTTCATTGTTCACATACATCTCGAAGACCCATTGGGCAAGGCTGTGCCCGGATGACGGACGAAACGCGGATGGATAGCGCGCGAGGGGAACGATCACAGGCGGAAGCCGGAGCAGATCCGGATTGGAGACCGGAAGCCCGGTCATGGGGTTGATGGTGGCCGCCGGGGCATTATTCTGAGCCGGCACCGCGTCCTCTGCCGTCTGAAAAGCCGTCAGGCATAAGACCACCGCGATCAGTACGCAAATATTGATGACCCATCGTATTTTCTTATTCATAAGCTCTCCTTATTCTCTCTGTTAACCATGTATATCACAATTATACCCATATCAAAGCCCGATTTTTTAATCAAAAATACTTTCCTGATTTTTTCGGCAGGGGAAATCAGGGAACAAGGATCAGGCGGGGCCGGTTTCCGGAGACTCAGTATTGGTTTGGGTGTCAAAAGTAAAAAAGGTCCAAAAGACATTATGA
>DAIMGK010000147.1:0-12058 GCA_036723985.1 Flexilinea sp.
TATATGTCGATGAAATGCTGCTGGGTCTTGATGGCGGAAAGCAGAAAATAATCCGCGGCGTATTCCTCGTCTTCCAGGTCATCGATCTTTTTCCGGTTTTCCCTGTTATCCTCCAGCGCTTTCTTCATGTAACGCACATGATCCCGGAGAGCGTTCTTCCGGACGGAGCTTTCTTTGGTGATGCGGTCGAGGATGGTCAGGGCGCTCTCCTGCTCTTCGCTGTTGTCCGCGTTCGAGGCGAACCAGGTCTCGGTCCAGGAGGAAAGGGATCTGGCGGAGCGCTGCCATTTTCCGGCGAGCCGCGGCAGATCGGGGTTTTCAATACAGGAATCGATGAATGCCTGCCGGTCTTCTTTGTACCGGTCGGCGGCGTCTTTGAAGTGTTCATCGAGCGCCTTGAAGTTGATATCGATCGGTGTATACCCGGGAGCGAGCTTCACCTGCGACAGCGGCGCCAGTATGACCTTTGCGGCTTCGTTCATTGTTCCTTTCCTCCTTTCTGTTTCAACTGTCAGCGGTCAGCTGACAGCTTGTTTCTGATCGTTGATAACAGTTTACAGCATGAATTTTAAAAAGTAAACCCTCAATGTTGAGGGTTGACAAATCACACGAAATGTGGTAGTGCCTTATGGGAACAGTATGGTTATTCGTCATAAACATACTCATAGCTTGTAATATGAAAAAACTGATAAAGTTTTTCTCCATTGTTTCCGATTATCGTTATAAGGTTCTTATCGTTATAAGGTATGATTTTGTATCAAATCCGTAAGGCTGACAAAAGTTCGAAATTGTGGCAGCAGGGGGAGGGACAGTACCCGCTTTGCGTGAAGGGCGTGAGGTCTTCCGAGTCAGAGGTGAGTTTCCCCTGTACCCGGGATGTACTTCGCCACCGGGCTGCCCGATGCCCTATCGAACGAACAACAGAAGACTAACGACTGATGACCAATTAATTTTCCTGTATTTTTCCGCAAACTGTTATTTATTATGTTATACTTTAATTGTTCTTGTATTTAATGATTCAGAATTTATCTGTAAATACATACCGATCTTATCAGGAGGTTTGATATATGAAATCAGATGTTATTTCGATCACCAACCGCGGTGATGGATTTGAACAGGCACTGGAAGAGACCCGGAAAGTATCCGTATACAAAAATCTGGGTGAAAAAGACTCTCTGCATATGATGCTGTTCACAGAAGAAATGCTCAGCACAGCCAGAATCATTGCCGGTGATGTGACCGCTCACTTCTGGATCGAGACGGAAGGGAATAACTTCTTCCTGCACATGACAACGAACACGATACTTGATAAAAAGAAACGGGCACAGCTGCTTGAAGCGGCCACCACACGCCGGAATGAAGCCGCGAACAGTTTCCTTGGCAAGATCCGTGACGCGTTCGAACAGGCCATGTCTTTAGACTACGATCCCAACAATGAAATACCGGATAATGTGCTGACCGACATCACCGGCCGGGAAATTGCCGATACCGAATGGGATGAAATCGAATGCTCCATTCTCCGGAAACTGGCAGACGATGTGAAGGTTTCCATCCGCGGAGATGTGGTCGATATGACCGTCCGCAAGGAATTTACTGCCTGAGCGGAAGTTTCCGAAAACCACAGTAAAAAACGCCGGTCCGCGGGGATCGGCATGCGGAAATAATAAACAAACAAAAAGGATAACAATAATGGACATTACAAAAAATTTGAACGGAGGCGTTCTGGAGATTGCCCCGGAAGGAAGAATCGATACCACCACCGCGGCAGACCTTGAAAGCGTACTGAAGCCTTCCTTAACAGATGCCGACAGTGTCGTTTTGGACTGTTCAAAACTGGAATACATCTCTTCAGCCGGGCTGCGCGTCCTGCTTTCCGCCAACAAGTCACTGGTCAACAGCGGCAAAGGCCCGATCAAGGTCATCAATGCGAGTCCGATCGTCCAGGAAGTCTTTGAAGTGACCGGTTTCAGCGATATACTGGATATCGAATAAACAACCCTTTCCGGGTCCTGAAAGCAAAAACCGGAAATTTAAAATTTCAACAGGAAAACCCTGATGCGGTTTTCCTGTTTTTTTAATTGATCCGGTCCCGGCGGCGCCGCTCCGGGGACAAACACCGGAATGATATAAACCCCGGGATCACTGCCTCAGATAGGCTATGAATTCTTCATGATGACCGATTCTACCGTATTGGCGAGATCCTCAATGTCATCCATAACGGTTTCAAGGCAGGTGTAAACCGCCTTTGTCGCGAAAAGCACCTTCGGATCGTTTTCCCGCACAAACAGGTCATGCATTCCTTCGCGGTAGATCCGGTCACCGGTTTCCTCATGTTTGTTGATCTCAATTGTAAGCTGTGTCAGTGATTTCTCCTTTTTGAAATTAGCGAACCTTTTCATGAGATCAAGCAGTAAATTGACACTGACCTCGATCAGATCCATATATTTCAGCATGACCGCGTCGACCTGTTTGATGTCATATTCATAGAAAGTGATCATAATATCTTCGATATTATCCGTCAGATCATCAAGCTCCTGCGCGATCAATACGATATCTTCCCGTTCAAGGGGGGCGATAAATTCCTTGATCAGATGTTCCATGATGTCATGCTGGACCTGATCCGCCGCGTGTTCGATCCCGTGAAGGTCGATCAGATTATCTTTGACCTCATCGGCGTTGAAATTCCGCATCAAAAACGCGGTTTGTTTTGTCAGCTCGCAGCTGAATTCACACTGTGAAATAAAACTGTCAAAATAATAAGCGTCCCGTTTGTTATTTCCAAACATAATTTTTCTCCTGAGCGTCAAAAAATCAGCATAAATGCTTTTGCCATCAGAAAACCGATCAGACCGGCTCCGGGGAAAGTCAGCACCCATGTCAGGATCATTTCCTTTACGATCCCCCAATTGACCGACGACAGGCGCCTGGCCGCGCCGACACCCATGACGGCAGTCGTTTTGCATTGTGTCGTACTGACCGGAAGACTGAGAAGCGTGGAGATCAGCAGACAGATCGCGCCGGCACTGTCCGCGCAGAACCCCTGATAGGGTTCCAGTTTGACCATATCCATGCCGACCGCTTTTATGATGCGGTACCCGCCGATGGATGTGCCAAGCCCCATGGTGATCGAACATAACAGCATCAGCCAGAGCGGTATGGTAAAGCTTTCCACATTCGGATTCCCTTTGGCGAGAAACGCGCCGAGGAGGAAAACCCCGATAAATTTCTGCCCGTCCTGCGCGCCGTGCATGAATGCCATGGCTGCCCCGCCGCAGATCTGTGCCCCGCGGAAAAAGGACTGCGTTTTCCGGCGTTCGATCGGCCGGCATATAAACGCGATGAGCTTCGCTACCAGATATCCGATCCCGAAGCCCAGTACCGACGATAAAACCAAACCGTATAGAACTTTCACCCACTCAGATCCGTTGATCGCCGAAAAGTTTCCGTGCAGCGCGATCGCGGCGCCTGAGATCCCGGCGATCAGCGCGTGGCTTTCACTGGTCGGTATACCGAAATACCAGGCTGCCACGGCCCATGTAACAATCGCCACCATCGCCGCGCAGAGCGCGGTCAGCGCGGTTTTGGCATCCCCGCCAAAGTCGACCATGTTATAGATCGTTTCCGCGACTTTCGCATTGAAGGCAGTCATCACGACAACACCGAGAAAATCGCAGACAGCTGCCATCATGATCGCTTTCCTCGGATGCATTGCCCGTGTTGAGACACAGGAAGCGATGGCGTTCGGTGAATCCGTCCAGCCATTCACAAAAATCACACCGAGTGTCAGAATGACGGTGACCGCGAAAGGAAGATTCGAAAATAACTGCTCAATAAATTCCGAAAATGTAATCGTCATATGCACCTGTATTTATTGTTTTAACCTGCCGGATGAGACCCGGCAGCAAAAATTCGTATACTCCTGAGAGCCGGAGAATGGTTATCCGGAATATGGTACTTCCCGGCGGGCAGGAGTAAAATCGTTTCTGTCTGTAAAAGTACCGGCCATGCCCCGCGAAGCTTTCCATCCCGTCCGCGGATGATCTTATGAGCTCTTACCGCGGAATGAACGGGGGATATGATCTGTTGATCCAAAGCGGGAAAAGGACATCACTTTA
This sequence comes from Flexilinea sp., assembly GCA_036723985.1. GTDB lineage: Bacteria > Chloroflexota > Anaerolineae > Anaerolineales > Anaerolineaceae > Flexilinea. The sequence continues at coordinate 4,116 of DAIMGK010000147.1, forward strand.
GAATCTTACCATATCCGGTTCGCTTTCAAAGTTCAGTCCGGTCAATTTTATGGCATTCGCGTTCAGCCGCGGCAGGCCCGTTCCTCTCAGGCCAATACTCCACCGCCGGACCTGTCGGCGGACAATGGGCCCCCGGGCAGATTTTTTATTTCGAAAATAACCGATCCGAGCCGGCATTTCTGAACGCCCGGCCCCGCCGTACAGTTCTCCGTATTCTTTCCCCTTTAACTTTTTTATTCCGGCATCCTTAGAAATACCTTAGACCATACGGAGAGGGTCGGAATCGTATTACAATAGGATGAATAGTATGAGGTGTGTATGAAACTCGGAATAATATCAGATACGCATAACCTTCTTCGGCCCGAAGTACTTTCAGCCCTTGCCGGTGTTGATATCATTCTCCATGCCGGGGATATCTGCAGCCGGGAGATCCTTGACCGGCTTCAGGAAACAACCCCTGTCCGGGCTGTTCGTGGCAACGCGGACAAAGAGTGGGCGGAAAATCTGCCTCCGTTTCTGGATCTTGACCTGGAAGGCCTCCGGATCTGTATGACGCACAAGAAATCTGACCTTCCGAAAGACCTGAGCCCTTACGGCCTTGTTGTCACCGGGCACAGCCATCAATATTCGGAAACACGGCGGGGGAATACACTGCTCCTCAATCCGGGCAGCTGCGGCCCGCGCAGGTTCCATCAGAAGATCACCATGGCTCTCGCGGAAACGGAAAACGGGCAGATCCGCATCACAAGATTGGATATTCCCCACACCGCACCCGCGCCGAAAGTCGATCCGGCAGACATCAGGAAACAGATCGAAATTGTCATAAAGGAGATCGAAAAAGGCAGGGGAAAAGATGATATCGTCAAAAAATACGGGATCGATCCGGGAACTGCGGAGCTGATCGCCCGTCTTTATCTGACCCATCCCGGGGTGACGGCAGACGGGATCATGACGAAAATGGGATTATAGACCGCGCCCGTTCAGGACGCGTCAGGGATATGAAGCTCCGGCCCTGCCCATGATCCGGATAGACCCTGCACCGTACGGGATCCCCGGTTCCGAACCCTTATCCGCGGCATGCCGATCCGGGAAAAAATTGATTAAAACAGTAAGCCCCGGCCGGGGCTTACTGTTTTAATCAATGTGCCTGAACTCAGTGAAAAGGGGATTTCTGCTATACGAAATCATGTTTATCTTTTCCGCGCCTGTGATGATCCGGGACAGGAACTTCGCTCCCCATACCCCCGTCTAAGATTCTGCGCTCTTTTTCCGACTCCACCGCCTGTGGCGCGGACACCTTTTCCGAAGGGCTTTCATTCCCCGCAGCCGCGGGAGCGGCGTGAGATCCATCCCTGAATTTTATTCCGGACGTCAGATAAACATCCCGTCAATGATCCTGTTTTCGATTCCCGCTTCCGTGATACTGTTTGAATTTCCTTCAGCGACCCGGACTGTCACCCTGCTTCCCGCGGGAACTGAATGAGTGAGCCATACATTACCGCCGATCACACTGTCGCTGCCGATATAAGTGTTCCCGCCGAGGATCGTCGCTCCGGCATAGATCACCACCCGGTCGCCGATGTTCGGATGTCGTTTGATCTCTTTTGTCAGGATACCGTCCGGCCCGACATTGAAACTCCTCGCGCCGAGTGTGACATGCTGGTAAAGCTTGACATGATCGCCGATGGTGGTCGTTTCCCCGATCACGACACCGGTGCCGTGATCGATAAAGAAATAACTTCCGATGGTCGCTCCGGGATGGATATCGATCCCCGTCAGCCGGTGCGCGTATTCAGTCATCATTCTCGGGATCAGCGGAACTTTCATTTCATAAAGCTTATGCGCCACACGAAAAATAGTTATCGCTTTGAAAGCAGGATAAGTCAGAATGATCTCATCCGTGTTTTTCGCGGCAGGGTCGCCTTCATATCCCGCCTGAATATCGGTTTTCAGGATCTTCAGGATACCGGGAAGCGCGTCGATCAGCTCCATTGCCAGTTCCTCAGCACGTTCCTGGCTTTCCGAGACTGACGCGATACAGGTTGAAAATGAATCATAAACCTGCATCAGCTCCCAGGTCCGTTTTTCCGATTCTTCAAAGCGGCTGCGTGACGCGCCGAAATGATGAGGGAACAACGCGATAAAAAGGTACCCGATGGCTTCAATTACTTCATTTTCCAGCCCGAGATAAGAACCGGACTCGGGAGCAGTCCCGATTTTTATAAATTCTCTGGTAATGTCCTCAAGATGCGCAGCTAAAGACCTTATCGTTTTCTTCTCTGTTACTTCACCCATTGCCTGATACTCTTTCTTTGCCTTTTCGTTTTTTCCGCCGGACGCGGACCAAAGGGTCCGCACGGCAGCTTCAGGTTCCCTGCCTGATTTTCAAAGTTGAAATTATATCACACAGGAAGTATTTGGTATAAAAAACGTAACCTTCATTCAGGCAATAATTTCCCGGATGGTTCAGGATCGGATGCCGGATCGGCATCCTATGGAAACTTTTCCTGATAACAGCCGAATTCTGTTACAATGAAATACAGCACCCGGATCGAAAAACAGGTAATTTTCGAGCTGATGTGTTATTGACGGAAATACGAATGAGGGAAAAATGATACTGGAAAAACTATGGCCGGAACTACCCGAAGGATATTCGCTCAAACAGGCCCTGCTGACGACTTATGACTTCGATTGGGAAACACTGAAATCTCTCCCGATCGATCTGCAGCAGCCGGAAAAATACCTGATCTTTTTTGACAACACCCAGACGGATCTGTCCGAAAACGTGACGGAATATATTCCTTTCCGGAAAATGCTCGTTAAAACATCCTCCGATGAAAAAAAGGCAGCAGCGGTCCACGGAAAAATATGGCTGTTTTTGTATGAATCAGCATCCGGCTCCCGCAAATGGCATCTGATCATTCACAGCACGAATATATCCTGTTACGATAATCTGGAAATCAAAGCGGAACTCACAGGGACGGAAACGGACCGTATTCAGCCAAAGAACGGACCGCTGATCGATTATCTGAGAGAACTGACGGAATACCTCCCCCCTGAGGGAACAGATGATGAGAAACGCCTGAGATTCGATCAAATCATATCCGGGCTTGAAAAAGTTCAGTTTACCCCTTTGCAGGAATATGCCTGCGAGGATCATGACTTTCTGATCCCACGGACAGACGGTGCCGCCTTCCTGTTTCAACCCTATGATGAACTTCTCGTTGTTTCGCCTTTTATCCAGCGGGAAGAATTGAACGGGCTGATCGAATGCGGAAGAGAGAACGCTTCCTGCACAGTGCTTTCCAATGTGGAGACGATCCGGTGTATCCTGAAAGAAGGCCCTGCGGCGGCTCGATTGATCCCTTTCGGAGACCTGAAACACTTTGTCCATGCCAAGGTATATCTGCGCAGGATCGGGACAAAGTGGGAGCTCTGCCTGGGTTCGATGAACCTGAAAGCGACCTCAATGAGATCGAACCTTGAAATCATGGTCCGTATGGTGAACCCTCAAAGGATCAATTCCATCCCGGGTTTTCTTGAAGACTATCTCCTGACGGATAAACAGAATCTGAAGCAATGGACGGAAGATGAGGGAGCCATACAAACGCTTTTTAATTCTCCGATCTTTCGGAAAGCGGCATTACAGCAGACCCGGCAGACTTACTTATGTCACATGCTTAATAGAAGCGCGGATGAAAACGAAGAGCAAAACCGTCTCGTTAAGTACATTCTGTCCTCCGCGTGTACAGCTGACCTTTTGCGTCTGGATCAAGGGGATGAAAGTCTTCCCACTGTTCCGAAGCACATCCGGACCGGGAGCCATCATAAAGAACGGGATATTTTTCAGCTGCCGGAGAGGGAGAGACACCTGCTCAGTCTTGTAAACTACACGCTCCACTGCTTCGATGACCGCTTCGATCCGAATCTTTATTCCTATATCCTGAATCGTGTGCCGACCAAAATTTTTTCCCTTATCCGAAAAGATCCGCTTTTCAGGGATCTGTATTTATTCAGGATCGATGTTAAAAGCTATGGCATCTCCATTGATCCGGATATTCTGATGGAAACCCTTGCTGCCTTTTTAAAACAGGAACCTGCCTTCCATGATCCCGTTTTTTTGGCATTTGCGGACCGCCTTGTCCATCGCCGCAGCTGTATAGAGAATGGAGCATTGGTCACAGACAGTTCTGCACTGCAGCCGGGAGTCCCGATCAATATTTTTTTTGAAAACGTTTATCTGTTTGATTTAGATTTGGAAATAAGCAAAAAAGCAGCCTTTTATGCCAGATTTGCGGATGACATCCTGATCGGTGCGGAGACACTTCCGGAACTGGAGCATTTGATCAAAGATGTCAATCGTATTATGAGGAAAAAGAAACTGCAGCTGAATCATGACAAAAGCCTGATCCTTGAACCGGGGACACCATTTACCTTCCTTGGCTATCAGATCCGGGGCAGCCGCATTGATTTCACACCTGAGACTCTTTCGCAAATCGAAAAGCTGATCCGCGGTGAAACCCAAAAGATGCTGATCACATGCAAAAAAGCCGGGCTCTCCCGTGAATTCCGTTTGATGCTGATGGTCAGGCATGCACGGAAACTCGGTGTTTCTATGGAACTAAAAAAAGCCTTCAGGGTCGTGAGCGTTCCGGATGGGCTCCGAAAAATCGACGGCATGCTGTACGACATGATCCGGACAGTGGTAACAGGAAAAACCGGGAACGGCAGGTTCCGCGTGACCCGGGAGGAAATCAATAGCTGGGGATATCAGAGCTTAGTAAACAGCTATTACCGCTGTATTTCCGGCATGCCTTATCAAGATATGGATAGGCTTCACTGAGACATCTTTTCATGGGAAAGCGGCGGCGTATCCTTCCGGACCCGGATCACAAAGAATTAAATCACATCATTCAGCCCGGTTTTGGGATGAACCAGGCTGAATGGATACGAAAACGCGCTCCCTCAAATTGAGCCTGAAGCAGAGTGATTTACAGCAAACTGTCCGGCACCGCGAATTCATGAAACCTGTTCATGCGGGATCCGGTCAGCCCGTATCGCTGCCGTTTTTCAAATCACATGTTTCCGGTTTGGTACAGGCCGATCTTATGATCTTCCTGTTGGATAAACCATATCGGTAAGCCTAAATATAACTGCCGCCACCGGCAACGGCTTCCAGAGCTTCATCGCTGAGTTCACACCCGCTGAGAGAATTGACCTTCTGAACCTGGTCCAGCAGCTTTTCAGCCAATTCCTGAGTGATCTCATATCCTTTTTCCTTGCAGAATTCTATGATTTTCTCCGCGCTGTCCACCATAGACAATCCCTTCATAAAATCCGGGGTCAAGTCTTTCATTGTAAATTTTTTCATTGTAAAACTCCTTTTTCCAAAAATTCTGTCTGCAGCAGGCTTAAACGATACCGCAGACAGAAAAGAGGAAACATTTTCGAAGAAAAGCTTTGAAGCTTTTCAAAATACACTGTTATCCGCCATGGCTGCCTGCCTGGCCCGGGTTGTACTATACTCGCAAATGATGACGTCAATCAGTGTGAAACAGGCACACATTTCTGCGCATTCCTCATTTTTATTATAATATATTTTTCAAAATAATTTTCATAATTTCACCATTTTTTGATTTGAACAGAGGCCTCTGTTCCACTTAATTTTCCGGAATGCGGACATATGATCAACATTTGAGATTTTTTTGATACAATTAAGTGATAACCCGGGCAGCGCATAAGTCAAGAAAAAGAAGCCGGATCGTCAGCGGGGCACGGGCCGGGGAGTTCCCGGCCTGTTACAGAACAGGTTCCGGACCGGCGTGAATCAGGCCCGGACTGAAATTTGGATGCCTTCTCACATTTTTATCCATCGGTTCCTTTCAGCCTGCCGCAGCATGCCACCGGATCATACGGAGAAAAAATGGAAGATTTTACGATCAGCGAGATGCAAAGGATGCAGATACTTCTGCAGGAACGTTATAAAGACATATGGGAGCCGATCGGACCGGAGACAGGGAAAAATAAACTACTGTGGATGATCGGGGAAATCGGCGAAGTGATCGATATCGTGAAGAAAAACGGCGGGACAAAAGCTTCAGAAGACGCCTCGCTGCGAAAGGAACTTATTGAAGAAATGGCTGATGTACTCATGTATTATAACGAAGTTCTGCTGTGTTACGGGATCTCAGCGGAAGAACTGAAACGGTCCTATCAGTGCAAGTTTGAAAGGAATATGGGCCGATGGTAAATTCCGGATCCGGCAGGGAGAAAAAGAAAAAGGTACCCGCCGCATATGCGGGTGAGTCGGAAAAAGAGCGTGAATTTTAAGCGGGGGTATGGGGGGCGAAGCTCCTGTCCCGAATCTGACCGGACGAAGTCCGCACTTTACGGGACAGGTTTACAGCCCCCGGAAATCAGGTGCGGAGCGAAGCTCGGGAGCCGAATCATAATTCAGCGCAGCGGTTCCTTACGGCTCTCGCTTTCGCAAACACACACATATTGGGTCCCGCACCTTGCGAAGCACACTGTCCCGCATACAGAAGGCAAATATAAACTGAGCTCTTATAACAGGAGAATTCCATGAAACAATATATCGCAGACGCATTTACCGATAAAGTATTCAGCGGCAATCAGGCGGCAGTCTGTATTTTGGATGAATGGCCGGCGGATGAACTGATGCTGAACATCGCGAAGGAAAATAATTTCTCAGAGACAGCCTTTGCCGTCAAAGAAGGGGATGCCTATCACCTGCGCTGGTTCACGCCGGGAGGTGAGATCGATTTCTGCGGCCACGCGACACTGGGAGCCTCTTTTGTGATCCTCAATTTTTACGAAAAGAACAGTTCAGAGGTGGCTTTCATCACGCAGGTGGGAAAGCTGAACGTCCGGCGGAAAGGCGGCCTCTATGAGATGGATTTTCCCGCGTACACGCTGAACAGGACGGAAGTAACGGATCAGATGGAAGAGGCGATCGGCATACGTCCGCTGGAAGCATATCTCGACCGGGATCTGCTGCTCGTGCTGCCGGATGCCGCTTCGGTGAAGGGATTACAGCCGGATCAGGAGAAAGTGAGAGCGCTGGACGGATTGCTCTTAGCCGTTACCGCGCCGTCAGACGACGACGAATTTGACTGTGTCAGCCGCGTATTCGTGCCTAAACTGAATATACCGGAAGACCCTGTCACGGGCAGCACCCACTGCATGATCACTCCCTACTGGTGCTCCCGGCTCGGGAAAAAGAGCCTGACCTGCTTTCAGGCATCTGAACGGACCGGAATCCTGTATACAGAGCTCTCCGGGGACAGAGTGAAAGTCGCGGGCAAAGCTGTTCTTTATTCAGAGGGAAAAATCCTTGAAAATTGACAGACTGTTTCCGGTTTGAAAATGTTCGCTCAGCGGACGGCAAAAGAGGAGATTTTTATATGTATATGAGGATAATCGATTTTCTGATCAGGGCGAAGAAAGCGACCTATGCCGGAAAAGGCGCGGAGACAACATCCTCAAGGCTCGGATCCCATGATTTCATCTATCGGGAAGATGATCTGATGTACTATGATACGTACCTCGGCGGCGAAAAATTTGCCGGAGAGGAAGCGCTGTGGATCTCGGACATTCCGCGCTGGAGCATGAATTATGCCGGCCGCGTCAAAGGAGACAATTTCAGCGGTGACTTTTTGAAAGAAGCCTTATCGCATGTTCCGCCTGAGATCCCCTGCAGAGGCCCTGTGAATTATTCCAATGGGGACTATTTATATCAATGCAGCGTAACCGGTACATTTGAATGGTTCCATGGGAAGGAATTGATCTTCTATAAAGGCACCGAGATATACGAATGCCTTTTCCACGGCGGCCTGATAAAATAACAGAAGCCGGGGACAGTTTCCGGAGGCTCAGTATTGGTTTGGGTGTCAAAAGTAAAAAAGGTCCAAAAGACATTATGA
>DAIMGK010000148.1:0-12033 GCA_036723985.1 Flexilinea sp.
AAATATGAAATGAATCAGCAAAAGCGGAAGGAAAAACACAAAGGCCATTAGCAGGCTTTGGATTTTCCGGATAATAAGCAGGAGATTTATGACAATGAACAAGAATATTACTATCCGTTTGGAAAAAGAAGAAGAACACCGGGAGGTGGAAAACCTTGTCCGGGAATCGTTCTGGAATGTTTACCGTCCCGGCTGTGTGGAGCATTACGTCCTCCATCAGCTGCGGAATGACCCCGCGTTCGTCCCGGAGCTGGATCTTGTCATGGAAAAAGACGGGCAGCTGATCGGGCAAAACATGTTCATGCATGCCCACATCAAAGCCGATGACGGAAAAGATATCCCAATCATGTGCATGGGGCCGATCTGCATCACGCCGGAACTCAAGCGGCAGGGATACGGCAAGCTGCTTTTGGACGATTCCCTGGAACGAGCCGCGGCGCTTGGCTGCGGGGCGGTCTGCTTTGAAGGGAATATCGATTTTTACGGGAAGAGCGGGTTTACCTGCGCAAGCAATTTCGGGATCCGCTATCACGGCCTGCCGGAAGGCGCCGACGCGTCCTTCTTCCTGTGTAAGGAGCTGATCCCCGGCTATCTGGACGGCATCACCGGGGAATACGCCCCGCCGGAAGGCTACTTTACCGCCGATGAAGATCCGGATGCTTTTGCTGCCTTTGACGCGCAGTTCCCTCCGAAGGAAAAGCTGAAGCTGCCGGGACAGCTTTTTGAATAACAAGAAATATGGTACCGCCCTTAGCGTGCCAGTCCCGCGCGGGACTGGCACGGAGACGCGCGGGACTGGCACGCTAAGTAAAGAAGATGGGTAATATGAAGGTCCTTGTTTTACACGGAAGCCCGAAAAGGGAAAAAAGCGACACCATGCACATCACCCGCGCGTTCCTGGACGGGATGTATGAAGCGGCGGAACAGGATGTGCGGATCATTCATGTCATCGACAGGCATATCGAATACTGCACCGGCTGTTTCAGCTGCATGCGTAACGGCGGGAACTGTATCCATAACGATGATATGCGGGATATCCTGAATGAGATCCTTGAGAGCGACCTGCTGCTGTTCAGTTTCCCGCTGTACGGCTACGGGATGCCGGCACACCTGAAAGCGCTGGTCGACCGTACACTGCCCCTTTCAAGTATGGCGATGGAAAAAGTCGGAGACCGGTATGTGCATGTCGGTCAGGCGGATCATTCCCACCTGCGGTACCTGATGATCTGCGGCTGCGGCTTTCCCAACAGCAGACACAATTTCGAGCCGGCGGCTGCCCAGTTCAGGCTGCTGTTTCCCAACGGGCACACCATCATCACCATTCCGGAGAGCCCCATGTTCAGCGCGCCCGAAGCCGCCGTCGTCACGGTACCGCGCCTGGAACTGGTACGCCGGGCAGGAAAGCAGTACGCGGAAACCGGCGGGATCGATATGGGCCTTCTGGAGCAAATCAGCTCTCCGATGATACCGGAAGAGCAATACGCGAAAATCGTCAACGGGAATTGAGATGTGTGGTCTGGGACGGTTCGCCCTTAGCGTGCCAGTCCCGCGCGGGACTGGCACGGAGATACGCGGGACTGGCACGCTAAGTAAGGAAGTGGGGACGGTTCAGAGTTTATATGGCAGAAACAAAACGAAAGAAGAAAATGAACTTTATCATCATACTGTGCGGCGCGGCCGCATTGGTCATATGCGCTGTATGGGCGATTTCTGTATATGTGTACAACGAGAATTTCGGCGGACGATTTGAAAGCTATGAGCCGCTTATGCTTCGAATGGAAGATTTCGGCGGTCTGCAGCGCACCCGATTCCGGTTCCCCTCCGACAAAGGGCAGATGCTCACCGGCTATATGTACAGTTTCGGAGAAGATCAGAAAGGGATCATCATCATCGCGCACGGTTTCGGAGGCGGCGGGCATAACTCCTATATGGACACCGCGGACTTTTTTGCCCGGAACGGATACCTGGTCTTCGCGTACGACGCAACGGGGAACGACGAAAGCGAAGGGAAAGGCGTCGGAGGACTTCCCCAGGGTGTGATCGACCTGGACCACGCCATATCCTTTGTGGAGGACAGCGGGAATTTTCCGGTCCTCCCGATCATGCTTTTCGGGCACAGCTGGGGCGCTTACAGCGCTTGTGCTGTCCTTACCCGGCATCCGGAAGTCCGCGCGGTCATCGCCTGTTCAGGTTTCAACGCCTCACCGGATATGTTTGAATCGGAAGGGAGGAAAGAAGCGGGGGACGCGATCGCCCTCTTCATGCCCTTCGTGAAGCTCCATGAAGCTGGCAAATACGGGAAATACGCAGGTATCACAGCGATGGACGGTTTCGCGGCATCAGACGCGGCGGTGATGGTCGTCCACAGTAAAGATGATGACCTTGTTCCGGCAGCGATCGGATACGACATATATAATGAAAAATACAGCAGTGATCCCCGTTTCGCCTTCATTCTCCTGGAAGACAGCGGACACAGCTATGTTTTTGATGACAAAAGCTATATCAACGCGTTCAACGCGGATTTTGACGATTGGCTCAAAACACTTGACTATGATCACCTGTCAGAAAAAAACAGTGAACGTTTCACTGCAGACAAGGCTGAATATATCCATAAGCATCTTGATCGTGAACAATGGAGCCATAAACTCGATGCAGGGCTGTTCGAAAGATTTCTGAATTTTTATGATGAACATCTGAAGAATGCGGCTGAGTAAAAAAATGAACAGGAAAAACGAATTACGGGATTTCTATATTCTCTGGATCACGCAGAGCCTGTCACAGCTCGGAAGCGCTGTGACGGGTTTTGCCCTGACACTTTGGCTATACGAAAAGACCGGTTCCGCTCTCAGCACGGCTGCACTGAGTATTTGTACATTCGCGCCCTATGTGATCATGAGCATCCTGGCGGGCGCGGTCACCGATAAATTCGATAAGAAAAAGACCATGCTGGTATGCGACGCTTTCGCGGCACTCGGCACGATCCTGATATTTATCCTGTACAAGACGAATCAGCTTTCCGTGTGGCATCTCTATGCCATCAACGCCGTTTCCGGGCTTATGAACACCGTTCAGCAGCCTGCATCCGAAGTGGCATATACACTGGTCGTACCGAAAGAATACTACCAGAAAACCAGCGGACTGCAGTCCATATCCCGGTCTCTGATCTCCATCGGCAACCCGCTGATCGCCACGGCTTTGTATGGACTGGCGGGCCTGGATGCGGTGATCGCGTTCGACCTGGTTTCCTTTGGCATCGCGTTTCTCTCACTGGCTTTCTTCATCAGGCTTCCGGATATCTCTTCCGAAAAACAGCGGGATGAGAATGTTTTGAAACTCGCCAGGGAAGGGCTGCTCTTCCTGAAAGAAAATCCGCTGGTATTGAACGTGATCCTCTTCATGTCCGGCGTAAATCTGATCGCTTCGGCTTTTGACGCGGTCCTGCCCGCCCTTGTCATCCCCAATCCCCGGGGCGGCAGCAATGTGCTGGGGATCGTGACCTCCGTCTCCGGACTCGCCATGATCTTCGGTGGAATGCTGGTCACGGTCATGCCCAAACCAAAGGACAGGGTGCGGGTGATCTACCTGACAATGCTGTTTTCTCTCGGGACCGAAAACTTTCTGCTGGCCTTCTCGAGAGAACCGGCGGTCTGGTGTATCGGGCAGGTCATCGGCTGGATCCTTGTGCCGGTGATGAGCGCCAATGAAAATGTGATCATGAAGAATACGATCCCGGTCGAATTGCAGGGAAGGGTCTACGCCTGCAGGAACACGCTTCAGTTTTTTACGATCCCCATCGGCCTGTTTCTGGGCGGATTCATGGTAGATAAGATATGCGAACCGTTCATGGAACGTAACAGCGCGAACGGACTGCTGACCGCTCTCTTCGGCAGCGGAAAAGGATCCGGAGCGGCACTGATGATGTTCATTCTCGGCGTAGCGGGAATAGTGATGTGCCTCATTTCCGGGCAAAAGCTGAAGAAATATCAGTATGCCGATCCGGAATAGCACAAGCCCGCAAAAGAAGCGTAAACGCCGATGGTGCCTATTCCGGATAAAGGGTATATTTTCCGGAATGCAAAGTGAGGATAAATCTGACTGACAGCAGGGATCCTGAAAATGAAAGTGATATTACATGACCTTGACAGCCGATATGAAAGCCTGATCAAAGATAGATGTGACCGGGCGCTGGCGGCGGACGGGAAATACGCCCCCTGCCGGGGATGTTTCGACTGCTGGACCAAACATCCCGCGGAGTGTTTTTTCAAAGACAGCCTGCATCAGGTCTGCCGTCTGATCGGCACGGCGGATGAACTGGTGATCGTGACCAAAAATCTTTACGGCTCATACAGTGCCGCTGTAAAGAATGTTCTGGACCGTTCCATCGGTACCTCCACACCGTTCAGCACCTACCGGAGCGGGCAGATGCACCACACCCTGCGATACGGAAAGCATGATCTCTGGAAAGTGATCGTATACGGTGAGATCACAGACGCGGAGAAGGATACATTCCGTCTCCTGGCGGAACGAAATGCCGTCAACGACGGGTTTGAGCGTTCGGAAGCCATCTTTCTGAAGGGCCTTACGGAACTGGAGACATACCTGTGAAGACAGTATTTATCAACTGCAGCCCAAAGAAACGGTTTTCCGCATCTTCATATTTCATCTTTCTGGAACGTCTTTTCGTCACAGGCGAAAAAGTAAGCGAAACACTGCGGACGAAAAAAGACCATGAACGGATCCTTTCACAGCTGGAAAACGCGGACGCCGCCGTCTTCGCGCTTCCGCTTTACGTGGATGGCATCCCCTCCCATGTAATGCAATTTATGGAAACAATGGAGAAGTTTTGCCGTGACAAAGAGCTTCATATCGGCATTTACTGCATCGCCAACAACGGTTTCATTGAAGGACGCCAGAATGAGCCGCTGATGAGGATCTTCGAAAATTTCTGTATACGGAGCGGCCTGCGCTGGGGCGGCGGTACCGGGATCGGCGGCGGTGTGATGCTGAACGTGACCCGCATCGGCATCATCGCGGAATTTGCCATTCTGTTATTGAACATGATCATCAGCGGCATTCAGGCAGGGAATTTTCTTCCCGGTGATTCTCTGAAAAGTTTCGCCGAAAGCACTCTGATCCTCCTGTTTTTCAACCTTGGCGTTTTATTTTACCTGGCACGGATGGGCAGCGCCATACGGCATAAGACATTCTTCGGAAAGAAATACACCCGTATCCTCATCCCGTCTTTCATCTTCATCATCATTGCCGATATCTTTTTCACCATCCTGTCCGTTTTCAACGGCGGCATCTTCCGCGGATGGCTGGCAAAGAAACAATTTGAGGATCAGAAATGAAGAAAATAAGCGGAATTACGAGGATGTGACGAATCGTATCATCGATGTGACGGACTGATTCTTTCATTTTTTTATGCCTTTTGATATTATGAGGGTTGCCGAAAGGCAGTACTGAAAAAGAAAGGTCATGGAAAAATGAAAAAGAACGGAAAAAAATTTTTAATTATTGGTATCCTGCTTCTTGCGGGGTTCGCGGTCTGGACAGTGCTGATACAAACCGTGGACGTACAGCCCATCGGGCAAAACGGTACAAACATCGGTTTCGCGGCGTTCAACACCCGGTTCCATCAATTGACGGGTGTCCACATGACGATTTACACCATTACCGACTGGCTGGGACTGGTACCGATAGCGATCTGTATGATATTCGGCGTGATCGGATTATCGCAGCTGATCAGGAGAAAAAACCTGTTCAAAGTAGACTATGACATTATCATATTAGGGATATATTATATTATTGTAATATTCTGTTATCTGATATTCGAGATGATCCCGATCAACTACCGTCCGATACCGATCAATGGGTACATGGAGGCCTCCTATCCGTCATCCACGACCCTGCTTGTCCTGAGCGTCATGCCGACACTCATTGAACAATCGGAGCGCAGGATAAAAAACCGAAAGACAAAGAAGATCATCAGCATTTTTGCGGTATCATTTTCAGTGTTGATGGTGTTCGGCAGACTGATTTCGGGCGTACACTGGTTTACGGACATCGTCGGCTCGATCCTTTTGAGCGCGGGTCTGTTCTGCATTTATAAAGCGGCAGTATTATTAATGAAGAAAGATACCTGCTCGGAAGGTGACGGGCAATGAGGCAAATCCGTAATGGGTTCCTGAGCAAGAAGTAAAGTGCAGGATGGGGACAGTCCCATGAAGGGACAGTCCCCGAAAATAAAAATCACAGGGAGGATGATCCGTGGAATTTCATGAAAAACTGCGGGAGTTAAGGAAAAACAGGGGGATGACGCAGGAAGAATTGGCGGAGGCTCTGTTTGTGTCAAGGACCGCCATTTCGAAATGGGAATCGGGCAGGGGCTATCCGGGCATCGACTCGCTGAAGGAAATAGCAAAGTTTTTCTCAGTCACCATCGATGAACTGCTGTCCGCGGAAAAACTGGTAACCATAGCGCAGGAAGAAAATAAAAACAATATCCGGGAGATATGCGGCTTACTGTCGGGCGGAATTGATCTGCTGGCCTTCCTGCTCATCGTCCTTCCTCTTTATCCGGATCCTGCCGATGGATTTATTTATTCGGTAAACCTGCCGGCTTACACCGGAACCACTCCACTGATCCGGAGCATCCACTGGATCATCTTTTCTCTTCTAATGCTGACAGGAGCCGTAAAGATCATGCTGATGAAATGGAATGCCGATAAAGGAATAAGCATTTTGACCGGGATCTCAATGGGGCTCGGCATACTGACCGTGTTTTTTCTCGCCATCGTACGGGAAGCCTATGCGACAACGGTGGCATTTATCCTTTTGATCATCAAAGAATTTCTGCTCGTCAGAAGCATCAAGGCTGAAACAGGAATAAAATCAAGCAGGGAGCAATAAAATGGCACTCGAAACCAAACGATTGATATTACGCCGCTGGGAAGATACGGATGCGGATGCGGGAGCATTGTTTGAATACGCCCGGGATCCGGATGTCGGACCGATTGCCGGATGGCCGCCGCATCAGAATATCGAAGAAAGCCTGGATGTGATACGGAATGTCCTTTCCGGACCCGAGGCTTATGCCATTTGTCTGAAAAATGATCCCCGCCCCGTCGGCGCCATCGAGTTAAAGCTGAAAGGACGTGCCGATCTGACCGACCGGGATGATGAATGCGAGATGGGATATTGGATCGGAAAGCCCTTCTGGGGTCAGGGACTGATGCCGGAAGCAGCCGGAGAGCTTCTACGCCATGCCTTTGAAGACCTCGGGATGCAAAAAGTCTGGTGCGGGTATTATGACGGCAACGTCAAATCCAAACGGGTCCAGGAAAAATGCGGCTTCATTTATCAATGGACCTCACATGACGTCGATGTTCCCCTGATGCATGAGAAACGCATCGGCTGTGTCAACCTGCTCACCAGAGAAGAATGGCTCAGAAACCGTTCTGCCGATCCTGCCGTCAGGAACTGCCGCGCTGCCGCTGCCGGGGAAGATTACAGTATCCACCGCCAAAAAATTTCAGCGGAAGAATATATTCGGTTTCTGAAAACCACGGACCTTGGTTCACAATATCCGGAAGAACGGTTCGTACAGCGGATCGAAAAACTGGTCAGCAACACATCGATCAGCCTGACTGCCAGGAACCGGAGTGATGAGATCGTCGGTGTTTTATTCGGGCTGACAGATTTCGCTTACTGGCTGTATGTCACGGACCTGGGCGTATCCCGTGACTATGAAGGCCGCGGGATCGGAAGAAGGCTCATGAAGGCTGCACACCTGATCGCCGGCGGGGAAAAAGACATCGCCGTTTACCTGATCGCCAACGATAAAGCAGTCCCGTTCTACAAAAAACTCGGCATGGAAAAAGCGGATGATGTCATGAAGTACAATCACATTGACTGGACAAACTTTACGGTGGAATAGGTCAAATCAGATAACCGCCGTCTGAACGGGCAAGTCGGAAAAGATCTTATTTACGGCGGCGAAGCTCCCATTCTGGCATATACCGGCCAATCCCATACAGGGCAAGCCACTGCTGCCACGCATCGCCGGCGCAGAACCTGTTTCTGAACAGATAAAAAAAACTGTCAGACCGCTCCAGCAGCGGGTTCCGGAGTAATTACCGCAGCTTTTCCTCAGGATATTTAAAAAAACCGTAACAATTACGAGACGGATTTTCACAAATCCGAAAAAAAAAAGTATAATTCTGTCGTTAATCATTTTAGAATCGTCAAAATGGTTTTGTTTTGATTAATCAATATAAAAATAAATTATTTTTTTATCTTCTATTCAGTAAAGGAGAATGAATTATGTCAGGCCATTCTCATTGGGCGACAATCAAACGTAAGAAGGGTGCAGGCGACGCGAAACGCGGACAGCTGTTCACCAAATTGGCAAAAGAAATCGTATTAGCAGCACGCGACGGCGGCGATCCCGACACCAACTTCAAGTTACGTTTGGCCATTGATAAGGCACGTTCCAACAACATGCCGAAAGACAGCATCGACCGTGCGATCAAGCGTGGTACCGGCGAATCCAAAGACGGTGCAGTTTTTGAAGAGATCATGTATGAAGGCTACGGGCCCAAGGGCGTCGCGCTGATGATCGAATGTGTTACCGAAAACCGCAACCGCACCGTGGCAGATATCCGCCACGCGCTCTCCCGTGCCGGCGGCAACCTGGGTGAAAGCGGCTCCGTTGCGTGGCAGTTCTCCCGCAAGGCTTATTTCCTCATCGAAGAATGCTCCATGGATTTCGATTCCCTGTTCGAACTGGTTCTGGAAGCCGGCGCTGATGATATTCAGCAGAATGAAGACGGCACCATCGAGATCACCGGTGAACCGGAAATGTACAAATCACTTGCTGATGCCCTCTCCGGTGCAGGCCTTCATATCGCAGAAGCCGAACTGAAGATGATCCCGAATCAGGAAATGGAACTTTCCAAAGAAGACACCATGCAGGTTCTGCGTGTTGTGGACGCCCTGGATGAAATGGACGACACCGAACACGTTTACCATAATATGGCTGTCAGCGACGAGATCTACGAAGCCATGGAAGAATAATTCTTCATGGTTGTTTTGGGAATCGATCCCGGAACAGCGCTGACCGGGTACGGCTTTATTGACGTTTCGGAGCGCGGCGATCTGACCGTTCTGGACTATGGCGTTGTCTCCACCCCGGCCAAACAGAAAATGGAATACCGTCTGCTGACGTTATTCGAAGAATTACACAAAAAGATGCTTCTCCATAAACCCGCATACGGGGCTGTGGAGAAGCTGTTTTTTTCCAACAACGTGACCACTGCCATCTCCGTCGGGCAGGCCCGGGGCGTGGTGCTGCTCTGTATGGCGCAGGCGGGCATCCCCATCGCGGAATTCACCCCTATGGAGATCAAACAGGCGGTGGTCGGATACGGCGGAGCGGAGAAAAAACAGGTGCAGATGATGGTGAAAGCCATCCTCGGCCTGGATGAGATCCCAAAGCCGGATGACGCGGCCGATGCCCTGGCAGTGGCGATCACCTGCTCCAGCAGCCTGACATACCTGCAGCTTGGCATGCGGGAGCAGTAAGCACACACTGCAAAATCACCGTGAACAGCGAAATCAGCATCTGACAGATGCTGATTTTTGTGTCAGGTTTAATCAGATATGAAAAAGGATGCCGCCGGAAGCGGTTGGCATCCTCAAAAACGAACAAATAGCTGTCTAAGTTTGCCAGAACGGGGCGGCTAATCCTATTTGTTAATAGTATCAGCAACCATCAACTATTAACTATCAAACACCAACCATCAACCGCCAACCCCAAAATGTCATAAATATTTCGGATTTTCCAAAAACCGGTTGACAAAAGTCATGCTTTATGGTTTTATATAGACAACTGAATATTGCAATTAAAGGATAGAGGCTCGGTTGTCAAGAGTAGCACCGGTGGAAGGCATCGCAAAGCCGTTGCCGATCGCGAAAGGGGCCGCCGACGAAGGGAGGAAGCAGCGAACCCTCCCTGGGCAAACGGATAAGATCCGTTTGACTGTCGCAGTTGCGGAGAGCTATGAATTAATTGTTTTGTTTTATCCGAAAGGTTAAAATTTGACGATTTCCCGGCCGATGCAATTGTATCGGCCGGGTTCTTTAATCCCTGGATTGCAGTAGAAGGAAATTTCATATTTTAGGAGAAACCTCATGAAAACCACTTCTATTTTCCGCGGTGCAGCCACCGCCCTTGTCACCCCGCTGACCCCTTCCGGCGTCGATTACGAAGCCTTCGGCCGCCTGATCGACTGGCAGATCGAAAGCGGCATCAATGCCCTTGTCATCGCCGGCACCACCGGTGAAGGGTCCACGCTTTCTGACGAAGAACACCGCGAAGTGATGCGGTATGCCGCGCAGCGGACCGCGGGACGCGTTCCGCTGATCGCCGGCACCGGCTCCAACGACACCGCATATGCCATTGACCTGTCCAAAGAGGCCTGCGCGCTCGGCTATGACGCGCTGCTCTGTGTCACTCCGTATTACAACAAAGCCACCCAGCGCGGGCTGATCGAAATGTACACCACCATCGCTGACGCCGTGGATAAACCGCTGGTCCTGTATAACGTTCCCTCACGGACCGGCGTCAACATCGAACCGTCCACATACGACGCATTGGCTGACCATCCGAACATCACCGGTATCAAGGAAGCCAACGGAAATATCGCCAAGATCGTGGAAACAGCCGGGATCGTCAAGGGACGTCTGGACATCTGGTCCGGCAATGACGACCAGATCACTCCGATCCTCGCCATGGGCGGCGCGGGCGTGATCTCCGTCCTTTCCAATGTCATGCCGGCCCAGACCGTTGAGATCTGCACCCGCTTCTTCAACGGTGATATTGAAGGCAGCGCCGACCTGCAGTGCGAACTGATGCCGCTGGTCAAGGCGCTCTTCTGCGAAGTCAACCCGATCCCGGTGAAAGCTGCCATGGCTGCCATGGGATTCTGCGAGAATTATCTGCGTCTGCCGCTGACACCGATGGAAAGCGCGCATGAACAGACACTGCTGAACATCATGCGCGGGCATGGACTGATCAGCTGAGATCATAAAACAGGTCCGGGAATGTGCTCCGCGGTTTCTGCAGGAATACGGAGCACATTCCGGTCATCCAACCGGGCAGCGGAATGCTGCCGTCACGCAAGCGCACAGGAGAAAAACATGAAAATCCTTGTTCACGGAGCCGGCGGGCATATGGGCCGCATCATCTGCGAAATGGCAGCTGAAGGGAAATTCGGCGCGGAACTCACCGCGCAGGCAGATCCTTTTCTGAAAGCCGACCCGGAAAACGCCGTTTACACATCACTGAATGATTTCACCGGAGAGGCCGACTGTGTTGTTGACTTTTCCAACCACAGCGCCACAGCTGATCTGCTGGCATACTGCACCGAAAGGAATTTTCCGGTGCTGATCGCCACCACCGGGCAGACTGAAGAAGAGCGTGAAATGATCGCCAAAGCCGCGGAAAAGATCCCGGTCTTTTTCGCAGGAAATATGTCAGTGGGCGTCGCGGTCCTCTGCGATATCGCCCGTCGGGCAGCCGCCGCTTTTCCGGAAGCGGACATTGAGATCGTCGAAAAGCATCACAACCGCAAGCTGGACGTTCCCAGCGGTACCGCGCTGATGATCGCGCGAGCCATCCGGGATGTCAGGCCGGATGCGGAATTTGTGATCGGACGGCATGAAAACGGGAAACGAAAACCCGCGGATATCGGCATCCATTCACTCCGCTACGGCAATGAAGTCGGCACCCATGAGATCGTCATCTCCAACGGAAATGAGACGATCACGCTGAAACATGAAGCCGAAAGCCGTGCTCTGTTTGCAGAAGGCGCCCTGAAAGCTGCCGCGTTCCTCTGCGGCAAACCGGCGGGGCTGTATGATATGCAGGACATCCTGAACGGAGCGGAAGACTGATGTTAGACATTAGTTACTAGTATACAACATATTATTAAACTACAATTAATATCAATACTGTGTTATACTTCTACT
>DAIMGK010000149.1:0-11788 GCA_036723985.1 Flexilinea sp.
ACCCGGGAGGCGGGGACATCCCCTCTCGGAGCGTTATCTCTCCCGAAGCATCGGCATAATTGTCCGAAAAGATTGAGTTAACCGGGGGTACAGTCCCGTCCCGGGACAGTCCCCGGGAACCGTCCCCGCTGGTTATTTTTTTGTGAAGCCCTGAATAAAGAGATCGCAGATCTGTTTGACCACATCATTCATATCGGAGCCGTCGCTGACTGATTCAAGGACGCCCTTCAGTTTATCAACAACCGAGCGCCGCAACAATACCGCTCGCGATCACGGCATTGACCACACCGGTCGCGAGGCTGATACCGGGAATCGCCTTCAGCGCGCTGATCGCCGCTTTGGCAGCGGTGCTGATCGTCCCGACCTCAACGATCGTGTTTTTCAGAAGTCTCGCCTGATCTCCCTTCCGGATACCATAGATAGCCGCGATCCCGTTGATCTCCGCGACCTCAAGCGGCTGTAATAACAACGCGTCCGCAAAAGGCACCGGCACGGCGCCGATCGTGGCAGCGGCGGCTGTTGAACTCAATACCACCGCCTGTGAAAAAGAACGGCGTCTTTCAATCTTGTATTTGGAGACAACATCCGTCGCGATCCTTTTCCCTTCGGGCAGCAGTTCGTTCGTGAGGTCGACCAGCTCCGTGATGCCTTCGGGAGGAGCGAAAACGGAATCGGACAGGTAAAACGATTCGGCGATGACCGGAAGGATCGCCCTGGGACGAACCGTCCGGGATGCGGCGGCAAAGGCATCCTCCACCATTTTGATGTTCTTTTCCCGGTCCGGCTGGGAATAGGATTTCGTGATCACCGCAATGATCGGGACGGCTTTCCATACAGATGTCGCCCGGAGAAGGTCTTTGATGGTTTTTGTGAATAATTTTGCCGCCGTACCGTCCACACAGAACCAGATGATATTGATATCATTCTCCGTATCATCGTCAAGCGCGGCTTCCTTACACCATTCACGGACCGTTTTGATCGCTTTCGGTTCCAGTTCCCAAAAGGCTTTCTGGGGTTCAAAACCGACGGTATCGACAAGATTGAAATCGATCTCTTCGCCTTGATAGACAGTGATCTCGCTGGAAGTGCCCTCAATGCCGAAACCGGCGGCGGCCTTTTTTTCACCCAGGACCGCGTTGATCAGTGTTGATTTTCCCACACCGGAATTGCCGACCACCAATACATTTCCCTTAGCCATTTTTTCCTCCCAGATAACTTGCTCAGTGATAATTATTATATTATGGTTTCGTCTCTATTCGGTTTCTTCACGACAGAAATCCCGGTGAAATCATAAACTGCATCAAACCCATACTCATTTTGCAGCGGTTATTCAGAGCCATTTTCGAAGGGCCCGTTCTGATTTCAGCGGTCAGCCCGCCCGACACAAGGGGACATCTGACCCGAGGCGATGTGCGAGAGGCAAAGCGCCTGTTCCAAATCAAATGAGCGAAGCAGGGGTTTCAAGTTTTCGGAGAGTCAAGTTTATCGTTTTTTACCGGGCACATATAAAATCAGGACGGAAAGGATAAGCAAACTTCTCCGAAGGCTTGAGGACGGTTCCCCTCGGCCTTCGCCTCGGGTCAACCGTCCCCGTTCGTTCGCCCGGCATAAAACGACAAACAAAGTTTTTTGAAATGATCCAGGAGACAAAAATCACGGGACTGTCCCATAAAGGGACAGTCCCCGGATCCCGTAAGTTGGATCGCTGCAGAGTTTTCAGTTTTTCTTGATCTGACCGTAATAGGCATTGGCGCCGTGTTTTCGATAGTAATGTTTATCCTGCAGGTACTGCGGAGCCGGAGCGGCATGCGGATTGATCCATTCAGCCTGTGCTGCCATTTTCGCGCAGACTTCAAGCACAACAGCCATGTGGACAGCGCTCTCGGGATCTTTCCCCCAGCAGAACGGCCCGTGATTTCTGCAGAGCGCGGCGGGCATTGCCTCATAATCAAGGCCCATTTCCTTAAATGAATTGGTGATCAGTACGCCGGTGTTCTTTTCGTATCCGTCATCGATCTCCTGTTTGGTCAATACACGCAGATTCGGCACTTCACCGTAAAGATAATCCGCGTGAGTCGTACCGTAGCAGGGGATCCCGCGGCCGGACTGAGCCCAGCTGGTCGCCCACGGAGAATGCGTATGCACAGCGCCGCCGATCTTCGGGAACTCCCGGTAAAGCTGAACATGTGTCGGCATATCTGTAGAAGGATTCATATCGCCTTCCACCTTTTTCCCATCCAGATCGACCACGACCATGTCGTCCGGGGACAACTTATCATAATCGACCCCGCTGGGTTTAATGACGACCAGCCCTTTTTCCCGGTCGATACCGGATACATTCCCCCAGGTAAAGGTAACCAGGTCATATTTCGGCAGAAGCATATTTGCTTCATAAACGATTTTCTTTAATTCTTCTAACATAGCTTTCTCCATTTTTTCCCGCTTTCGGGAAATGCTTGAAGGAACACCGATAAACGATCTGTCAGTGAAGACGTTCCGCGCGGACTCCGGATGACCCCGGAAAAACTGTCCGCGGAGGAACTTTGACCAGTGTTTCCGTTATTTATTTCACAGTGACTGACAGGATGCCTGCCCCTGACAATACACCGCACTGTACCAAAACGATCCCGGCACCGGATCCATTAACGCCGCCGATAAGAATAAGGTACGCGAAAAAAAGCCATCGCGCAAACCTGATTTCCCTGGTTTTGCCGGAAAGCGGGCAGGCTCAGCCATACCCCGGGGATCATCATCCGGCAAAACCCGCGGCGTGGGACAATGGGGACGGTCCACGGGTGTCACGTTATCGGGACACCGCGAAATGTCCCCGTTGTCCCACAAGATTCGCAGCAGGTCAATTATCATTTTACCTCAGTATCGCTTATTCCTGTCAAAATGCTGTAACTGAATATCGGTTGGAGATAACATTTGGGATAAAAAGATGAACATCCGGATCTTACCGGAAAGGCCTGATTCCCGATAACCTTTCATGGCGGGATCCTTTATGATCCCAAAAATCATTCCGCGCGGATTTTGTCCCCGAAATACAGGGAGAGTTCAGATCGCTTTTATTCCGGCAGAAAAGAACCGGAGATCGTTCCAAGGGGCGCCACCAAAGGCAGCGCGGAAAGCCGTACAGCTTCCTGCCGGGAAACTCTTTCACCATCGATGAAACTGCGGCTGTTCTGCCCTTCAAGCGAAAGGAATGAAACAAACTGCTGCCCCGGTATCAGCGGGATGATCCCGATCCCCATGACTAATACATACCCGGCGGCCTGTTCCGGATTTACCGGCGACACGCCGAGTACCCCCGCGACGAGCTTTGAGACGACGATATATATAAGTGAGATCAGACTTGTGATGATCAGCGTGAGTGTAATATTCAGTGAAAAAACGACCTTCGTTTTCCCGACATCGCCTCTCCCCATAGATCCGGCGCACAGCACCGATGAACTTGCCATCAGGGTCGTGCTCACAACCGCCATGATCAGTATCTGTCCGGAATCCACCGGCGGTGACGGTTACGCGCCGGCTAAACTGACACCGGGGAAAGCGCTCCCGGGAAAGTACCCAAAACACATATTCTGAACAGCAGACAAAAATTTATCATTAAATCATATCAAAGCGGTACTTTCTGAAACCTTACTGACCCATTCAGGTTATTGATCCTGGTTATTGATCAGGATGCCGCTCAGGCTGCAGCCTGCAAAAATTCTCCTGATCCTCAACCCGATATCAGGATGTTATTTACTGAAACCAGATATACAAAAACGCCGATATATGTATTCCTGCCGATAAAAATCACATCTGGTTCCTCTCCCCATGGAGAGATTCCAGGTACTGCATCCTGTATCTGCGGGGAGTGGTCCCGACGGTCTTTTTGAATACGGTCTGGAAATAGGATACATTCTCATAACCCGCTTCCCTGGCGATGTAGGATACCGGATAATCGCCGGAGATAAGAAGTGTCTCGGCATAGCCGATCCTGCAGCGGATCAGATATTCCATCGGGGAGTATCCGGTTGCCTTTTTAAACCCGTGAGAAATGTAATCCGGACTGAATCCCAGGGAATCGGCGATATCCCTGATCGTGACAGGTTCTTTATAATGCTCGCTGATATAGGATTTAACCATTTCGCTCAAAGCGGACACATTTTTCATACCCGATGCCTTCTGGCGGGTGATGGGGATCTCTCTGGAAATGATCAGCATGGAAGCCGCCAGAAGCTGGATCACGGCGAA
Organism: Flexilinea sp.; assembly: GCA_036723985.1. Classification (GTDB taxonomy): domain Bacteria; phylum Chloroflexota; class Anaerolineae; order Anaerolineales; family Anaerolineaceae; genus Flexilinea. The sequence goes on from DAIMGK010000149.1 coordinate 4,243, forward strand.
ATCGGAAGCATCATGCCTGTTTCGTTCCAGTATCTGCTCAGCCAGGTCGGACAAAAACCGGAATTGTCCGCCGGAATGGCGAACATAAGGCAGGTCTTTTTCGATCGTATGGTTTAATGGCAGTCCTTTCAGCCGTAAACCGGAAAATCCCAGGCAGTAAGTCCCGATTATCGTATTCTCACGGGATACCACTTCATGCATCTCTCCCGCGTTATAAAATACCAGATCACCTTCACTGATCTCATAGCTTTCGTGGTTGATATTGTAAATTCCGGCGCCCCGATACACAAGCAGAAGCTCACACAGAGATCCATGACTGTGCATCGGGCGTTCCCACTTCTTTCCGCTGTATTCCTGCCGGTTTGCGTAAACCAGCAGCGGAAGCTGACCGTTTACAAATACCGACTCCAGATCCGAAATGTTCCTTCGCATTGACAGCCCTCCCCGGAGAACAGGATAATGAAATTTTCAGCAAAATATTCGTTTATTTCCCGAATAAACTGAACAGTATTTTTAAACATTATTTTACCCCGGAATTTATAATATACCCAAAAATACAGATAAGCAACCCTGATGTAACAAGGTCAAAGGAGCAAAAATGATTAACGGATCGAAGGTACTGGATCACTCCATTCGCTGGGCAATGGTTGGCGGCGGCAAAGGCAGCCAGATCGGATATATCCACCGTTCTGCAGCTTTACGGGACAATAATTTTGAACTCGTCGCCGGCGCGTTTGACATCGACCCCAAACGGGGGATGGAATTCGCTGCGGAACTGGGCATAGCGGAGGACCGCTGCTATCCCGATTACAAGACCATGTTCGAAAAAGAAGCAGTGCGGGAAGACGGTATTGAAGCCGTATCCATCGCGACCCCGAACAGTACGCATTTCGCGATATGCAAGGCTGCCCTGAATGCCGGACTCCACGTTGTGTGTGAAAAGCCTCTCTGCTTTTCGTATGAAGAAGCGGAAGAACTGGTAAGGCTCGCGGAAGAAAAAAAGAAGGTCGTCGGGGTCACCTACAGCTATTCCGGACATCAGATGATCCAGCAGGCAAGGCAGATGATCAAACACGGCGACCTTGGCGAGATCCGTGTGATCAATACGAGTTTTGCATTTGGCGGTTATAACTGGAAAATCGAAGAAACGAATCCAGCCGCAGCCTGGCGTTTCGACCCGCAAAAAGCCGGTCCTTCTTTCGCGCTGGGTGATGTAGGGACCCATCCGCTCTTCATCCTTGAAGCCATGATCCCCGACATGAGCATCAGGAACCTTATGTGCACCAAACGGAGCTTTGTGGAAAGACGGCAATTGGAAGATAATGCTTTCGTCATCATGAACCTGAACGGCAGCGAATCCGTACAGGAAGGCGCGCAGATCTACTGCTGGGCGAGCTCCATCAACTGCGGAGCCCGGCATGACCATGTGATCCGTGTCGTAGGTTCCAAAGCTTCCATCGAATGGGATGATGAACGCCCGAACCAGCTCCTCTACGAGATCGAGGGCGAACCCCGCCGCATCCTGGAGCGGGGAGCGGGTTATCTCTATCCGGAAGCCAGAGTTGAAGACAGGATCGGCGGCGGTCATGCGGAAGGGCTCTTTGAAGCCTGGGCAAATTTATACCGGCGGTTCGCGATCGCTATGGAAAATGCTGACACAGCGGAATACGGTGACTTCTGGTATCCCAGTGTGAAAGCCGGCGCGATGGGCGTCAAGTGGATCGAAAAATGCGTTGAATCCGCGGATAAAGGCAGCATTTTCGTCGAATTTTAGGAACGATTCAGCAGTCAATATTGGAGAAAAAAATATGGCGATGCAAATTTGCGGCGCTCCCGCGAGCTGGGGCGTAGATGATCCGAAAAATCCTTACCTTCCGCCATGGCAGAAGGTGTTGAAAGAAGCACATGAAGCCGGCTACCGTGCTATCGAACTCGGTCCCTATGGATATCTTCCCATTGACGTGGATATCGTAGCAGCGGAGCTTGAAAAGAATGACCTCGCTATCATTGCCGGCACCATTTTCCATGATCTTGTCGATCCGGCGAATCAGCCTTCCGTGCTGGAAGCCGTGGATAATATCTGCCGCCTGATCACGGATCCCAAGCTCCCGAAGCTGCCGGTATTGGAAGGACAGAAATTCCCGACTCCTTACCTCACCGTTATGGACTGGGGACACGATGAGCGCGACTATAACGCCGGACATCCTGACCGGGCTCCCCGCATGAATGACGATGAATGGAAGGCCTTTATGAGGAATGTCCGCGCGGTCTGCGACAGGGCTAACGAATACGATGTCCGTCCCCTCATCCATCCCCATTCCGGGACTTACCTCGAATATGCCGATGAAATTGAAAAGTTCACCAGGGATATTCCCTATGAGGTGGCCGGACTGGTCCTGGACACAGGACACCTTTACTATGGAGGCATGGATCCCGTGACCTTCCTGAAGAAATACGCGGACAAACTGGACTACGTCCACTTCAAGGATGTGGATCAGGAAGTCTATGAATCGGTGCTGCAGAAACACATCCGCTTCTTTGAAGGCTGCGGTGAAGGTTCCATGTGCCCGATCGGAACCGGTGCGCTGGATTATCCGGCGATCAAAGACGCTCTGATCGAGATCGGCTACAGCGGCTATATCACGATCGAGCAGGAACGGGATCCACGGAATCAGGAGACTTCCCTGCGGGATATCAAGGCCAGTGTGGATTACCTGAAGAGCGTGGGATATCAGATCTGAAGCGGTAATGTATCATTTGCTGCTCTAAGCACAACTATTTGCATTCACAGTACCTGTGGGATGCATTTGAACGGAATAAACTCAAACATACTATAGGAGAAATCACATGAAAATCGCGTTTGATGTCGATGTGCTGGCAAAACAGATGGGGATCACCGAGATGGTTCACAAGGTCGCGGACTGGGGCTACAAATATATCGAACAGTCACCCCACCCGAAGATCAACCCTTTTTACAAGCATCCTCTTTTTTCAAAGGAATGTGAAGCTGAATACAGAAAGGCGCTGAAAGAAACAGGCGTGCAGATCTCATCCTTCATCGTGGTCTACCGCTGGTCAGGCCCGACCGAGGAACAGCGGCAGCACGCTGTGGCAAACTGGAAACGGATGATCCAAATCGCGGTGGATATGGGCGTTCCGGTGATCAATACTGAATTTTCCGGCGACCCGAACCAGCAGGAGATCTGCAACGGTATGTTCTTCAGGTCAATGGAAGAGCTTCTGCCAATCATCGAGCGGGAAGGGCTCCGGGTGGAGATCCAGTCTCATCCTTATGACTTCTGTGAGCTGAATGACGAAGCATGTGATATCGTAAAATCCTTCCGTTCTCCGAACCTTGGTTATGTTTACAGTGCTTCCCACGGCTTTTTCTATGACCAGGGCAAAGGCGACGTCAGGCACATGCTGAAATACGCCGGGGATGAACTTACCCATGTGCTTTTTGCCGATACCTGGAACCAGACAAAGGACTGCCGGTATATTCTGAATCCGCCGTGGCTCAACCAGCGAGGACGCGCGGATGTCACCATCCACCAGCATACCGCCATGGGTGAAGGCGAGGTGGATTTTGACGGGATCTTTGAAACCCTGCGCGAGATGGATTTTGCCAACCGCCAGCTGAAGCCCGATGCTCCAAAGGTCGGAGGCGACAGCATTGCCTGTGTATCCTATTTCGGTTTTCCCGAAAAGATGGACAAGCAGGCGCCGGAAGCCAGAGAAAGGATCGAACGGGAACTTCTGAGCTAAGCCCGGGTCCAGTTTCAACAAATAAAAACAGCTCATATCCATTTATACAGGATGTGAGCTGTTCTTAATTATCCTGCTATAAGAGCTCACTTTATTCTGTGCTCAGGGTCTCATACTCCGCAAGCCGCGGGAACGATTATTCGTATGTTTCCAAAACGGGAGCTAAAAGGAACCGCTGCGCTGACCGGTATCGGATATTTGTATGAGAACAGGTTCGGCGTGGGACCGGATCTTGAAAAGGCCGTGGAATACTACCGGTTGGCGGCGGGAAAGGGTGTGGAGAACGGTGTGGATCATCTGAACCGCCTGATCGGAGAAGGAAAGATCGTGAAAGAATACCGGATCATTCAGAAATGATCATGACCGGAACCCGGGATCGCTGAGCTATCGATCATTTTTATGGATAAATATTCAGGACGGAGCACACAGCGTGCTCCGTCCTGTGATTTGTACCGCATTTAACGGGCGGATCCCGTATTTTATCCTCTCTTAAAAGCAGCCTTTTTTGTATCCGGCTGTTATTAATTTTCCGTCATCTGACTGCCATATTAATGATTTTCGGATCCGGATGATTTTCAGCCGGAATCCTACCGAAATTAATGGCTTGATACGCGGGGGGATCCTGAAGAGCCTGATTGAAGATGTTCGGCTTATCTGAAATCTGACGAAACCTCCGGAAAAGACCGGGTTCCCTCAATGTAATCCCGGTAAGCCTCTTCCGGATCCTTTCCACGGAAAACAGTACAGAGGCCGCACATATCGCAATCCGCGATACAGTGAAATCTCTGTTTGATATAGTTTCTCCGTTCTTCCGCTGTGGACTGCGCGATCTCGGGAGGTCTTTCCATGATACACACCTCTATTTGATCTGTCTGCCATGCAGATAACGGTCATTATATTCCATGTTTATCTCAAGGATCTCCCGTTTTCCGTCGATATAATCCTGATAGATCTCCCATGGAGTGCCGCCTCCCAGCCAGCAGGAAGAACAGTTCTCACAACCCCCGCCGCCGCAATCCAGAGAAGACTTAATGATCTGTTCCCGTTCTTCCCTTGTCGTATCTTTGATCAGAATGGATCTCATATGCTGCTCCATTTATTCTGCTGAGTGTGTATTGTCATATAACTTCTGGATATCCGGAGGCAGGCGGTCGGGGAGCATTTCATTGATGCGGTCCTCATTGCCGTCAGCGACCGCGGTTTCGTAATACCAGCACTTGAATTTCAGCATGTCCAGCGTTTCCTGCAGCCGGTCAATTTCTTCTTCGACAGCTTTTTTCCTTGTTTCAAAAAGCTGTTTCCGCTTTTCATAAGACGAACTGCCTTCCGTTGTCCATTCCATGAATCGTTTGATGTCCCTGATCTCGAGTCCCGATGACTTCAGACATTCGATCACACGCAGCGCTTCGATTTCCCTTTCACTGAATTTCCGAATTCCGGACTGACGCTCCAGATTCGGAAACAGTCCTTCTTTGTCGTAATAGCGAAGTGTGGATTCCGGAATATTGAACATTTCAGAAATTTGACCGATCGTGTACATTATATCATCACCTCTTTTTGTAAGGCTCTTGACTTAAAGTCAACTTTAGGTGTTAGTATAATAGATAACAGCAATTCTGTAAATGAAAATATATCTCTTTACAGTACAGAAAAACAGGAGAAAAATCATATGAGCCATGTACTTGTTATTTCCACCAGCCTGCGGGCTAAGAGCAATTCCGATATCCTGACAGAACGCCTGATCGCGGGGGCGAAGGATGCCGGGCATGAAGTTGAACACATCAGCCTGAAAGGGAAGACGATCAAATTCTGCATCGGCTGCCAGGCCTGCCAGAAAACGCAGAAATGCATCCAGAAGGACGACGCGATCGAGATCGCCGAGAAAGTGAAAAACGCCGATACGCTGGTTTTCACGACCCCGATCTATTATTACGAAATGAGCGGCCAGATGAAAACGCTGCTGGACCGCATGAACCCGCTGTATTCAGCAGACTACAGATTCCGGAAAGTCTATTTGCTTTCTGTCGCGGCTGACGATGATGAGGCGACACCGGAAAACGCGGAAGGCGGGATGCAGGGCTGGGTCAAATGCTTTGAAAAGGCGGAATTTTCCGGATCGATTTTCTTCGGCGGGATCACAGACCCCGGCGAAGCAGTCGGAAAAGAAGATGTACTGAATGACGCCTATGAGTTCGGGAAGTCGATCTTATAGAAAAATTTGTGGTTCTGAGAGGAATGTGATCTCATGAAACGAAAAATGCTGATCGGTTTATTATTCTGCCTGATCACAGGCATCTGCGGAAATATCTCTGTCTTTGCTGAGGAAGGAGTCCCGATGATCTACGCGTATATCAGCGACAGTGTCCTGACGATCAAACCGGCTGATAATTCTTCAGCGGAAGCTTTTCTCTCCCTGCTCCGGGCGGGTGATGTCACGGTCGAAATGCATGATTACGGGAACTTCGAAAAGGTGGGCTCCATCGGCAGCACACTTCCCCGCAATGATGAACCGATCACCACGGAACCGGGTGATGTGATCCTCTACCTGGGCACGGAGATCACGATCTATTACGATGTGAACACCTGGAATTTCACCCGGCTGGGGAAGGTCCAGGATCTGACACAGGCTGAATTAAAACAGATCCTCGGCAGCGGAAACGTGACCGCACGCTTTTCCCTGACGCCGCCGGAGAAAAACGCGGATCCCTTTACGGCTCGGGAAACCCTCACGACTGCCGGTGGGTACACGATCCAGACGAGTGCGCTGCCGTATCTGACAGATGACGTCACCGCTCCGGTCGTGTATTATCTTTCCGATATTTCACCGGAAAGCCTGATGAAGGCCTATGCCGCGCTGGGTGTTGAGCTGCCGGGCAAGGTCGGCGTCAAGATGTCGACAGGCGAATCTACACGCAGCAATTATCTGCGTCCGGCGCTGATCGGCGATCTGATCCACAGCCTCAACGGCACCATCGTCGAATGCAACACCGCTTACGGCGGCAACCGGGCATCCACCGCCCGTCACCGCCAGCAGGCGAAGGATAACGGCCTGCTGGATATCGCGGAGCTGGATATTCTGGATGAGGAAGGCAGCATGGAACTGCCGGTGGAAGGCGGGAATGTGCTGTCCGTCGATTATGTCGGGACGCATTTCGTGAACTATGACAGTTATCTGGTGCTGTCCCATTTCAAAGGCCATGCCATGGCGGGATTCGGCGGAGCGATCAAGAACATTTCCATCGGGTTCGGCTCCTCAAAAGGCAAAGGCTGGATCCATTCCGGCGGCACCAGCACCACAAACATCTGGGGAGGGAAACAGGACGCCTTCCTGGAAGCCATGGCGGACGCGGCGAAGGCTGTCGATACCCACATGGGGGACAACATCGTCTACATCAACGTGCTGAACCGCCTGTCCGTGGACTGTGACTGTGACGGGAATCCGGCGGAACCGGACATGCACGACATCGCGGTCCTGGCATCCACCGATCCGCTGGCCATCGATCAGGCCGCCATCGACCTGGTCTACGCCATGCCGGACAGCCGCAGTCTCGTGAACCGCATCGAAAGCCGCAACGGGCTGCATACACTGGAAGCCGGCGAACAGATCGGACTCGGCAGTCGGAATTACAGGCTGGCAGTCGTTGAATGACCGAACTTTTCTATCCTCTGCGCATCGGGCAAAAGCCGCTGCGCAGAGATGCCTGTTGATTCCTTTATAAAATGTTGTTAAGGAAACGCTGATTAATCCAACATGCCTATAGAGGCACCACGATAAATGGAA
>DAIMGK010000150.1:0-2999 GCA_036723985.1 Flexilinea sp.
GGGAAGGTATAACTGACTGTCAGTGTCCCGTCAGCATTTCGTGTGATATTTTCCGTTTCTACAGGTTCACCGTTCACTGTCACGGTAACGCTTTCCGTAAAGCCGTATTTATCCGCGTCAGCAGCACTGAGTGTGAAGGACGCGGTATAAGCTTTGTTGTAGGCGGCAATCTCGTCCGCGGGGTCCCAGCTGACAAAAATCGGCGAGTTGACATTGGCGGTTGAAGTTTCCGCTTCCGTATCCGGGACTTCGTTTGCCGCGGGCGCGGTAATGGTCACAGCCACGTTAGAGATCTCACCCAGTGTGATCTTCACTGCCGATATGCTTGTCCACGGCTTGGCAGAGAGTTCATAGTTTCCGGCTTTTTCACCGGTCAGCTGATAACTGTCAGGGTCGATCGTGACAGTGTGGTTATCACCGATTTCAGGATCATCGAATGTTCCCGTGATAGAGAGGCTCACCATCTCCTTATCATCATCAAGCAGACCATTATAAGTCACACCGCTTGTGTCAAAAGAAGCGTCCGTTGTTCCGTCGTAAGGTTTATTGTTCGCGATCAGTGTTCCTTCAAGCGTGATCGGTTTCTTCCCGACTGTCACGGCAGCGGCACGGGTAACAGTTTTTCTGTCTGTCGGATTCCCGTCCTTTACGATAGTCACAACACAGTAATAATATTCTTCAGTCCCCGCCGGTTTTCCGGAATCAATGGTATAGCTGTCAGATACCGCGGCGCTGATCTCGTTACCGCCTTCCGTGAGGTTCGTTGTGTTGGAATACCATTGATAGCTGAGCGTACAGCTATCCGGCGTACAGTCATCCGGCAGTGCCGCGGTGACGCTGATCGTGTTGCCGGAGTTGTATCCGTAAGTAAGGGACAGATCCTGCGGCTGATCGGTATCGGTAATGACAGGGTTCCCCGCCCAGTTCGCGGTATAGTCTTTATCACCTGTGGAATTCTCCGGGATGACAACATTTGTCTCAGGTGTTGTGCCGTTTTCTCCTGTCCAGCCGGTGAAGGTATAACCAGTTTTATCCGGGATGGGAAGGGTGATCGGCAGATCCGCGTCGGTATAGGTCCTGGTGTAAGCTCCTGTGCCGTTGTTATATGAATACGCGGTGTCGTTGAGATGCCCCGCATCCACACCCGACAGCGTGATCGTCTGTGCAAAGTCTCTGGTCCAGGTCCCCGGCATGGAAGCAGGGTCATAAGATGAGAATAGTTGGTCACCTCTGAGGATCGTTCCGGACGGATTTGTATCAGGATCAGAGATTCCCTCAGGCTGGAAGATCTTTTTCCACGGCGCGTTATAGACGGATGAAGGGAGCGAATCGAAAATATTCGTATTCATCGGATGCCATCCCAGCGTCAGGGTCGTTATGCTGTCGCATCCGCTGAACATGTCGCTGTAACTACTTAAGCCGGAAGTATCCCAGCCTGTCAGATCCAGTATTTCCAGATTTTCGCATCCGCTGAACATGGCATTCGCATTTGTCACACCGGAAGTATTCTGCCAGCTGCTCAGATCAAGAACTTTCAGATTCGTGCAGCCGCGGAAATTATTGCTCAGCTGATCTCCGGTGCCGACAGCGCTTCCGGACAATACGACATCCGTAAGATGCATCTCCTCCACATATTGACAGTCTTCAAAAGTTGATGCCGAACTGATCGTAAATTGACTGTTGAACCTTACAATTTTTATATTCGGATCATCCTTAAATTTCGCGTTGCATTCTGTTTTGTTCCATTCAGCGGCATTGTTTTCATCGATCCGGAAAAACCTGATGGTATCGCCCGCGATCTGATATGTGATATTGGTCCCGCAGGTCCCGCTTTGGAAAGTTAGCGGGAAAGTATAGCTGACTGTTATCATCCCGTCATCGTTGAATATGATGTCTTCCGTTTTTGCCGGATCACCGTTCACTGTCACGGCAGCATCTTCCGGAAAACAATATGTATCGTCAGGTGTGACTGTAAACGATACGGTATAAGCAGTGTTGTATTCAGCTTTCCCGTCCGCGTCCCCGGCGGGATCCCAGCTCACAGGACCCAATGTAACATTGGCTGTTGATGTATCCGCAGCCGCTGCCAGGGGCTCAAGGGTCGCGGGTGCTGTGATCGTTACCGCCACAACAGGAATCCCGATCGGCGTGATCTTCACGGATCCGAGGCTTGACCAGGGCCTGTTAGAGAGCACATAGTTTCCGGCTTTTTCTCCTGTCAGCTGATAAGAGGAAGGAGTAATGGTGACGGTCCATGTTCCGATTTCGGAACTCTCAAAAGCTCCTTCGAGGGAAAGCCCCAGATCGTCATCATCAAGTTTCCCGCCAAAGCTTACACCGCTCATGTCAAAGGTGACGTCTGTCGTCCCGTCGTAAGGTTTATCATTCGCTTTCAATGTCCCGCCGAGTGTTATTGATCTCTTTCCGACCGTCACATTCGCGGCGCGGCTGACAGTCTTCGCGTCTGTCGGATTTCCGTCTTTCAACGCTGTCACGACGCAGTAATAATACGCGGTGAAATCTGCCGGTTTTCCGGTATCAACAGTATAGCTCTCAGACGTGGCTCCGGTTATCGCTGTACCGCCTTCATTGCTGTCGGAAGTGTTGGAATACCATTGATAGCTGAGTGTACAACCTTCCGGAGGCGCCGCGGTGAGGCTGAGTTCATTTCCGGAGGTATACCCGTAGGTCAGCTGCAGATCCTGAGGCTGAACGGTGATGTCCGGGCTTTTCACCCAATTTGCCGTATAAGTTTTGTCCCCTGTAGAACCGGCAGCAACGGTCACGGTCATCGTGACCGCGGTCAGATCCTCGCCGGTCCAGCCGACAAAGGTCCGGCCGGATTCTTTTGGTTCCGGCAGTGTGACAGCGGCGCTTTCATAGGTATAGGCTGTCTTCCAGGTATTATCTGTATCATCATAAGTAAAGGCAGAACCTGTAATTCCGTTTTGTTCCACACCTTCCAGCGTGATCGTGTAAGTCCGTTTCACAATTGACCA
>DAIMGK010000150.1:3099-11747 GCA_036723985.1 Flexilinea sp.
TGACAGTATAATCATTGGTGGTCAGCGTCTCGTTATCCAGAACAACGCTGCTCACGCTGACAGTGTACTCCTCCCCATCCAGGTCGAATTCTGTTTCGGAAAGGGTCACTGCCGCGGAACTGAGGTCTTTCGGATCGACTGTCACGGCTGCGGTATTACTGGCTGTTTCAGTGATCTGGCCGTTATCGGGATCATAGGAAGTTACGAGACAGTAATAATATTCAACGGTGCCAGCGGATTTCCCGGTTTCGATGGGATATTCAGATTCGTTTGCTCCAGAAATTTCCTGCCATTCTTCACCGCTGTTTTCCGTTTTGGTATACCACTGATAGCCGAGTGAATGTCCGGCTGCGGCTGCTTCAGCCGTAATGCTGAGCTTATTGCCGCTCGAATAACCATAGATCAGCGTGAGATCCTGCGGCTGAACGGTGATGACAGGGTTCCCTTCCCAGTTTGCCGTATAGGTTTTATTCCCTGTAGAACCTGACGGGATGGTTACGGACTCCGTTACAGCGCTGAGGTCCGTACCGGTCCATCCGATGAAGGTCGAGCCATCCTTACTCGGTTCCGGGAGTGTGATACTGTTACTTTCATAGGTATAATCGGCAGTCCAGACTCTGTTTGTCTCATTATAGGTAAAGGAAGAACCTGTAAACCCGTTTTGGTCCACACCATACAGTGTGATCGTGTAAGTTTTCTTCTCTATTTTCCAAACAGCAGAAGCGGTGCCGGTATAATTTCCCTTTCCGGTGACCGTCACGGTATAGGTTCCCTCATCCGTGCCGCTGAGATCGCCGCTGATTTCATAATCATCTTCGCCCAGTGTCTTACCCTCCAGAACGACACTTTTCACGCTGACAACGTGCTCCTGCCCGTTATAATCGACACCTGATTCCGGTATTTCTATACCCGATTCTGAAAACGTCACTGCCGCGGCGGTGAGATCTTTCGCTTCAACTGTCACGGTGGCAGCATCGCTGGTTACCTGCGCAGTCCGGTTGTCAGCGGTATTCGTGGAAGTTACGACGCAGTAATAATATTCAGTGGTACCCGCGGATTTTCCGGTGTCGACGGTATAGCCTGTCCCTGTGGCTCCGGAGATCGCGGTACCGCCCTCGCTGTTTGCAGAGATGTTGGAATACCACTGATAGCTGAGCTCATGTCCGGTTTCAGCGGCTTCTGTGGTAATGCTCAGTGTATTTCCGCTCGTATAACCGTAGGTAAGCGTGAGATCCTGCGGCTGAACGGTGATGACAGGGGTTTTCGCCCAATGCGCGGTATATTCCCTGTTCCCTGTGGAACCTGTCGTGACAGTCACGGGATCCGTGATCGTGGTCAGATCCGTACCGGTCCAGCCGGCGAAGGTCCAGCCGGTCTTTATCGGTTCCGGCAGCGTGATATCGGCGTCTTCATATGTGTAAGAACTTTCCCAGGTTCCGTCTGATCCATTGTAATTAAAATCTGTGCCTGTAATACCGTCTGATTCCACACCATTCAGTGTGATCGTGTAAGTCTGTTTCACGATTGCCCAATCGGCAGATGCGGTGCCGGTATAATTTCCCTTACCGGTGACCGTCACGGTATAGGTCCCCTCAGCTGTGCCGCTGAGGTCGCCGCTGATTTCATAATCATTTTCGCCCAGTGTCTTACCCTCCAGGACAACGCTGCTCACACTCACAGTGTGTTCCTCTCCGTTAAGCTCAAATTCTGCAGCAGAAAGATTTACTGCCGCGGAACTCAGATCTTTCGCTTCGACTGTCACTGTGGCAGCATTGCTGGCTGCCTGAGCAGTCTGGTTGTTAGCGGTATTCGTGGAAGTTACGACGCAGTAATAATATTCAGTGGTACCCGCGGATTTTCCGGTGTCGACGGTATAGCTTGTCCCTGTGGCTCCGGAGATCGCGGTACCGCCTTCATTGCCGGCTGAAGTGTTGGAATACCACTGATAGCTGAGCTCATGTCCGGTTTCAGCAGCTTCCGTGGTAATGCTCAATGTATTGCCGCTCGAATACCCGTAAGTAAGCGTGAGATCCTGCGGCTGAGCGGTGATGACAGGGGTTTTCACCCATTGCGCGGTATATACCTTGTTCCCTGTGGAACCTGTTGTGACAGTCACGGGATCCGTGGGTGTGGTCAGATCCGTACCGGTCCAGCCGGCGAAGGTCCAGCCGGCCTTTGCCATTGCCGGCAGTGTGATATCGGGGCTTTCAAAGGTATATTCTCTTTTCCAGGTTTGATCAGTATTATCATATGTATAGTTTACAGTATCTGAAATACCGTCTGATTCCACACCATTCAGCGTGATCGTGTAAGTCAGCTTCACGATGCTCCAATTTGCGGTTTTGGTCCCGGTATAATTTCCCTTACCTTTAACCGTCACTGTGTAGGTTCCCTCATTCGTGGCGCTGAGAATACTGTTGGCAGTGTCGATTTCATAATCATTTGCACCCAGTGTCACACCATCCAGAACAACGCTGATCAAGCGGACAGTGTGCTCCTGTCCGTTAAGCTCAAATCCTGTTGCTGAAAGAGTTACTGTGGCTTCGCTGATATTTTTCGCTTCAACTTCCACAGTGGCAATATTACTGGGCACTTCAACAGTCTGCTCATTAATGGTATTCGCGGAAGTTACGACGCAGTAATAATATTCAGTGGTCCCCGCGGGTTTTCCGGTGTCGACGGTATAGCTTGTCCCTGTGGCTCCGGAGATCGCGGTACCGCCTTCATAGCTTTCTGAAGTGTTGGAATACCACTGATAGCTGAGGGTATGTCCGGTTTCAGCTGCTTCTGTGGTAATGCTCAGTGTATTGCCGCTCGTATAACCGTAGGTAAGCGTGAGATCCTGCGGCTGGGTGGTAATGCCGGGTGTTTTCACCCATTGCGCGGTATATTCCCTGTTTCCTGTGGAACCTGTCGTGACAGTCAGGGGATCTGTGAGTGTGGAAAGGTCCGTACCGGTCCAGCCGGCGAAGGTCCAGCCGGTCTTTGCCATTGCCGGCAGTGTGATATCGGGGCTTTCAAAGGTATAGTTTCTTTTCCAGGTTTGATCAGTATCATCATATGTATAGTTTACAGTATCTGAAATACCGTCTGATTCCACACCATACAGCGTGATCGTGTAAGTCTTTTTCACAATTTTCCAAACAGCAGACGCGGTGCCGGTATAATTTCCCGTTCCGGTGACCGTCACTGTATAGTCGTCCCCGGCTTCAGTACCATTGAGATCACCGCTGACGATATAATCAACATTTTCCTGCAGCGTCTGTTCATCCAGAACGACACTGCTTACACTTACTTCATGTTCCTGTCCGTTATAATCAATACCTGATTCCGGTATATCATTATCCGATTCTGAAAGCGTCACTGCCGCGGCACTGAGATCTTTCGGCTTTACCGTCACTGCGGCAATACGGCTGACAGTCTTCTCATTTTGCGGCTCGCCGTCTTTCACGGAAGTCACGACGCAGTAATAATAATAAGTTTCGGCATCTTTTCCTGTGGGAATGGTATAGTTCGCATCTTCCGCATCAGTGATTTCGGTACTGTCATCAGTGGTGTCAGCGGATACCGCCTGATACCACTGATAGCTGAGCGTGCTGCCTTTCGGCGCTTCCGCGGTGATGCTGAGTATGTTTTCATTTTCATCCTCATTATAAGGATAGCCGTATATCAGTTCCAGATCCTCCGGCTCAGCGGTAATGAGCGGGTTATTATCCCATTTTGCCGTATACTCTTTATCTCCCACGGACCCCGCCGGGATGATCACTTCCCTCGCGGCTTCATCCGGGTCTGTAACGTACCAGCCGGCAAAGACATTGCCTTCCCTCTCCGGATCCGCCGGCAGGGTGATGGGCAGATCATCGGCGGTATAAACGCGGCTGCAGGTTTGGGCGTTGTTGTCACAATCATAATTATCGGCAGCACTCCCAAGACAGTCCTCATCTACGTTCTTCAGCGTGATGGTCTGCGTAAATTCATTGGTCCAGGTTCCCGGCATGGATGAGGGGTCAAAATTCGTGAAGAGATCGTGATCTGTCAGGATCGTTCCGGTATCGGTTTGCTTCCATGGATCGTTATAAGAAGGCAGGGAAGAGAAAATATCCGTATTCAGCGTATCTGTTCCCAGTTTCAGGGTCGTGATGCCGGTACATCCGCTGAAGGTATTTCCGGAATCACTTACAAGGGAAGTATTCCAGCCGCTCAGGTCCAGCGTGGTCAGGCTGCCGCAATTCGCAAACGCGGAGCTCATGCTGAAGGCATCACCGGTGGTCGGGATCGACAGCCCGGAAAGGTCCATATCCTCCGCGTACCTGCAGTCGGAAAACATGGCTGCCAGTTCACCGGAGTTCTTAATGCCCATTTGATCAGTGATGCTGACCTTTTTTATCGCCTCGTTATTTTTAAAAGCGGAGACACAATCCGCGGCAAATAACGGTGTCTCTTCTCCTTCTCCTTTGATATAGCTGATCGTATCCCCACTGACCGCCCAGGCTACATTTGTTCCGCAGATCCCGGATGTCGGCAGGATCGTAAAAGTGCCGGGGATATACTCAACCGTGTAATTGCCCTGATCCGTTTCACCGCTCACGGTGATCGGGTAGGTACCGGGCTGCGGATCCGTTCCCGGATCGCAGCTGGCCGTGTAGCTGACAGTATCATCCCCGATCAGCCCGTCAATTGTCGCTGTCCATTCAGTCGG
The DNA here is from genome assembly GCA_036723985.1 of Flexilinea sp. Lineage (GTDB taxonomy): Bacteria > Chloroflexota > Anaerolineae > Anaerolineales > Anaerolineaceae > Flexilinea. The sequence goes on from DAIMGK010000150.1 coordinate 7,799, forward strand.
TACAGTGTCACCCTCCGATATGGTTCTGTCATCCGCGGTCACCGTCACATTTTTAGGTTTGATGGTCACAGTCGCAGAACCGGTAAATGTTGAAAAACCGTTGACTTCACTGTCCACACCTGACACCTGATAATAAACGGTATGCACTCCGGCGTCGGTAAAAGCCGGACTGTCATCCAGGTCATAGGTTCCCGATACGGTACCGTATTTGAGCGTGTAACCGGATTCCGGCACGACCCCCACAACCACCTCAATACCGTGAGGCAGTCCGTCATAAGTCACTTCCACATTTTCGGCGTAAACATGGTATTTAGACCAGGTCCCCGCCATCGTGGCAGGATCATAATAGTTCACATCGAAAAGATACTTGCCCTTTAATCCATCTTTAACATAGGTTATATTATTTTCGTCAATAGAAATGCCCGGAGCCGGATTAATTAAATAATATGTTGTTTCATCGGCAATATAGGTCGAACCGGTATAGAAGGTTTTCGTTATTGTTGCTTCACCAAGCTTAAAGGTATCGACTTGGCAATCCTGGAAAATACTATCTGTTGCTGCCGTGGCGGAAATAACCCAGTTGCTCAGATCCAGAACTTTTATCCCCTTGCTCTTCGAGAACATAAGACTGAAATCTGTAACATGGGAAGTATCCCAGCCGCTGACATCCAAAGCCTTCAAAGATTCGCAGGCGGCAAACATATAGTGTGTGTTCGTTAAACTGGAAGTATCCCAGCCGCTGACATCCAGCTTTGTCAGCTTTTTCGTATAATAGAACATATATGACATATCTGTCACATGGGAAGTATCCCAGCGGCTGACATCCACCGTTGTCAGACTGGATGGATCATTTGATATATAAAACATATATGACATATCTGTCACATGTGAAGTATCCCAACTGCTTATCTTCGGTTCTTTAAGACTCTTACATTGCCGGAACATACCGGACATGTTTGTCACTCGGGAAGTATCCAAACGTTCCAGATCCATTGTCACCACATTGGGTAAATTGGAAAATTCACCGCTTGCATTTTCTGAGGGATAGATAATTGTATCCGCGATTTCAACTTCACTTATATCCGTGCGGTTCCGAAATGTACTTGTACAGGAGGAATTATTTTCAAGATTTTTCCAATACGCGACTTCATTGCGATCCGCTTTGGAAAACGTTATCCTGCTTGTGGTGGTATCGATGATATACTTTGTGTTTGTCCCGCAGGTTCCGGTTTCAAAGGCTGTTATGGGAAAAGAGTAACTGATGATCAGCGTCCCGTCATTATTATTTATGACGGCTGCTTCATTGCCATTCACCGTCGCGCTGACATTGTTAGCAAAATACGCCGCGCTTTCATCCACTTGCGCTGTCACTGTTGCGGTATAAACAGTCCCGTAAGCGGCTCCATTGGTACCGGGTTCAGGGTTCCAGCTGACTTCACTCAATGTGATATTGGCTGTTTCGGAGACAGCATCCGTATCCAGGGGATTTTCTGCAGCCGGTTCGGTGATCCCTGTTACAGACACGTCAGTGATCCTCGTCAGGCTGCCATTTATCCATTCAGCCTCATATTTTATGTGCTGGTCGTCCGGGTCTTCATCGGCCACCTCGACCCAGCTAAGGAAAGTAAATCCATCCTTTATCGGGGTAGGAAGGGATGGAAGGGATGTTTCGCTGTCATAAACCAGGATGTATTTATCCGTGTCAAAATTATAGTAGTTTTCTGTGTTCTCAAGAGAACCTCCGGTTAAATCCAGAGTGATGGAATTTTTTGAGGTCCAGGTTCCCTTCATTGATGAACTGTAAGTTTCAAAGAGTGTCGCACCATTGAGGATCGTACCGACAGGGTAAACATCATTATCAGGATCAGGCCCGACAATTTTTATCCATCTTTTACTGTAATCAGGTAATGAAGTGAAAATATTCTTGAAGTTAGCTCCCAGCATCAGTGTTTGTAATTTATCGCATCCGGCAAAGGTGTTAGTCCAACTTGTAATTTTCGAGCAACCTGATCCCCAATTGCTCAGATCAAGAAGTTCCAAAGATGTACATCCGTTAAAAAAATTATTAAAGCTATAAGAACTACTGTTATAAGCGATATTGTTCAGGTGAACCTCTGTTATATGGCTTATTCCCGAAAATGATGGCGCGCCGGAACCAACAAATTTAACTTGATCCATATATACCTTTGTGATATTCGTATCATTTCTGAACTTATCTATACATGCGTTGTTACATTGATAACCGCTGGCGTTTTTTATAAATTCAATCTTATGCTCGTCATTATATATGTAATATTTTGTACCGCTAAATGCTCCACAGGTACCGGAAGCATCCTGTGCGTATATATCAGTACAGACCATTAGTAATAGAATGATGCAAATCGGAAAAATCTTATATAATCTTTTCATTTTCTCCCCCTTTTTTCCGGCTGAACCGTCCGGGCGGACAGCACAGCATTTCGGAAAGGACTGATTTCGCCAGTTTTTTCATTAATTATTCAGCACGCGGGGATCGTACCGGCTGCAGACCATTAATAACAGAACGATACAAATGGGGGAATGAAATAAATAAACGTTCCATTTCTCCCATTCTTTTTCCCTGCGAAATAATCAGCACAGATGCTGTTTGGCATCAGAGAATGATACCACGACTACCATTTTATCACTTTTTATCAAATTTTGAAAACTTCACATGCAGGAAGGTATGTCCGGTGATCATCCTTCTCGTGCCGGCCGCTTCCTGCCGTGTTCCGATCCGGATTTTCACAGCATTCGTTTTCTTAGTTATGAGGGAGCTGCAGTTTCCATACCAAAAATTATCCGGCATGGTTTGAGGGGATGGTTCGCGTGCGGCGCTTCGTCGCCGCAGGAAACTGTCCCGGCGTTTTCGTAAGGAAAATAGCGGGAGGACAGTTCTCGTCACTGGGGTTCCGGTCGGATCGATCTCCGGTGAAAATTCCTGATACCCCGGTAAAACCGTTAAAGCCCAAATATGTCTGACCGCCAACAGGAGAGAAAGCAGGGTTCATGGTGGAGACGGTTCCATACGGCGCTTGTCGCCGCTTGGAACCATCCCGGCGTTCCGTAAAGAAAATAGCGGGAGGACAGAAAGCTGGAGGACAGTTCCCTGCGGCGACAGAGCGCCGCAGGCGAACCGTCCCCGTTGCGTCTTATTTCGCCTCCTCCAGGATCTTGTCAAATTCACTGAGGAAGAGGCCGGCTATTTCGGGATTCTGTATCACAAGGACCTGCTCATCATTGCGCTTATCAGCGGAGCGGGTGAAGTTGTAGGAACCGGCGATGACAACGGAGTTATCCAGGATGATGACCTTTTCGTGCATCAGGGTATCCGGGTAACCGTCCACATAGACCTGCAGACCGGCTTCCGAAAGCGGCCCGCACTGGCCGCCGCCGTCGGTATAGGCTTTACTGTCTTCACAGACAACGATCACGTCCAGTCCGTTATCATCGGCTTTCTGCAGACGTTCGGCGATATCCCGGGACGCAAAGGAGTATGCCAGCATGTAAACGCTGTCATCAGCGGCAGCGATCAGTTTTTCGATCATGTCATCAATGCCGTCGTCCGGGGAGAAGCGGATATAAACGGTGGTCCCGTCTTCCAGTTTGATCGCTGAGGCGGATTTGCCGCGGGGGCTTGCCTCGCCGAAGATGCAGTCGAGATACATTTCCTCAAACTCGGCGGTAAAAATTTTCGCGGCTTCCGGTGACTCGAGACGGATCATGAAATTGTTGTCATAAGAGAAGCTGGCGAGGGTCATATTGGCGGAGCCGGAAATGACGATGGCGCTGTCGATGATGATGTATTTCGCGTGCATCAGGCCTTCGGAATCGGCGATAATAATGTTCACGCCTCCGTCCCGCAGGTCGCGGACAACGTCTTTCTTCGCGTTATCCTCATCGATGACCAGGCGGACTTTTACCCCCCTGT
>DAIMGK010000151.1:0-2939 GCA_036723985.1 Flexilinea sp.
CAGAATTGAGCCGCGGGAAACCGCTGCCGCTTTTCCTCATATCGGGCAGAGAACAGTTTCGCTGACGCGGAACCGCCCCTGCTGAAACACATCCGGATCGTTACGATTTTACAGCTTATTACCCTCACTTTTGCTTGTCAAGTTTAGAATATTTTATAATAACTGTTTAGAAAAAGTTAAAGGGGCGAAGCCCGCCCCTTATCGTGCATGTTCCCCGCTGACTCGCTCCGCTTGCGGAGGACATGACTCTGAACGGTTTCAATATCTTTTTGTCTGAACATAAAAGGGATACTGCCCCGGGATGAAAGAGATGATCTTCCTTGCCGGGATGTGGGGCAGGGATTCCGGGCCAAGGCTGAACCGGCGATAACCGTCCCGGAATGAGTGATAAGGAGCTGATGAAATGATCGACGCGATCCTGATGAATAAAATCGCTGTCTTCAGCCGGAAGACAGAATTGTCTCACTGCAGAAAAATCAACCTTATTTTCGGAAACAACGGAACAGGAAAAACGCTCCTCAGTAATTATTTGCAGGATCCCGCCCAACCGGAATACGCGGACTGTTCCATCCGTTGGGACGACGGAAGGCCGCTGCCTGTTTATGTTTTCAATCAGAAATTCTGTGACAGAAATTTCCGGGAAACAGACATACCCGGTATCTTTACCCTGGGCAGTGAAAACGCGGAGCTCGAAAAGAGCGCGGATGAGATCGGGAACCGGATCGATGAGGCAAATCAGGAACTGCGGCACCTTCGGAATGAATATGAGATCATAGATCAGCAGAAACAGGCTCAGCGGGATATCTGCATTGACGCTTTATGGGAACGGGTCAAAACCTATAAAAATTTATTGGGGGATTACTTTACAAAACCCGTTTCAAAGATCCAGTGTTTTGTTAAGGTTAAAAATGAGATCTCTCAGGCGCCGTCCGGGACACCGGAACTGTACGATCTGAAGCGTATGGCTGATGTGCTGAATTCGCAGACAGAAGAAGAGTATCCCGTTTATCCCCATCTGGACGGATCGCAGCTGATCTCGATCGAAAAGGATCCCATATGGGACGAAGCCCCGCAGGAAGGCGAGCCCGGGAAAAAGGATGAAAAATATACAGACTGGGTCCGGCAGGGGCTGCGGTATATGGATCAGCAGAAGGTTTGCCCGTTTTGTGAGCAAAGGATCCTCTCCGGTGATTTTGACAACAAAATAACACGCCTGCTTTCCGGTGATCACGGCCAAAAGCCGGAATTGCGCGGCAGGCTGCTGTCCCAATATGAGAGCCATGCCAAAAGGCTGCTCGCGTATGCGGAGCGGATCATGAGACAAAACAGGGATGAGGGAGAAGCCTTTCTGGATACGGGCAGGTTTGCCGATACGATAACAAATCTGCGGAATCTGATCCACGCGAACATGCTCTTTATGCAGCGGAAAAGGGACTCCTCTGCCGGGGATATACAAATTCAGTCCTGTTATCAGCTTATCACCGCACTGAATCAGCTGATCGATGGATCCAATTTTCACGCTTCCCGGGCGAATGCCATGCTGAACGATCTGAGAAACAGCAAATCACAGCTGAAAACCGACTCCTGGAGATCATTCTGCAAAGCATCGGAACAGGACATCAGCAATTACAACACCGCGACAGCTGACATTGAAAAGAACCTGGAAACCTTACAGATACAGATCGACCGGACAGAGTCCGCGGTCCGGATGCTTACCGCTGACAAAGAAGCTGTTTTGCGGAATACGGTCAATATCAGGGAATCAGTCGACAGGATCAACGACGAGCTGGTGTCATTGGGGACCGGCAATTTTTATCTGCGGCTGTCTGAGGACGGGAGACATTACAATATTCTGCGGGACAACGGCGAAAATGCCGCGGAGACACTGAGCGAAGGCGAGAAAACCCTGATCATGCTTCTGTATTTTCTGCAGCTGGTTGAAGGTGCTTCATCCAACGAAACGCTCAGGTCCGAGCGGGTCGTCGTCATTGATGACCCTGTCGCAAATCTGGATGATACGTCCCTGAACGCGGTACTGGACAGGGTCGGCGCCCTGATCTCACGGATCCTGGACGGGGACCGATATATTCGGCAGCTCTTTGTCCTCTCCCACCGGAAAGAATGCACGAAAAAACTCCGCTCCACCGACCCGAGGCTCGAGACCGGCCGGGATCTCGCCCTGTGGATATTGCGGAAAAAAGAAGGCATCACCCAGGCCCATGAATTTAAATTATAAACACCTCCACCCGGGGACTGAACCCGAAGGGATCTGTCCCCACAGGTAACTCACTCCCGACTCGGAAGCCAAGTAAACCGGCCGGACGTAAAAACAACTTTGGTATTGGTCCTTATCGGGCAGGAATGAAAGGTGAGCTGTCTTCCGACTCGTGAGTGAGTTACCTGAGGCTACAGCATGAGCCAGCTCCTTAATGTACGGACTGCGTCCGATTTAGATTCGGAGTTTGACCTTCGCCCTCTCCGAATTCAGTCCCCGGGTTGTCCCCACCCGGGTCGTAAGTACAAGCCCGTTGATCAACGGACGGTTGGACGTCTCAGAGCCATGTTCACCGCAAGCGGAGCAGGCAGCGGCAGCGTTCAGGATATTGTGCAGGTTACCATTTTTCATGCTGTTGCCGGCAGACAGTAATCGACCGGACAGATACAAAGGTGCTTTATAATCAGTAAAACAGGACTGCATATGGATTTTAAACCGATCATGAATGAACCGGAATATGATTTTCTCCGTACCCCCCCGGCTGGGAGAACGGATCATGCTGCTGGGCGTCAGCGGCAGTTACGGATGAAAAGACACTGAACCCGCAGATGCCCCTGATCATCAGCTTCATCCGCGAAGAATGCGCACGCCAGAAAATCCTTGCCGAAACCCACCCCGACGACCACAATCACGACTTCACCGAGATCAACCGGGCCTTCCGCCT
>DAIMGK010000151.1:3039-11684 GCA_036723985.1 Flexilinea sp.
CAAAAAATCAAATACAGCCGGAATATTGCTGATATCCTGTCTAAAAGTCTATGTTACAATTAGATTTGGACAGAATATCATAAATATTTTCGTGAAAGGATGATGAAAATTGCGATGGGAGAAACAAAAATCATCGGAAGGGCAGAAGAAATCAGACGCCTGAACAGCTGCTTACAGAATGAACAGGCTCAATTGATCATTGTCTACGGAAGACGAAGAATAGGGAAAACTTTCCTGATAGATCAATTCTTTCGTAACAAATTCTCATTTAAGATAACCGGTGCTTTCGGACAGACAAGAAGAGATCAGCTGCGAAATTTTGCGGCGGAAGTAAAACGAAAAACAGGGAAAACACAAAGAATCCCAAAAGACTGGATCGAAGCGTTTGAAAATTTACGGGATTATATTGAAACACTACCGACTGATGAAAAGAAAATCGTATTTTTTGATGAAATGCCATGGTTAGACACGCAAAGATCCGGATTTCTTCCTGCTTTCGAATATTTTTGGAATAGCTGGGGTTCATCGCAGAATCATCTTGTTTTTATTGTCTGCGGTTCAGCAACCTCCTGGATAGTTGATAATCTCGCGAATAATAAAGGTGGTTTGTTCAATCGGCATACATGCCGTCTGTATCTTAAGCCGTTTACGCTGAAAGAGGTTGAAGCGTTTCTTGAAGCAAAAAGTATTTCCTGGTCCCGTTATGACATAGCTGAATGCTATATGATCATGGGCGGGATCCCATATTATTGGAACCTTCTTGACAGCGGAATGTCCTACAGCCGGAATATTGACAACCTCTTTTTCAGAAAAAATGGTGAATTATGGGATGAGTTTGATCACCTGTATAAAACCTTATTCGCGAACAGTGATCAATACATCAAAGTAGTAGAAGCCTTGAGTGAAAAAAGAAGAGGACTGACAAGAAATGAAATCATTGAAAGAATAAAAACACCGACAAACGGTTCGTTGACTGCTATTCTGAATCATCTTGTATATGCGGGTTTCGTCCGTGTTTCCGGATTCTACAATCGAAAAAAGAAAGATGCTCTTTATCAATTGGCAGATTTCTATACAGCTTTCTATTTCCGTTATATAAAGGATCATTATGGAAATGATGAGCATTTTTGGAGCAATTCCATTGACAATCCGGCTCGAAGATCCTGGACCGGACTCACCTTTGAACAATTATGCAAGGATCATATCCCGCAAATCAAGCAGAAACTGGGCATATCCGGCGTACTTACGGAGGAATCGATCTGGTACACGCAAGGAAATGAAGAAGAGGGAATCCCCGGCACGCAGATCGATTTGATCATTGAACGAAGAGACAGAATAATTAATTTATGCGAAATGAAATTCTCGGTAAACGAATTCATCATAGACAAAGAATACGATATGACATTGCGGAACAAGCTTGAAACCTTCAGAAGGATGAATGATTGTAAAAAATCACTCCAAATTACGATGATCACAACTTACGGTGTGAAAAGTAATAAATACAGCGGTTTTGTTGGCAATCAGGTGATCCTTGATGACCTGTTTCATGGATAAATATTGTTGACAGCGGTAAGCCGGGTTCTGACAATGAGCGGATTCATAAAAAGAACCATTTTTGTTTGTAAAAAATGGATAGATCGTAACTTATGAATAAAAGCCGAATTTCAGGGAAGAACTATACGATTATTGAGAATATTCCTTCACTTGACGGAAAAGAGTCTTTTATTCTTTGTCACGACGATGAGGGAAACAAGTTTATCTGCAAATCGGAGCAATGGGAAGCCGGTGCTGTTCAGGATTCACTGCCAAACGGATTTCAGCCAACGGTAACCGGCAGCAGTCCGACACAGGAGAAACTCGACCTTTTTCTTACGTTATTCCACGGACGGAATGATGTTTGTGCCAAAGGATATATCCGCAAGGATGGCAAGGCAGGTTACACACCTTTCTGCGGGAATGAATGGGTCAGCGGGATCTGTCATAAACCAAAGATCAAATGTGCGGATTGTCTTAATCACAGATTTATCCCTTTGTCAGCCGGCCTCTTGAAAGAGCATCTGTTAGGGAAAAGATTATTGGGTTGTTATCCGATGCAGCCGGATGACACCACATGGTTTCTGGCATTGGATTTTGACGAAGAAGATTGGCAGGATAATGTTTCCGCCTTTCGGGAAACATGCAAACAATTTCATATCATCCCCTCTGTCGAAAGATCAAGATCCGGTAACGGAGCCCATATCTGGTTTTTCTTTGAACAGCCTGTGTCCGCGAAAGAGGCAAGAAGGTTTGGCAGCGGCCTCCTGACAAAAACCATGAGCAATCGTCATGAGCTGAATTTCGCCTCTTATGACCGGATGTTCCCCAGTCAGGATACGATGCCCAAAGGCGGATACGGAAACCTGATCGCGCTGCCGTTTCAGGGAAATGCTCAGAAAGACGGGAATTCACTATTTGTTGATGACAGCTTTATCCCTTATGCGGATCAATGGGCGTTCCTTTCAGGATTGCCTTTGATCTCAGCTGATGAATTGAATGTCTGGAATCAGAAACTGAATACACAAAGCGATCTGGGGATGCTGGTCAATACTGATGAAGATGCCCCATGGGAATTAACAAAACCCATCGGAGATTTTCAACCGGGTGATTTTCCTCAAAAAATGGATCTGGTTCTCAGCAACATGCTATATATTCCAAAAACCGGGCTTTCGGATAAAGTGATCAACCGGCTCAAAAGACTGGCTGCTTTTCGCAATCCGAAATTTGCTAAAAATCAGGCTATGCGGCTTCCGGTTCAAAATATTCCCAGGATCATTGATTGCAGTGAATTGTACACAAATCATCTTGCTCTGCCCCGGGGATGTATAAATGATGTCGCAGAAATTCTCAACGATAATCTCGTACCGTTTTCAGTTGATGACAGAAGAAATAACGGAAATCCGATTTCCGTCTCTTTCAATGGTGAGCTGCGTTCAGATCAAATACCGGCAGCCGATGCCTTATTGATACATAATACCGGTGTTCTTTCAGCAACGACTGCCTTCGGAAAAACGGTTATCGGAGCCTGGCTGATCGGAGAGCGAAAAGTAAACACATTGGTTCTGGTCACATCCAGTACATTATTGACACAATGGAAATCAGCACTCGAAAAGTTTTTGTCTTTTGATGAAATACCACAGCCCGAACAACCGAAAAAACGTGGAAGAAAGAAAAAATCATCAGCGGTCGGTCTATTGGGTTCCGGTAAAGACACGCTGACCGGGATCGTTGACGTCGCAATTATTCAGTCTTTGTTTGAAGGCGATGAAAAAAATGTAAAAGAGCTGGTCCGTAATTATGGAATGGTGATCTGTGATGAATGTCATCATGTGGCAGCATTCAGTTTTGAAAAAGTTCTTAAATCCGTCACCTCGAAATATATTTACGGGCTGAGCGCGACTCCGAAAAGGTCGGACGGACATGATCCAATCATCTTTATGCAGTGCGGTCCGATCCGATACCTGGTAGACCCGAGAGCACAGGCATTGAAGCATGGTTTCGAGCATTTCATCATACCACGATTTACAAAAACAAGAATCGTTGATAAAGACGCGATCCAAAGTATTTACTCAGACCTCTATCAAAACGACGCCAGAAATGAAATGATCGTTCGGGACGTTCTGGAGGCATATGATAAAGGACGGACTCCGATTTTGCTGACCGAGCGAAAGGAACATGCTGAGCTCCTCGCGGCAAAACTCAGCAAACATGTGAGGAACCTTTTCCTCCTGATCGGCAGTGATTCTGCCAGGGATAAACGGGAAAAACTGGAACAATTGCATTCTCTTTCTGGCGAAGAACGCTTTGTTATTGCCGCGACAGGGAAATATATCGGTGAAGGTTTTGATGAGCCACGGCTGGATACCTTGTTCCTGTGTATGCCGATTGCGTGGAAAGGGACACTTGCTCAATATGCCGGAAGGCTTCATCGGAATTATGAAGGAAAACAGGATGTACAGGTCTGGGATTATGTTGATATGAACATTCCTGTACTCGAGCGAATGTATCATAAACGGCTGAAAGGATACGCTGATCTCGGCTATCGGGTTCAGAATTATTCAGGTTCAGAAGAAACAGGCATGATTTATAACAACGCTGATTATAAAAAGGTTTTCCAAAATGATTTGTCGTCCTTCCGTCATGAAGCAGTCATCAGCTGCCCGGTAGTCATGCCCACAAAATTGAAGCTGCTCATCAAACTTCTGGAAACGAATGAAGTCAATAATTTGTATATGATCACGCAGCCGGTGGAAGCATACAAACCTGAGCAGCAGGAACAGATCCGGTTAATGCTGGAAACAATTTCAGATAAAGGTATCCGGATTCTGCATGACGGGAATGAGAAAAAACGATTTGCAGTTTTTGATCGCCGTATCATCTGGTATGGAAACATTTCTTTCTGCGGATTCACACCATCAGACGCGGCTGTACTGCGGATCGAAAACACCGACCTGGCAGAAGAATTGTTAAACCCATATAAACTTATCTCGTCAGCTCTCTACAGTCCAGATGATCCGCCAAGATTATTCTGAAGAAATCGAAGCCGAACTGGTATATGTTAAGCAGGCACAAAATATATATTACTATAGATAAAATTCCTTCACTTGATGGAAAAGAATCTTTTATTCTTTGTCACGACGATGCGGGAAACAAGTTTGGATAGAAATGATGAGAAACTCAAAAGTGATATAATTTTTACTGATATTGCGGAGAAGATCATCAGCATCTCTAAAGTTTAGGAAATCGTTTTGATCAAATATATAATGAATAACCCCTATATCATCTACATGAAATTCAATAAACAAGAACCGCAGGAAACAATATGAAAATTGGGAAAACAATAATCAAGACGGTATTGAACGATATTACAAAAATCAATTCTGTCACAGCGATCGTAAATGCAGCGAATAAATCACTGCTTGGCGGCGGCGGAGTCGATGGAGCGATACACCGTGCGGCAGGGAAAGGTTTACTCGCAGAGTGCCGCAACCTTCACGGCTGTGAAACAGGTGAGGCAAAGATCACCGGCGCTTATAACCTGCCTTGTAAATATGTGATCCATACTGTAGGACCTGTTTGGCATGGAGGAAAATATCATGAAGCTGAACGATTATCAGATTGTTACCGTAATTCGCTTCAGGTGGCGATGGATAATGGTATCCGCACCGTTGCTTTTCCGTCAATTTCCACAGGAGTTTATGGCTATCCCATAGATCAGGCAGCCGATATTGCCGTTCAGGCTGTTTGTGATTTTGTTTCAACCCATCCTGATGCATTCGATGAAATTGATTGGGTTTTTTTGACGGAAGACTCAAAATTATTCTATGATAAAGCAATTGCTAAAGTAAATATGAACATATCAGATGAAAAGAATGAAGAAAAAATCGTCCCAATAATCGGGTTTTATCATGAAAACGAAAAATACGGTTGTTTCAGCAATTGGTATGCTGCGGGTTTTGATTATGCAGGGATGCATTATGCAAATTCAGAACAATTCATGATGTATCAGAAAGTGATGATGTTCAGACAGCTTGATCTTGGCCGGGAAATTCTTTCCACAAATGATCCTGAGAAATGTAAGAATCTTGGTAAAACACATTTTCCGGAATTCAATGCTGCAATATGGGATAAAACCTGCTATCGAATCGTAAAACGGGGTGTTCGTGCGAAATTTCAGCAGAACAGAGATATTCTTGAAATCCTTATGGGTACTGGGAATGCGATCCTTGCAGAATGCTCACAGAACGATACAAAATGGGGGATCGGTATTAGTATCAAAGATCCTGCCCGGTACGATATCAGCAAATGGACTGGGAAAAATTTACTGGGCATGATCCTGATGGAAGTGCGTGAGGAACTGCGCCTGGAACTGATGCTTTCAGATAATAATGAGCTTAATTATACCGATGCCCATGATTCGGAACCGATCCCGGAATGGAATATGCGGGCAGGTGCTTTGAAACGGATCCCCCAATACTATAAAGCGATACATGCTTACAGCGATACGCTTAACAGTCATGAAAAAGCTGCTTTTTACAATGGAGAACTGTACCGGGGATGGGAAAATGCCATGCGTGAGAACATGGGCGGTGGCCTGCCATTTGCCGGTTTCTATGAAATGAAGCAGGATATTTATGAGATAGCACAACGGGAAAAACTGCTCCTTTCGAAATCAATGAAATAAATAATAAATTTTTGATCATCTGCCGGGAATTCAAAACCAATTTTCAAAAGAGTACCTCTCCTCATAATTACGAGAAGTGGTACTCTTTTCTCAAATTCATGAATTTGATACCACTATATCCCGGAAGAGACCGGAACCTTCAACCGGGCATTTAAAGGTTAGTGGGATAAGTCCTGTGCGGGGTATACTTCCACGTGTAAAGGGAGACATAATACCACTCACGATTTTTCCGGCCCTTTTTTAGCCCTTTTTCTAATTGAGGGCCAGAAACGAATGGATTTTTTCAACAAATTTATGGGCAACTAAATCAATCTAATAGCTGGGATCTGCTTTAGGCTGTATATTGCTCCTAATTTACGGGCAGCTGATGTTTCGGAAGTCTCTTGGGGAAGGGGCCCTCCATCGTAAATGAAATTCCCAGTTCATTCAGTACGTCACGGAAAGCATTGATATATTTATCAGTATTCAGCATCTGCATAAAACAGACAAAGATCTTATCGCCCGCGGAAGATACTTCAAGCATCAAATGACCTTCCACAATTAAGACATATGACTCAAAGTAATCAGCAACTTCTCCCCAATCCATCTGTCCGGTATAGTTCACAAAGTATGTCCCGTGCTTGACATTTTTCCCGGTGGACAGGTCATGTTCTTTCATGTATTTTCTCTTCGCTTTAATGCCTGGGATGGTGTCAAGTTTTTCGTAAAGTTTAAGCTTCTGTCCTAATTCTATACAGCTTACAGATGGATCCGACTGCAGCATAATTTGACCTCGGGTCATTGTTCCGAGCTTCTCCATATCCATTTGAAGCTGCTTTCTCGTGTAATCCACATGGATGTGACTTAAGATGTCGCAATGCGCATTTTTAAGACCGATATTGGCACCCATGTTATGGGCAATTTCTCCGCCGATAACAGCATCTCTCGCCGGAAGCAGTTTATCGAGCATCTTTGCGGTAACGATCAGAAAGAAAGCCGCCACACTTGCGTCGTTCCCTTTGGCAAATGACAATACATCCTTTTGAGAAAAAGTAAGCACACGATAATTATGATTCCGCGCAAACGGATTAAACAAAGCATTCACATAATCCCAAATCAAAAGCTTGGGATTCTTGCTTTTATACTCGTATATAGGCTCTTCTTTGGGGAGCATGTCCAAAGAGGGTTCATCCGTCTCTCCCTCAAGCAGCGGTTCACCCGGTTTCCGAATGGACGGGGCATTGGGCTCGATACCATATTTGTCCGCCACATACTGCCAGACAGTCGTCATGATCCATGGCTGCAGCCCGCGGCCTCCGCACATCGTATGGGAAATATTGAAATAGATATCCCTTCCGTCACATTCCAGGAACAGCAAGTGCCCGTTTACCTCTTCGCTGCCAAGATACGGCGTTTTATCTCCCATCGGAAGCACCGCAATTTCTTTATCATTCGGCACACATCTGTAAGACCCGGTTTCATCGATCTCTACTTTTTTTGCAAAATAAGGATATCTTTTGATGGCTTTATTGGCAGCTGCTCTTAAAATATCAATATCTACCGGCTCCTTCATTCTCACCTTTGCCCGGACAGTAAAGGCAAATCTTTTCTCATCTTTATATAACGGATATGTATCGATACTGTATTTCATTCTGATTTGCTCCTGATCGTTTTTTCCGCCCCATCTTGCAGATATGCCTAAATTGGGGTCAGCGTCCTGCGGCATATCTGTCACACCTTTATTCCGAAGTTTTTCGCTTTACAACGCTCGCGGCTATAAATTTCCGAATAAGGATCATCTTCGGGTGAATACTTATGTGGTTCCAAACACAGTCATTGCCATGCCGGAACGATCCGGCGGCATAAATAGAAAAGAAATGATTAATGACTTATCAAACAAAAATATTTATAACATAAAGAAAACAGAATCGCAAGTGATGATCTAATATTTCGGCGCTGTGTTTCGATCTGTCTTCTGTTTGACGCTTACGGTAAGCACCGTTATTCCGCGATAAGAGCTCATATCAATTAAAAAACTTGACAGGTAAAACAGTGATACATACCTCATAAAAAAAATATATCCTGACAATCGGGGAAATTGCTTTCGGAAAATCATGCTTCGCAGCGAAGCGGGATCATTTGTGCCTGTAAAACGGAGGCCGTAAGGAACCGCTGCGCGAAATTTAGATGCGGGCGGGGATAGTTTGCTTCGCAAGGCGCGGCAACGATTATTTGTGTGTTTGCCAAAATCGTTTACCGCGCCTGTTTTCCGGTGCTTGCAGCCCCCATACCCCCGCTTAATATGCTCTTCTTTAGAATCACCTGCTGATGCGGCGGTTACTTAAATAAAAAAGTGTTATCAAATCTGAATATCTGCGGATTTGATAACACTGTACCCCGGGTGGGACTCGAACCCACAACCTAAGCGTTAGGAGTGCTTTGCTCT
>DAIMGK010000152.1:0-11606 GCA_036723985.1 Flexilinea sp.
AATAATTATCCCAATCATTCTTCTTCGGCTGTCTGATCTTCCGGATCAGCGGTATCGGTTTCAGATGATCCAAATTCATCAGGATAAAAATCCGGATCGAGTTCGCTGTCATTCATAATGCTCTCAACGATCGCATCCTCTTCGATACCGGAAATATGATCCGGGTTGGAAAGCAGGGTATCCATCAGAACGCTTTTCAAACGATTGCAGCAGGGTTTGAAGGAAACGAATGTGATCCCGCCGCCGATCACTCCGCCAAGAACAGGGATCGCGTTTTTGAAAAAGCCGGCAAAAATCTTTTTTGTCATATTGACGCCGAACCATCTGGCGACACTTTTTACAAACGGATAAATCGTTCCCTTTGTCAATGCCTTTTTCAGCAATTGTTTTTCCACCCCGGCAGCAAGAGCCTTTGCTATGCCTTTGATCGCAGTGTTCGCTCCCGCGGCTCCGTACATGATACCGAGACAGAGCGTCAGTGCGTTGATCGTTTCCGAATCCAGATGCAGATCATCCTCATATGAATCTATCTCCGGAAAACCGTACAAATAGAGGAGCTTCTGTGCCGCGCGCAGTGTATATCCGTAGTATTGAGCAATATCGGCGGGAATCGTCGCGGCCATTGCGGCTCCGCCCGGCATACCGAGTGCTGCTGAAATTCCGGAAACACAGCTGCGCTCATAGTTTATTACTTCGTCGGCGATCTTATCGATTTCTTCGCGGGGGATCCCGGCTTTTGCCGGCGTTTCCCGAATTGCTGTATTGATCACATCCTGAGGGTAATTTTTGAAGAGTTCATTTTTGAGAAACTGTTCCCGATCAATATGGACGCCGGGAGTTTTCAGGCCCATGATGATTATATCTATGACATCAACAACTCCGTCCCCGTTCTGATCCATTTTTTTCATAATGATTTCTTTGGAATTATCGATGGCCTCCTGCGCGGTTCCGACGGCGTTTTTTCCGATCTCCGCAGCGCCGCTGCCGGCTTTGGCTATGGCCCCTTTCGCCTTTTTCGCGGCATCCAAGACTGAGTCCCCGGTAATACCGGCTTCTTCCGCGGCCTTTTTTGTCTTGTCTATGGCTTCCCTGGCGGATTTTCCAGCGGCATTTATTTTATTAAAAATATTCCCATTATTTTTGTTCTCTTCCATGTTTTCCCCTCATGTTACCACTTATAATAATATCTGCTATTCGTAAATTATTTCTTTCATATAAAACCAATAATTTAAAAATTTTAACATATGTATAAAATACTATTCAGTATATGATGGATAAATAGAATGTATTCAAATATGCGATTTTTATCACGATATAAATGTTCTTTGTCGCTCTCTATAAAATTTCCCTGTCTTTTACACTGTGTGGAACTAAGTTGTGCTAAAAATTGCTTTGAATGGTTTATGAGATTCATTATCCGGCATATGGATGCCGGGGACCATTTGGGTTGGGATAATTATCATAAGATGATTGGATTGGGTTTGGAAAGGACGCAGGGTAAACCACTTTTTTGGAGATTTATAAGCTTTGCATATTTCTAAAAGGGCTTCGGATAGTTACATAAAAATCTGCTTTCTCGCTACATTAATGTATAATTAGTAGCGGGAAAGTAAAAATTGTATGAATACAGAAGCGTTGGATAAATATCTGCAGGATAATAACGGGTTTTATACGGTCAGGGATGCCCGGGCATTGGGGATCTCAAAAGGAAATGCTGTCCAATATTTAAAAAAAGCCAATTTAGTCAAAATAGCTCATGGAGTGTACAGTTCTGAAGATTCATGGCCGGATCGTTTATATCAGCTGCAGATCCGAAACAGGAAAATTATCTTTTCTCATGAATCAGCTCTTTACTTACATGGTTTGTCCGATCGGGAATCTTATCTTCCTGTAGTTACCGTAAGAAGAGGCTATAACGCAAGTCACCTGAAAAAGGACAATGTAAAGGTTCACACTGTTATTCCGGATTGGTTTGAGATTGGGCTTTCATCAAAAGAAACACCGGTTGGGAATATTATCCGGGTCTACGACAAAGAACGCTGTATCTGCGATATGATTCGTGAAAAAAAGAAAATGGATATTCAGATTTTCCATATTGCGATGAATTCCTATTTCAGAGGAAGTGACAAAGATATTCATAAACTGTTGAAATATGCGTCAATATTCAAAATTGAAGATAAACTGCGTCAGTATACGGAGGTTCTGCTGTGAAAACATCAATGCAGATAAAAGCACTGATCAGAAACAAGGCCGGTGGAAACAGCGATAAAGCACAGATTCTCCTCCGCATCTATATGATGGAACGATTTCTGGAAAGGGTTTCTGTTTCCCGATATAAAAATAATTTCATCCTGAAGGGTGGAATGCTTGTTTCATCTCTGGTCGGAGTTGATATGCGTACAACAATGGATATTGACACCACTGTTCGTGCTCTTCCTCTCACTCAAAAAGATATGTTAGTAATTCTTGATGAAATATTGTCAATTGATCTTAACGATGGTGTTCGATTTACTATAACCAAATCAACGGATATCATGGAAGGTCTTGAGTATGAAGGAGTACGATTTTTTATCGAAGGGTGTCAGGATCGGCTCCGTCAGACGATCAAGATCGATATCTCGACAGGTGATCGAATTACTCCGGATGCTATAGAATATGAACTATCACTTATTCTGGAAAAAAGAAAAATTGGATTACGAGCATACAATATTGAAACATTGATTGCGGAAAAACTTGAGACAGTGATGTCCCGTGCAGAAGGTAATACCAGAATGCGTGATTTTTATGATATTTATGTTTTGACAATGCAGGAGAAAATAAAAATCAACGCGGAACTTTTGACTTGTGCTTTTCTGGAAACATGCAAACATCGCAAATCCGGGAAAAAAATATCCGATTTGACAGAAATTCTCAATGGAATAGAGAAATCAAAAGAGATGGCAGCATTATGGAATAACTACAAAACAGATAATCCATATGTGGGACAAATTTCCTGGTATGAAGCTGTTGATGCGGTAAAAAGATTAGTCAAAAATCTAAATATCTCCGGATCGTAATCGCAAATTGATTGGTATACTACTATTAGAGTTCAGTTTGTTTTTGCCTTCTGTATGCGGGACGGAGTGCTTCGCAAGGTGCGGGAGCAAATATATGTGTGTTTGCAAATGCGGGAGCCGTAAGGAACCGCTGCGCTGAATTATGATTCGGCTCCCGAGCTTCGCTCCGCACCAGATTCCCGGAGGCTTGTAGCCCCCATACCCCCGCTTAAAATCACGCTCTTTTTCCGACTCACCCGCATATGCGGCGGTCACCTTTTTTCTCTTTCATGTACGGTTTATGCAAATAGAAATAATTTTTCGACAACAGATATCGGATTTCAGCGAAGATATCGAGGCAATAAAATAACGATCCTTAATCCGATTGAATTCATCCGTATCGTTGAGGAGGAAGACCTATGATCACAAATACAGCTGAAACACTTTCCCGCGGAATGAACGCTCTTACAGAAAAATTAGGTATCGTTGAGGCGGAGGCATTCATCTTTTATGTAAAAACAGAAGGATTCGATTATACAAAATGGCAGCGGGAATATTTTGGGGATCTGGGGAAAGAAGAAATGGATAACGATATGGACGCGTATTTCGCTGCCCATCCGTACAGCGGAGATCCGGAGAAAGTCATTTAGACGGTATCCGGGCCGAACCCTCTGTTGGGGACGGTTACTATCCGAAAGATGGAACAGTCCCCCGTATTCGGCACGGGACAGTATGGATCCCGGGAAAATTTTCCCGGGATATTTTTTGGATCAGCAGCGCTTTCGTTTCAGCCGTTGATCCCGTTATCAGCCGTCTTCCACGCCAGAAGCTGCTCAAGGGGAAGAGGCTTTCCGTAATAAAATCCCTGGAAGCTGTCCACGTTGAAGCTTTTCAGAATATCTCTTATGCCATCGGTCTCAATTCCCTCGGCGCAGACCTTCGCGCTGAAGATGGAAGCAAGCGCGGCGACATTCTGTACGAGCTTCCGGTCAATATCGCTCTCTTCAATCATCTTCACAAAACTGCGGTCGATCTTGATAATGTTGAACGTGATCTCTTTGAGGATACCGACGGAGGAAAATCCGGTCCCGAAATCATCCAGCGCGACCAGGATCCCCCTGGACTTCAGATTGGCGACCACATTTTTCAGAAGTTCCAGATCCAGCAGGCGGCACCGTTCGGTCACCTCCAGGCACAGACGGTCCGGTGGAAAATCCAGTTCATTCAGGATCTTAAGCACCATATCCGTAAAATCCGGTTTCTCCAGCTGCGTATAAGACAGATTCACATTGATAACAAATCCGGGATCCCGCTGCAAGATCTGTTTTGCCGCAAGGACGGATTCCCGGATGATCCATTCGCCGAGCTCCGGGAACAGCGGGTCTGATTCCAGGATCGGTATGAACTGATCCGGCGGAACGATGCCGTATGTGTCATTTTTCCAGCGAAGCAAAGCTTCCGCTCCGATCAGCTGCTCCGTCCGGGCATCCACCACCGGCTGGTACAGCAGATAGAATCCCTCGTAGTTATGCATGATCGAACCGCGGATCGCGTGCAGCTGTTCCAGTCTCCGGTGGTTTTCCCGGTTCAGGTCATTTTGGAATTCCACCAACTCGCCGTGCTGGCGCACCTTCGATTCTTCATCGGCATAATTCAGGCAGGCATAGACCGTCTGCGTATCAATATCAAAACTGTCCACCCGGAGGGCGCCGCAGTGCAGCTCAAGCAGGATCGACCTGCCGTCAACGATGAAGCCTTCATGAAGATACGCGCGGAAGCGGTCATAATTATCACGCATCTCGGCAACGGAAAGCGAGTTGCTGATCACCGCGAACTTCGTCCCGTCGATCCTGTAAGTATGTCCGGTGTTTCCCGCTGTCTCAAAGACTTTTCTTGCGTAAAGCTGAAGCACGCGGTTCCCGAAATGATATCCGTACATCTCATTGATCTCGGAGAATTTACTGATACCGAACAGGATCACGCTGACCTCCGCGTGCCGTTTGATGGCGCTATCCAGATCTTCGAAGAAACCGTATTGATTTCTGATCCCGGTCAGGGTATCGATATGCCCCTGTATGCCGTGATTGCGGATGGTACCGACAAAGTAGTCCGGTTCGCCCTGGAGATCCCGTATGACAATGCCGCGGCAGGTACACACATCGTATTCCCCTGTTACGCGTTTCGCCCGGTACTGCATGTCATGTCCCGAGGCGTTACCGGAAAAGATCTCATCGATGCCCTTATGATACGCTTCGCGGTCCTCAGGATGGATATGATTTTCCCAGATGTCTCCCGCTCCGTACATGTACTCAGACGGCAGACCGTAAGTGTCCACCGCGGTCTTGGACCAGCGGGAAAAGTCATATTTCATATCGCAGAGGTAGACATAACTTCCTTCTGAAACGATCTCAAAAGACTTGAACAGCGTGTCCAGCATGATTCGCCGCTCCTCGCTGATGGCCTTGATATTGGTTTTCTCTTTGAGGGAATGGCTCTCCATAAGGAGTTTTTGTTCTTTCAGCCTCGTTTTGTTCTCATACATAAGGCTGTCCGCACGGTTGAATACATCTTCGACAAAATGATCTTCGGATGGCAGGTACTCCGCCAATCCGGAAGCCACACTCGGACCTTCGCTGAGCCGGATATTCTCTTCCACCTGCTTTCTCAGGCGGGAGATCAGACCTTTCCGGTTTACATAGTCCGGGCCACGGAGGACCACGGCAAATTCATCCCCGCCGATGCGGAAGACCGGGCTGTGATGGAAAATACGGCAGATCAGGCTGCAGGATCTTTTGATATAGTCATCCCCTGCCTTGTGTCCCTCCGTGTCATTGATCAGCTTAAGCCCGTTGATATCACAGACCACAATGCCAAAAGGTTCGCCGCCATCTTTTATCTGCTTCTGTAATTCCTTCTCCATCTCGTTGTAGGCGGTCTTGTTCTTCGTGTGCGTCAATTCATCCCGCCTGGCCATCTCATTTGCCAGTGACAGTGCGGCCAGCTGCTCCTGCTCTTTGCGGACATCCTTCTCACGATTCTCAACACAGATGATAAAATGGCTTTGATCGGAGGAGTACGTCACTGACATGCGTGTATACTGCGTCTTTCCGCCGTCGATGATCATTCGGTAGTCCTCGGTCAGCTGCCGCCTGTTCTCAAGCTCGGAAATCAGATGATCCCTGTCGAGGAAAAGCTTGATCCTTTCCCTGTCCTCAGGATAAATAAACCTGTCCGCGTTCTTTTTGGCAGTCCCGAAGAAGTCATCTCCCTCTTCCTGGATCTTCAGCTCACCGGACTTCTTCTTAGTTGAGAATTCCGCGTATTTCGATGATTCACAGTCGATGTAATAGATCAGGTCATAATGGGAGGCAAGCCTCTCAGCGATTTGCGTGTAGGTTATACTCTTCTTCTGGTCCGCTTCCAGGGCAAGCTTTGCCTGGATCTCCGCGTCGATATTCTCAATACTGACAATAATATGTTTCCTGTCCCTCGCCATGATCTCCGTATGGCGGATGTGTCTGACCTGACCGTTCACCACCAGACGGTAATCTATCGAAAAAGAATTCCGCTTTTTCAGGTTCTGCAGCATTATGTCTTTGTAATGGATACGGAGGGCTTTCTCCTGATCATCGGGATGTACATATTTGCGGATGCTTCTTCTGCTCTCCGCAAAAAAGTCATTGCCGGTGGCAGGTACATTCAGTTTCTTATAATCATTTGTAGAAGATATCTCGCTGTATGTGCTGGTTTCGATGTCAATGTAATACAGGGTATCATACTGTTCCGAAAGACTTTCGGTGATCTGGTCGTAAATTTCCTTTTGCCGCTCGATCTCCTTTTCCATCTCTTTCTGACGATGCTGTGTCTCAACATCGTTCAGGCCGACGATCAGGCGGGGGCCTTCCTTCTCCTCCACTATGGCGGCACTCATTTGGACATGCAGGGGCTTCCCATCTGTCATGAGACGGTAACTCAGGGTAAAAATACCGCTGCTTTCGATCTCTGCCATTATATTTTCTTTGGTAAAGGCTTTGAGGAAAAGTTTCAGGTCATCCGGATGATTATAAAGACGGGCGACTTCCCGGACTTTGCCAAAGAAATCAACACCTTCTTTCGCCTGGGCAAAGCTTTCCACGTAATCGTCAGTCGCGCTGAACTCCCAGTAGCTGTCCGTCTCGGGATCCACAACATAGACACAAATAAAGTTGCCCGTCAGGGCGTGCAGGCGGGCGTAAACGATCCGTTCTTCCTGGATCCGTTCTTCTGCCCGGCGCTGCCTGACAAATTCATCGATATCCGACACGGCGATAACGATGATCCGCTCATCGTCTTCCATGCGGGAGACTTCCATCAGCACATAGAACGTCCTGTCTTCTATAATTCTGCGGTAGGTCAGTTCAAATACTTTGTTCCCGTCCAGCTCCTTTGAGAGAAACTCCCGGTTCATGGCCTGCACAAATGCCGCCTGGTCCTCCGCATGCACATAAAATTTGGCGTCACGCTCACATCCCTCAAAGAAATCATTGCCCCGTCTCGCCTCACTCAATACGCCGCGCATGTCGTCGGTGTGGAACTCAATGAACTCATCGGTGTCCATATTGACATAATACAGGTCCGTATATCCCCGGGCTAATGCATGGGCGAGGTGGGAATAAACAACGGCAGGGTTGTTCATTTGGACACAGGCTTCATGATCCGTGACGTTTTCACGCTGAATTTGTTCCTGTGTTCTTTTGCCGGTACGTTTTTTCTCTATGGGTTTCATGGCAGATCCTCCCGCTATTGAAAGGTCAGTATTCCCTGCAATTTTCTGACGGTATCTTTCTTCAAAGATTCTGTCTGCTGTTTATGAGGATTTCAACGCAGTTCCTGATCATTCCGGAGATTTTGTGAGCATAAAACGGCATAAATCCTTTTGCCTTCAACAGGCTGTATCATATTTTTTCTGCAGTTATTTTTATGTTATTACTGGATTATACACTATTTCGGAAGGAGAAAATCATACGTATGCTTTAAAACGATATCCAAAAGGGGGCGGCTGCGCGTCCACCGGCAGAAATGGTGCGGGTTATTAAACAGCAGGGGACCTGCAAAGCCGCAGGTCCCCGCCGTTTTTTTCTTCATGGGATCTGTCTGATCAGAACAGGATCTGTTTTATTCGAAGCTGCTCTCATCATCAGGCTCATATTCCGCGGGTTCTTCCGCAGTGGGCTCCGGATCGGTATCCGCTTCCCCTTCAGCTCCGGCCGCATCCGGCATTTCTTCAGATACGTTATCGGCAGCAGCTTCATCCTCTGCCGGACTGTCGGATATTTCCGGCATGGTGTTTCCCACCGGCTGAAGGACATCTTTCTGAGAGATATCGCTAAGTGAGCCCTTTTTCCGCTCAGGTTTGTTTCCTCTCAGGCGCAGGTAAATCGTCTGGATAAAATATCCGAGGGTATAGATGATCGCCGCGGCCTGCAGGATCATACCGATGAACGGAATTTTGCGGAGGAGCCAGAAAACCAGCGCCCCGATCAAAGAACAAACCCATTCGTTATTCAGCGTTTTGTTATAGGTGAATAAAGGCATCAGCGTTTTTGCGAGCGTCATCCCCGCGTAGGTCAGAGAATAAATACAGACAAACGCGAACAGCAATGCCAGAAGCCCCGCGCTGGGGACACCGATCCCGGTAAAGAGCAGTATGAGAATGACGCCCGGGATCACAAACAGTCCGGCAAAGCCGGAACCAAGCACCGGGAATGGCCTTGAGAGCACCATTTCACCGGGTTTGCTCAATTCTTCTCCGCCGAGAAGCAGGCAGATCAAAGCGGCAAGCAGGAGTGTCCCCAGAAGACCCCGGATAAACCCGCCAAAGCCGGAGGAAGACCCTGTTTCTTTTTGCTTTTCGGCCGGTTTTTCGGTTGGCTTATAGGTTGGTTTTTCGGTTGGTTTCCCGGTTACCATTTCGGCTGTATCTTCGATATTATCGGCGGTTTCGGTTTCCTTGAAATCATCCGTTTCGACCTTCGCGTCGGCAGGAAGTTCCGGCTCACTTTCGGATTTGATGGTAAGTACGCCGTCCACCTTAAGGTTTTCTCCGAGAATGACATTTTCGGCGTAAATATCGGCATTGCCATGGATCTCACCGTCAAGCGTGACCGTGTTGCCGGCCAGATAAACGCAGTCTGCCGTGCCGCTGAAATAAAGGGTATTTCCCGCAAGATAAACACCGGCCGCCGTGACACCGGACATTTGAAGGGTATAACCGGCCGCGGTGATGTTGTCTGCGACATCAACACCGTTCAGCGTGATGGAATATCCGGCGGCTCTCAGGCTTCCGCCGACCGTGCTTTCATTGACATTGATATCACGTCCCGCGGCGATAAGGCTTTTGCCGATCTGATACCCATTGATGCTGCGGCTGCTGCCTGCCCAGTAAAGGTCCCTTTCAACGATCTGGTCCGCGGGAGCGGCGTCGCTTATAAAAACATTACCCGCGTTGTCCGTCTCGGCTGACGCTGTCATGCTCAGCATGAGCAGCAAAACCAAAACGGCATATGCAATACTGATGGTCCTCTTTTTCATAATTTTTCCCTTTCTGCATTTGTTCATCTATGCGAAATGAGTTGCCGGGGACGGTTCCGCCGTCTCCGAGCCTGTGAAAAACCAGCTTCGTAAGGTATAAGTTCCGCCCGGATCATCAGTGAATGACCCGTTCTGAATAGCAACGAATACCGGCGTATATTCATTTTACACCGATTTTTTCTCGATGACCCGCCCGGATTTTTATGGATTTTTCCTGGTCGGCCTGATATGTCAGTTCAGAAGTTTCCTTATTGTCTGTTCATAGCAGGAATCGATCATTACCACTTGTTCCCCGGTTTGCCGAAAGCCTTGAGTGTAATACTCATTATCCCTCTTCAGGCTGTCAATGGAAAGCCCGTCATCAGCAATCCTGGATTCGATATCCGACGCGTGCCCGGAGATCTCGGCGAAATGGTTTTCGATGTAATTTCCCGTCATGGCAAGGCAGATGAACCGGATATGCGGCAAATACCGTCCGTCAAGATCCCGCCGCCAGTCAAACGGGATGTAGCAGCCCTCGATGATCAGGTCCTGGCGGTTCTCGATCACGGTTTTGATCATCTCGCGGACGACCGGCCAGAGAAAACCTGTAAGCGCATGATCATCCTCCGGCGTCAGCCGGGTCATCCCGCTGCGGATCAGCCCCATTTTCAGATGGTCGATCGAGAGGTAAGGCCAGTGATATTTTTCAAGCATCCGCTGGGCCAGAAGAGTTTTCCCCGTATGAGACGCGCCTGTGATCAGAATTACCATTTTTACCGTTCGAAATTGTGTCCGGGGGACTGTCCCTTTATGGGACTGTCCCTGCCGGGTACGTAATAATGTGTCAGCGGTGACCCGCCCTGTATGGGTTTTGCAGGACGGGAGTTTCGCCCATTGACTCGCACTTTCCGGACGATCAGCTTTTCATCCGTACCTGTTTTCAGAACTGCCGCGAGTCAACGAAAACCGTCCCCGGTGACACTTTTTATCTTGCGACATCCAGCAGCAGATAACCGTCTTCCGGGCAGATCGCGGCTTCACCGCCGGCGATCCGGATACGGTTGGAAAGGTCGTGGACCTGTTCCACCCGGGACAGGGGGTAGACATAAGCCTTGATCGGAAGGTTATCGTATGCCATATAAACATTGGCGCCGTTCTTCCCGACGGAAGCGACAGCATCCTTCCAGTCGATCCAGCGGTCGGCGTCAAAGCTGATAAAACTTTCACCCCGGTTGACAATGCCTTTCGCGTATCGGGCTGCGGAAAAGCCTTCTTCTTCATGGATCTTATTGTAGGCCTCGGCACCTTCCTCACTGATGCTGCTGTTGTTTACCAGCGCGTATCGGACACCCTCTTCTCCGGGGACCCGTTCGAGGACCACAATACCGATCCGTGAACCTTCCGGCAGCAGGAGGCTGCCGTTCAGTTCCATGCGGTGATAACCGGCGAACCTGAAGGTCTCGGTAACGCTGTCCAGCAGGCGGCCGTCCGTAGGAACCGACGCGCCTTCATCCAGCAGATAAACGGAAGCGGTGACAGTCGTGTCCAGGTCTCCTGTCATGGCTGAGACAAACTGCAGGACGCTGTCTTCTTCCACATCAAAGATATTCGCGGCATAAACCGGTTTATCGAACAGTGTGGAACTGGTGATCTCTGAGGGCATATAATCGTGCTGAAGGATCATCAAATAGTCCATCTTTTCAAGGGCTTCATCCACCACATATTCAAAAGTTTCGATGGCGCATAGATTCTTGTCATAATAGGAAAGCAGGAAATAGCCGTCCGTGCCCCAGTCTGTACCCCAGCTGTTTTTCACGATCCAGACGCCGTCAGCAGGCGGACGGCGGTCTTCCGGCCAGTTTTCGGCGGAGAAAGTATCGTCCCATCCGACAACGGTGACATTATGGTTGACCGGTACGACTTCATCTGTATACTGCGCGTATATGACCGGATCCTCCCCGATAAAGCTCATATAAACCTTCGTGTTGTCTTCAATCTCTACGATCTTTTCATAGGGAT
>DAIMGK010000153.1:0-6878 GCA_036723985.1 Flexilinea sp.
AAACAGGCAGCAGTGTAAAAAAGGCAGATGAAACTGAAGCCGGGATGATTTTGGATGCTTTTTATGAGCGTTCCGCTGAAATTCAGAAACCTGGTTTTATTGAGGAACAGGCAAAGATCCTGGCGGAAAGAAATTTAATTGATTATCTTGAAATGCTGAGCGGAAAACGGAATGAATTTTTTTATCGGGTGATGAAAAAGATAACGAAGGGAAAATTTAAACAATTCTATTTTACCCATTATTACAACCTCGCTTCGCGGTTACGGACCCGGAACTATATTGAATGCGAAACACATAGGGAACTCGTTATTCAAAGCTTGAAGAATGGAAGTTGATTTCATTCAAATGAACGTTTTTTATTTTTCTGTCCATTCAGTATAAAAAATTATCGTATCATCAGGCCGGATTTATTTCTTATACTCAGCATATATGCATCATCCTGATAAAAAACTTTCTGATGTAACTATTCAGGTAACGGCCGACTGAACTGGTGAGTCGAAAGAGCGGGTGTATGGCTCCCCGGAAATCGGCGCGGATAGCGACTCAGGCAACCTCAAAATTATGCATTCCTCGCCTTGCGAAGCAAATCATCCCGAATGCAGAAGGCAAACTGAGTTCATACAGGAAACCAAGCCAATGTGCGGAGTTACATTAAACCGGGCGAAGTCCATATCTTACAGGGGCGGTTTTCCCTGCCCCGCTCCGCTTGCGGAAATCATGGATCCGAACATCTGCGTTCCGATAAAAAAAATCAAATAAGGAAAAACAGAAAGAATAAATAATAATGAATGGTGTGACTGTTTCTGAAACAAAACAACGAAAATTATGGATCGATGCGCTGCGCGGGCTTGCCATGATTTTTGTTATTTTCGGGCATCGGTGTCCGGGATTCATCGGTTATTTTGTTTTTACAAGTCCGATAAAAATTCCCTTATTCTTCGCTATTACAGGATATGTTTTTAATCCCCGCGGTGGAGATACAAAGATTTTTTTCAAAAATTTATTCTTCAAAATAATAATTCCATGGATATTTCTTTCGTTATTTCCATTTAAACTTCTATATAGTCTGCTGGGATTTTCATCAAAAACAGTTTTCGAACAGTTCTATATATTTCTCTCCGGTTCTTCTTTGTGGTATATGCCATGTTGTATTATTGCCGAAATAATTCATTTCTTTGTCAGAAAATTCTGCAAACAAATGCGTCTGATATATTCAGTATCAATTCTTATTATGATCACAGGCGTTTTGTTATCCCAACATCATATCGGAAAATTTGCCAACTTTAATACAGCGTGTATTGCACAGGGATTTTTGGCTGTGGGGTTATTTATCAGAGAATTCTCCCGGGATCTAAACGAAAGAAAAAGATATATACTAATATTATCTTTTGTTGTTATCTATGTTATTCTCGGCTTATTAACTTTACATTTTTATCCGGGAAAATGTATGGATGTTCATTTGAATTACTATTATGATTATATAATTTGTTCTCTGATGATCATAATTGGATTGATCTGTGTTTTTCTGTTATTTGAATTTATCTTTGAATTCAAAAAAATGAAAATATTAACTTTTATCGGACAGAATACACTTGTTTATTATATGCTGAACGCGAAAGTATATTTAGTGTTCCAAAAGTTTTTGAAAATATGTCACTTGTCTTTGGAGGAAGGTCCTGCAGGATGGTTTATTACTACGATTGTTTTGTGTGTCGGTTGTGGGATCATTTCTGTCATACTAAACAAATATGTTCCTTTTTTGGTCGGAAAGGGAAAATTGAAAAAAATAATATAATGTTGATAAGGTATGTATTATTTGTGTGAAGAATGATTCCCTGATCCAAACAGTCTGAAAAATCATATTCGAGAATATAAGATATTTAGATAATCTCAGGTTTTCTTTTACTTATGAAAAAAACAACAAAAGTTTTTGCCTCCTCAATAATTTATGCGGCAACCGGAATTCTGGAAAAATGTTTTTCCTTTTTTCTGCTGCCGATTTATACCCGCTATCTGACGACAGTAGATTACGGGATCACTGATCTTTCCAGGTCATTCTTAGATGTGATGATATTTGTTGCCGCTTTATCGTTATATTCCGCGGTCAACCGATATTATGTGGAATACAAATCTGAGCCTGAAAAGCTGAAACGTTTTTATGGGACGATCACACTATTTGTGTTGATTTCCTGTTTGTGTATTTTTGTTCTTTTGAGCATTTTTCGTGATAGTCTTTCCGTTCATATTTTTTCCGGAATTGATTATTATCCGAATATTCTGCTGATCCTGCTTACACTGATATTTCAATGTCAGTTTTCAATATATGGAACGATCCTTCGCAGCCAGCAAAAAGCAAAAAAGGTTTCCATTCTGCACCTCTGCGTTTTTTTTATCAGGGTTGGATTAACGATTTTTCTGGTTGTTGTACAAAAATGGGGCGCGACTGGGGTCCTTCTGGCTACGCTTATTGTAGATATTGCTTATACGATATTTTTCTGGGTCGATTTATTAAGTACCGGACAGATGGTTTTTTGCCTGGATACAGTGTTGCTGAAAGAAGCACTGAGTTACTCGATCCCTATTATTCCGCATAACCTGTCTACACATGCCGTCAATTTTATTTCCAAAGTCCTTATCGGAAATGCGGGCGGGACATTGGCAGATGTTGGTATTTTTGCTATAGCATCAAATTTCAGAACGGTTACAGACACATTTCACACTTATGTTAATCAGGCATATACTCCCTGGATGTTTGAACAACTGCACGAAGGCAAAGAAATAGACTATAGCGAGGTTCAAAAAATCACCAAACTGCTGATTTCCGCAACAGGGTTAATTCTCACCGGAGTCGCGCTTTTTTCGCAAGATTACATTACACTCTTTCTCGCAAAGTCCTATGAACAGGCAAAATATTACGCCTTTTTGGTTGTGATCGTTTACGTGATCAAGACTGCCTATTATTATTATGTGACGATTCTTTTCTATTATAAAGAAGCTTCATCGAAAATTTTTATAGCTACTATAAGCAGCAGTTTGATCAACCTTTTTCTTTCCACGATTTTCATTCCGAAATGGAACGTGATCGGTTCAATTTCAGCAGATATCATCGCGATGATCATCCGGGGCGGTATCGTTATTATCCTCGCAAACAGATATGACAAAAAAACACTGAGATTAAAGGATTTCCTTGTGAATTTATTCTGCAACATCGCGGTGATCTGTGTCGGAATGTTCCCCTTGTTTTATTTTCATTTAGAAGGATTTCATATAAAATACTTCTTCTTCAGATGTGTATTAGCAATATTATATTTTTTGTTTTTGTTGCAGCAAAATAAAGATTTGTTGAAATCTTATAACATTTTTTCTATTATTAAACACAGAAAAAAATAGTTGTATTTTTATAAACACAGTTAAGTATACGATATTGATTTATCAATATCCAAATACTGTTTTTATTTCACTTTTTCGCACTATTATTATGGGCCGTATTTTTTATAAAAGTCCAGGTTATAAAGGATGCAGATATTTTTTCTGAATATAAATATGAAGAAAGAATGAGAAAAAATGAATCCGATTATTGGTGGTGATTTTGTTTCTGCAGAATCAAATAATACTCAATTTTTTAAGGCCGATACTGAGGTTTTGTTTGGAGAGAATCTTAATAATGTCCTGAAGAATGCAGATTTCAGAATTATTAATTTGGAAACTCCTCTGACCAATGCTCTTGATCCGATAAAAAAATTCAGGTCCGGCCTTTCTGCACCGGTAGAATGAATTAATGGTTATTTCGCAGCTCGAACAGATTTGCTGACGCTTAACAACAATCACATTATTATAGGAGATAAAAAATGAAAAAGAAGCTATTTAACTATTTAAAACTTATATATATAAAATTTTGCGGGCTTATATTTAAAATTCGAAATGATGTAATATTCTTTTCCAGTTTCGAAGGCAGAACATATTCGGATAATCCAAAGGCAATATCTGAAAAGTTACATGAATTAAATCCGGATTTAAAAATCGTATGGAGAATTAATAATCCAAA
The DNA here is from genome assembly GCA_036723985.1 of Flexilinea sp. Taxonomy (GTDB): domain Bacteria; phylum Chloroflexota; class Anaerolineae; order Anaerolineales; family Anaerolineaceae; genus Flexilinea. The sequence continues at coordinate 4,046 of DAIMGK010000153.1, forward strand.
AGGAAATATAATTCCTGAATATGTTGAAACTGTTTCCCCAAAAGATGCTTTATCTTATTATAAACTGATTGCAACATGTAAGATTTTTGTCAGCAATTTCCCTTTCCCATTTTATCCTAAACGGAATGGCCAGTTTTTTCTGCAAACAAATCACGGAGATCGTTGTTTTAAAAAAGTATATATGGATTCTCCATTCTATAAATCTGAGCTAATTGCCGAATCAATTGATGGGTATTGTGACGCAATAACAGTTGGTTCAATATTCGCAGAAAAACTATGCAAGACCGCTTTAGGTTATAATGGATTATTTCTTCGCAACGGGACTCCAAGGTGCGATATATTACTCCACAATAGCAATGAAATGATCAACAAAATTAAAAAAGAACTAAAAATTTTTGATGATGAAAAAATATTACTCTATGCCCCGACATTACGCAGAAAAAATATGACAGATAAAACTGATCAGAAGATACAGGATGTAGATATAATAAAAACCTTGGATTTATTGGAACAACGAAGTGGACAAAAATGGCGATGCTTGCTAAGGGCTCACCCATCCATCAAAAATCTGACAGGATTTGCAGAGAATGACCGTTTACAAAATGTCTCGAAGTATGAAGATATGGCAGATCTGCTTTTGATTTCAGATATGCTAATTACAGATTATTCTTCATCCGCAGGAGATTTTGCTTTGCTAAATAGACCTATCATTCTTTATCAATCTGATATTGAAGAATATTTGAATAAAGATCGCACCTTCTATTTTGAAATGAACGATAGTCCCTTTTTTATAGCTCATAATCAGACTGAGTTAAATAATTTCATTGAAATTTTGGATAAAGAAAAAATTCTTAAAAACTGTAAGGATATATTAGAATTTTTTGGTACATATGAAACCGGCTATGCTGCTGAAAGATCTGCTGAATGGATTATTAACAAAATGAATATTAAGTAATTCTATAGAATCTTTATTTAGATGGAAATTCCCGGATCATTGAATGATTATTGAAAATCATCAAAATATTATGGAAATATTACGACAGTTTAATTTTATGTATAATTCTATTTATCTGATAATATTGAAGGTCTAATTAATAAATAGAGATATTACCTTAAAAGCGGAGGAATATGGTAGCTGGAATATTATTGGCTGGAGGAATTGGCCAAAGAATGGGATCTTGTATTCCTAAACAATTTATTGAAGTTTATGGTAAGCCAATTATATGTTATCCTCTTGAAATTATGCAAAAGCATCCAAAAATTGATTCGATTGAAATTGTATGTGTTGAAAATTATATTGAAAAAATGTGGGGAATTGTTAGTCAATATGGTTTTACTAAAGTAAAATGGATAACCCACGGTGGTGCGACCTGCCAGGAATCTACATGGAATGGCTTAAAAAATCTTAAAGGAAAAATATCTGACGAAGACATTATCATGATACATATGTCTTCTTATCCCCTCGCTAATGCAGAAATAATGGGCAATTGTATAGAATCAGCCCAAAAAAATGGAAATGGTTGTACAGCTAGACCTATTCAATTTTCCGTGTATTTCACTGAGGACAGAAAAACAGCTGTTGAACAAATCGATCGGGATAAATTAATGCTTTGCACTATCCCTTATGCTTTTCGATATGGAGAGTGTTCTCAACTTTATGATCAGGCGTTTGCAGAAGGGAAAGGAATTACAGGTAATGTATTTACAAATACGTTATATTGCGATTATGGAAAACGAATTTATTTTACAAAGGATTCAGAAACGAATTTGAAAATCACATCACCGGATGACATTTATTTAATGGAAACATTTTTAAATGTAATTAACCAAAATAAAGATCAAAAGGAAAGGGATAAAAATGGGAAAATATTTAATAGGAATTGATGAAGGAACAACGGGAACGAAAGTATGTATATTTGATACAGAAGGGCGATTAATTTCCTCCGCTTATGAAGAATATCCGTCTTATTATCCAAAACCCGGTTATGTTGAACAAGATATAGCGCAAATTACCGATGTTTTTTTTAACGTTTGCAAAAAATCTGTTGAAAAAGCATCGGTAAATCCTAAAGATATCCTTGCTGTGAGTCTTTCTTCTCAAGGCGCTGCAATGATTTTGCTTGATGAAAATGATAATGTTGTACGTAATCGAATGATTGGATGGCAAGACCTCCGGAATATTGAAGTACATAATGATATTCATTCGAAGATAACTGATGATGAACATTATGCAATTGAAGGGTCTTGTGTTGGTGGATTTAATACTGGTGTTTTGGTTTGGCTGCAGAAAAACGAACCAGAGACGTGGAAAAAAGTAAAAAGAATATCAACAAACCAGGATTATTTTCTTCATCAATTGGGAGCAAAAGGTTATCCATGTGATATTGCTTCAACACATCGTATCTCAATGCTTGATGTAAATAAAAGTGAGTGGAATGATATCCTGAAAAAAGCATATGGTTGCGAAAATGTTGAGTTGCCTGAAATAATAACAGAACCAGGAAAGGTGGTTGGTGAAATCACACCAGATGTTGCTGAAAAAACTGGATTTCCGGTTGGATGTAAAATTTGTCTTGGCGCGCAAGATGTCAATTGTTCTTCCTATGGCGTTGGCGGAACAACGGACGATGTCGCAACGATGGTCGTAGGAACGTTTGGAGGCAGTTATGTTATAGTTGACAAACCTGTCCGGGATCCAAATAAAACAATCCTGGTCAAAGGAAATCAGGGTATGGGAAACTGGCAGCTTGAGGCATTTTCTCATACAGCTGCATCTGCGTTTCGATGGTTCCGTGACAAACTTTGTCCGATGGAAGTAGCAACATCCAAATTA
>DAIMGK010000153.1:6888-11501 GCA_036723985.1 Flexilinea sp.
GACAGAAATTGCGGAAAAATCAGTTCCAGGGTCCAATGGAATAACTGCTCTTACATGTTTACAGGGATCTCACGGGCGTAAAGTCAATGATGCTACAAGAGGAACTTTTCTTGGTATAACATTAGGAACAGAAAAAGCTGATCTTGCCCATGCAGTGCTTGAAGGAATTTGCTTTGAGATGTATGATATACTTTTGATGCAAGAAGCCTTTGCTAAACCGGTTCGTGCTGTTAGATTATCCGGTGGGGTTACGAAAAGTGCCATGTGGTGTCAAATGTTCGCCGATGTTATGAATCGAAAAATTGAACTCTGTGAAAGTCCGGAAGCAGGTGCGCTTGGCGCAGCTATGTATGCTGGTGTAGGTATTGGATTATTTGAGAATTGTATTGATGCTGCTGAAAAATGTGTTCGTGTCAAAGAAACTTTTGAACCAATACCTGAAAACGTTGTTGAATATAAAAAATCTTTTGAACGCTGGAATAAAGCCTTCGATTCACTAAATGGAACTTTTTACAAGTAATAAAAATGTTTAGGAGAGTGATATTTTTTGTCATTCTCCTAAAAAATTAATAATATGTCTGTTGTAGTGTAATAATCAATTAGGTTTGAAAATCATAATTAATAACTATCTAAATCATAAATTAGATCTATGGAAAAGAAATAATAGAAATTAAGTGCAGAATTATCAAAAAAATCTTTTGAATAATTTGATAATATTCTTATAGAAATATTATTTTTGTATGAACTTCTTGTTTGATCATATTCAATTTATAACCGGAAGACTATGAAGAATATTGAGCAAGTTTTTGAATAAATCTCATTTTTATAGGTCATTCATCTACTCAGACTGTAATAAGAAAAAAAATAATATGAGTTCTGGTACCAAATCACGAAAATTGTGGATAGATGCTTTGTGTGGTTTAGCCATGCTGTTTGTCATTTTTGGACATCATTGTCCGTACATCGGATATTTTATTTTTACCAGTCCAATATAAATACTTTTTTTTGTTATATCTGGCTTTGTTTTTAATGAAACTTATTTGGATTTCAGACAGTTTTTTGAAAAAGTAATAAAGAGACTTTTCATTGCCTTTTTTTTTATCTCTCTTTCCGATAAGGTTATTTCGGAGTCTTTAAAATTTATCATCTTTATCAGTTTATGAACAGGTTTATGATTTTCTATCTGGGGAACGATTGTGGTATATTCCATGTTGCATCTTTGATGAGTGCATTCATTTTTTGATCAGAAGATATAGTAGAAATCAAAGGAGCAGATATTTACTAATGGTTCTTGTATCATTAATCGGTTTTTACCTTGCAAATGAAAAAAGTTGGAAATTTTGTAAATTTTAATACCACCTGCATTACTCAGAGATATATGGCAACAGGTCTATTTCTGAAAGAGAATTATTACAAGGTCAGAAAGCAAAATAGAATTTTCTATACAACAGTTTGTTGTGTTTTTTATTTGATTTTTGCAATTCTATCTCTCTATTTATTTCCAGAAGTATGTCTTAATGGCCAATTGAATCGTAAATATAACTTTCTTATCTGTGGTATATGAATTTTATCAGGTTTATGTACTCTTTTCTTAATTGGAGAATATCTATTTACAAGACCTTCTATTTTAACTTTTGTCGACAAAATACTCTAGTTTATTAGTTTATTATATGATGAGTGGGAATATATACCTTTGAATAAAAAATACAATTGATCCTTCATTTATCTATTGAAAGCAACCTTATTAATTATTTTATAAACTTTATATAAATTTGTATAGGATGTGGTTTTATTTCTTTAATAATTAATGATTATATTCTAATTTTAGCGGCAGAAAGGAAAAGATGAAAACTGAAATTGAAATGACTCTGTCCAAGAAAGAACACAAAAACGATATTATCATTATCATATATCAAAAATTGTTGGTAAAATAACGCTAAAATTATGTGAATTATTAGAAAAATGTGCTGTATGCTTTTAGATTTTTGGAAAGAAAGAATATGTATAAACCAAATATTATATTAACCAAGAAGACGATTCTTGTCACCGGATCTCCGGGATTTATCGGATCCCACCTGGTTCGGAAACTTCTGCGGGAACTGAATAGTGGATTGATCATTTCTTTTGATTCAATGAATGATTACTATGATCCGCGTTTGAAAGAGTACCGGCTGCTCCAAATTGAAAATACTGCTGAAAAATCTACAGGAAAACATATATTTATTCAAGGAAATCTTGCTGAGAAAAGTGAAATCAAAGATGTTTTTGAGAAATACCAACCGGATATTGTTGTTAATCTGGCTGCTCAAGCAGGGGTGAGATATTGCATAGATCATCCTGATTCCTATATTGAATCCAATATCATCGGGTTTTATAATATTCTGGAAGCCTGCCGGCATTATCCGGTAGAGCATCTGGTGTTCGCCTCCAGCAGCTCGGTTTACGGCGGAAATCAAAAGATTCCCTATTCCACCGACGATAAGACAGATACCCCCTATAACCTGTATGCCGCGACGAAAAAGTCAAATGAACTGCTGGCCTACAGCTACGCCAAACTTTATAATATACCTACTACGGGACTGCGTTTCTTTACCGTTTACGGTCCGGAAGGGCGTCCCGATATGTTTTATTATTCTGCGGCAGAGAAACTGCTGCGGGGTGAAACCATACAGATCTTCAATTACGGGAATTGTAAACGGGATTTTACCTATATTGATGATATCGTGGAAGGAATTTTCCGCGTAATGCAGCGCCCGCCGAAAAAAAAGGACGGTCCGGATGGCCTTCCTGTCGCTCCCTGCGTTATTTATAATATCGGCGGCGGTCATCCGGAAAACCTTTTGGATTTTGTCTCCACACTGCAGGAAGAGCTGGTGCGGGCAGGGCTCCTTCCCGAAAACTATGATTTTGAAGCGCACCGCCGGCTTGTTCCCATGCAGCCTGGGGATGTACCGATAACCTATGCCGATTCAGCGCCTCTGGAAAGGGATTTTGGGTTTACACCGAAAATTACCATACAGGAAGGGCTGAAAAAATTCGTCCAATGGTATAAAAGCTATATCGATATAACAGCTCACTCAGCGTGATAAGGCCTGTTGATTCTGCCGGACTCAAAAAAATTTTTCATGGAACGGGCTGCTGAAATAATATCAGATATGAAAGATAAGGTCTGTTCCCGGGATATATTCAAACGGGAGCGATAATAATTGTTTTTTTCTCTGCCGGAACTCAGCATTTTCGATGTATGAGTTCCTTTTTTAATTAACTTAAACTTGACACTTACAAAACCGACAATAGTGTATTTACTCGTCTCTGATAAGCTAATGTTCGTTTGTCATAATCATGAGGTACTGTTTATGTCTTTCTGGAACTGACCGGACGAAAACACAGATGGACGAAACTGTATCCATCTGCCCATCCAACCGCGAGAAAACGAAATCCTTGTTTACTGACATGATTCACATGATCAAATTGCCATGTGCTCAATTCAACTTTCTTGCTGCATGGCCGTTCATACAGCGAATCATCGATTACCGGCACATGTCTTCTGAGGTCTGTTAATTTCGAAATCTCAAATACCACCTTTTCCGCAGCCTGATACAGCAGTTTTTCCCCATTGGTGTTTTGCATTCTCCAAAAACCGATAATATGTTTTGAGATTCCCGTTCATTTCTTTGTCTTTTCCAGCTTTCCGGTACAAGCTTTTATTCTCAAAAGCCGGCATCACCGGGTCTGATGGTGTTTCTGCCGTGAGAAATTTCATGAAAGTCAAATATGTCCGCTTACCTGACTTGTTCACTGAACTGACAATTGCCGGAGCCAGTAATACGTTTCCAAAAGTTATTCAGCGATATCAGAAAATCACGCTCCTGATAAAGGCTCCTTTATCCGCTCAATGAGACAGAGACCGGAGATATTCTTGAAATCATTGAAGCCAGATATCAACATTCTTCAACGATTTTCTGCTCGCAGTTTGATGTTCCGGGCTGGTATGATAAATTTTCCAGTCCGCTTTGCATTCTGCAGATGCAATTTGTGATCGAATTGCCCATGATTCTTTCCGGATTCTCATTGATAGTTCTGAATCCATGAGGAAACGTAACGGAGTCAACGCCTAAAGGAGCCTCCGGCTCACTGGGCTCTGTCCAGTCCCGGGGGGTATCGCTTTAATTTTTCCAAAGGAGAGTGGTTATGATGTTATTATAAAAGAGTGGCACGCATAGGTACCACTCTCCTCTGTAAACCCATTGCCGGTGCTCAGGTCGATCCCCATCGCAGCCCTATCCTCCGGTACAGGGAAAAGCAAATGCATGATACCATCTGAGACACCTTTTTGTCAATGTACAATCTGTGTGGAATGGGTGACCAATCTTTGCGGTTTCAGCGATCAATTTGTGCGGAATTGATGGTCAATCTGACCGGATTTGGTGACCAACGGAAACAGAAGATTCAAAACCATCCAAAAGTTCTACTATAAGAGCTCAGTTTATATTTGCCTTTTGTATGCGGAACATTGTGCTTCGCAAGGTGCGGGACTAAATATATGTGTTTGCGAAAACGAGAGCCGTAAGGAACCGCTGCGCTGAATTATGATTCGGCTCTCGAGCTTCGCC
>DAIMGK010000154.1:0-11389 GCA_036723985.1 Flexilinea sp.
GCGTTTTCGAAAAAAGGCGTGGAGAGTGAATATACCAAAGACCACATGGATCCGCCGGCGTTCCGTAACGCGCCTGCTTTCCCGCTGCTTTCGGAAGCGGTCAGCAGTCAGCGGCCGGCTGTCAGTAGTCAGGATCCAGGGATCAGGATGCAGGATTCAGAGATCAGTTGTCGGGAAAGCGGTCAAAAGCCGGCAGGCAACGGTCAGCATGAGCAGATAAGTGATCAGCGGCAGGTGGCCGGTGGGCGGCAAATTGCCTCAAGCGATGCGGAACTTCCCCTGCCTGCGGCTGATAACACGGATGGCATTGCTCTGTCGCAAGAGGATAATTCCGCATTCCGCATTTCGGATCCCGAAGAAAATAAGGATACCGAACCGGCATTGGAAGATCATACCGCGGTCACAGGGACCTGTTCCGCTGAAGAATGCCGGGACCGGACAAAACAGGTCCCGGTGGATCCTGAGATCCTGGATCAGCTTTCCAAAGAGTTTACCCGTGATAAGATGGCGCAGATGCTCCTGGATCCTGAGTTCATAAGGAGAAAGCCAAGACTGGCAGGGGTCTTTTACTACATTCTCTATGGCGACAGTCAATTTCTTGAACCGTATGTAATAAACAGCGGGTAGGTCAAAGTTCAGTTCTGTGCGGGCCTGTCACCGCGGCCCCAGCCTTGGGACGGAGGTACCTGTCCCCTGAGTTCAGAGTTCAGAGAATTTAATCAGATAATTGAGAAAAAAAATGCCGGGATCGGAGGAAACCGGCTGTCTCCTGTTGGTAATGCCGCGTACAGATGACAGAGCGCGGATATGGACCGCAATACGGCCGCAGCTCTCGGGTGTGTGATCGGCTGCGGTGCTAAAAGGGGACAATCCCCTGATAAACATTCTGAAAAGATACAATGAACATGGTTAATTAGGTATAATTATGTCCGTCTGCCGTGTACTCTCTGTAAACAGGATCGTTCTTTTCAGGAAAACGCACACGGGCAGAAATTATTACCGGGAACAAGGAGAATACAATGAGTGAATGGACTTTTTCGGAACTGAAATATACACGTCCGGATTTTGAAGCGGCGAAAACAATGCTGACGGAAATGAAAGCCCGGGTAAAAGCGGCAGCCTCCGCAGAGGAAGTTTTTGACGTCATCACCGAACTGGACGAGGCATCTAAACAGCTCGCGACACAATACACGCTTGCGGAAGTCCGGCATACGATCGATACGACCGACGAATTTTATGAAGAGGAACTTTCCTGGCTTCATGAACAGCTGCCCGAAATATCCCCGTATCAGGTAGATCTTTCATCTGCTGTTGCGGAGAGCCCTTTCCGTCCGGAGATCGAAGCGCGCTATGGGAAGCAGTATTTCACACAGATCGATCTCCAGAAGCGCAGTTTCTGCGAAGCGAATATCCCCCTGATCCAGCAGGAAAGCAGACTGACCATGGAATATCAAAAGATCATGGCCGGATGTCAGATCGAATTTGACGGGAAAACGCTCAACCTGTACGGCATTCAGAAATATTTTGAACATCCCGACCGCAAGATCCGGGAGGCGGCTTTCCGCGCCTATTCCGATTTTTATCACAGCTGTGAACCGCGGCTGGAAGAGATATGGGATGAACTGATCCGCATCCGCAACGAGATGGGACGGAATCTTGGCTTTGAAAACTTTATTCCGCTGGGCTATATGCAGCAGGGCCGCACCGATTACGGAGTAAAAGAGGTCGCGGACTTCCGCGAGCAGGTCCGCCGTGTTCTGGTCCCGCTGTGCGAAAAATTATATGAAGCACAGGCGAAACGGCTCGATATTCCCAACGTCATGGCCTATGACGAAAAGCGCATTTTTGCGGACGGCAACGCACAGCCCATCGGTGATGATGATGTCCTGGTCGCTCAGGCACAAAAGATGTATCACGAGATCAGTCCGGAGACCGGCGAATTCATTGACTTCATGATCGATCATGAACTGATGGACCTGAAAAACAAGCCGGGAAAAGCCTCCACCGGCTATTGCACTGACCTTCCGGACCGCAAAGCGCCGTTTGTATTCTCCTGCTTTAACGGCACCATCGGCGATATCCAGGTACTGACCCACGAATTAGGCCATGCCTTCGCCGGATACATGGCTATGCGGAATCAGCCTATTTCAGATTATTACAATGAATCCACCGACATCGCGGAGATCCACTCCATGTCCATGGAACAGTTCTGCTACCCTTATGCCGAATACTTCTTCGGCGATCAGGCGGACAAATTCCGCTTTGCCCATTTGCAGGAAGCCATCACCTTTGTTCCCTTCGGCGTTGCCGTGGATGAATTCCAGCACATCTGCTACGAACATCCGGAATTGACGCCTAAAGAACGGACCTTTGAATGGCACAAACTGGAACGAAAATATATGCCGTGGCGGCACTATAAAGACGATGAATTCATGGCCCGCGGCGGATACTGGTACCACAAGCTGCACATCTTCCTTTATCCCTTCTACTACATCAACTATACCCTCACCACGATGGGCGCCATGGAGTTTAAAAAGAAGGACGCGGAAAACCATGCCTCGGCCTGGGAAGACTACCTTAAACTATGCAAGGTCGGCGGCTCCATAAGCTATCTGGAGACACTGCGCCGCGCCAACCTTTCCGTCCCGTTCGAGGATGGAGCTGTTGCCCGCGCCACATCCCTTGCCGCGGTCAGCCTGCTGAAACAGATCGAGGAGCTGTCGTAAATCAGGCTGTGTATAACGGATCCGGAGATGCTGATTTCAAGATGTTCCGGCAGATCCGGATCCCGTATCCAAGTCTGACGGGGACTCTATTCGTAAATAAATACAGCCGCTGCGCGGCTGTATTTATTTACGAATAGCAGCTGTTCTGTGTCCGGTGTCCGCAGGCGGCATGGGTCAGCGGTGAAATGTCCTGCGGGGATCAGGCTCCTTCAGGAAAATATGAAGAGCCGGGACTTCGCCCATACCATTAGATCAAATGATATGGGCGAAATTGTGTAATACTTTGTGCTGCCGCGAGTTAATTTATTGACTCGCTCTGAATCTTGACCGGAAGTCACAGATCAAAAGGATCCGTGCTCTGTTCATTTCACTGGAAATTGATCCCTTCAAGGTATGACAGTAATGCCGCTGCCTGTTCAGGCGTCAGATTGATTACAATTTCAGCTGATTCCTGATTTGACATCACCGGGACGAATTCCATTTTGGCATAAAGAATTCCGTCCTTATCAATTAAACATGTCATACGATCATCACTGACAAAACAGGAATGAAGCACATCTCCGTTTTCAAGGGTAATATCTATCCCCGTTTCACCCTTTGACCATGAGCCCGGGACGGATGAATAATCTGAATCCAGCAATTTCATTTGCTCCACTGTTCCGTCATCTGACAATGTGATCCCCATGGAATCATAACCAAGGTCCGGGCCCCAATCATTTGAAGGGGAGACAGCCAATAAAGAGCCGTCTTCTTTCACGGTATAAAATGTTTCGAGATTCCATGTCCTGAGAAACAGATCTTCATTGAATACGGGATTTTCTCCATCCGCAGATCCCGTATTCACAGCGGTATCAGCCGGTTCTTCTTCTTTCCTCTTATTTTTACCCGTTTCTGCGTCTGCGGAAACTTCGAGCGGAACTGTCATCGTATGAGATTCATTCCCGACACATATGACCGTAATCGAATACATTCCCGCCGGCAGCGGGTCAATATCATTGTATCCGTGTGAAAGACGCAATTCCCGGACAAGTTTACCCTCCGAATCAGTGATCCGAACATTGTAAAAAGAAGTATTCATGACCTCGTAAATACCAAACCTGAAGGGATCCCCCGCATGGACCACTTCGGGATAGGAAATGCGCAGAATACTCGCAGGAATGTAAGTAACAGTTTCTATGTTGCTGGCATCAGAACTCCATGTGCCGCCATAGGAAGCGACAGCGTAATAGGATTCTACGACATTCTTGCTGCTGCTCACGCTGGATTGCCGGTATTCGAGAGAATCTCCTTCGGCTTCTTTCCGAAGGTCCTCGTGGCCATAGGCTGATCTGTATAAACGGATAGCATCAGCACCGGGTGCGGATACATTTACGACAAAGCTTTCTCCGGCCTCGATAACATTACCGTTAACGGTCAGCGTGATTCCACCGGATCCTTCAGATATTTCACCTTCCGTAAGTTCGGCGCCATCTGTCTCAATGATCTCACCCTGTTCATATCCCGTGACAAACCGCTTCGCCGGTCCGGTCTTTCCGATATTGGACACGTAAAAATCAACATACAAATGCTGTTCGGCGGTTGCATAGACCGTAAAACGATATTTTCCGGCCGTCTCCGGATTAATTTCCAGGGTTCCGGCGGAAACATGCTCATTTTCAATTATTGAGTTCCAATTTGGGTCGTAAAGGTTAATTGAATATTGGCTGACCCCTTTCATCGGATTGATCGTAACGGAAAAGGCTTCGTTCGCATGGACATCGGTCGGCATATCAACTGTCAGGACGTCAGTCGGGTCCAGATTTACCGCGGGGTCATATTGATAAACAGTGCCCAAAGCAGGCGGACGCTCTGATACCGTGACTGTGATCTTCTCACTGGTTTGTTTTTCCGAACCGCCATTATAAGATGCCTCCGCATAATAGGTCATTGTACAAACAGAGTGAAATGATGAAGACATACGAATTTCCTCACCATATTGCGATGTTTCCTTATTGTTATCTCTGTACAATGTAACGCTTTCGGCCCCCGGAGCCTTTACATAAATATCTATTGATTGTCCGGTAAAAGCTTCCGTCGGAGAGATCGTGATCGTAACCGGTTTAAGCTCTGTTTTCTCCTGGATATCCGTTCCCGTTTCAGAAGAACCGGCATACGCTGATGGATCGGACATCGATGATTCATCATTCGCTTTACAAAAATATAAGATGCTGCCCCCAATTTTTGCCGATATCATTCCATTTTCATTCAGATAAAGCTCATTATCCAGCCATTTCAGTTTTCCGTTTTCAAAAACCGGCGCAGCCATTACCGGCTCCTGAAAATTCGCTATGGAATAAACGATTTGATCCGGATAAATATAATACCGTTGGCGCAGGGAGTCTTCATCCAGAATCAATCCGGCTGCCACCATATTATTGGCCAGCGTGGATGATGTTATCGTAAACAATTGCTGATCAACGATCATAAATCTGTAATTTTTATTCTCGGTTTTGTCCAGACCGGGAACATGGACAAAACAAGGGTACCAGGTTCCCAGAAAATCATCCAGGCCTATTGCCGAAATCTCTTTCGCCGGCTCTTTGACAAAGTCATTTATTCCTGTTTTCGTTTCATCATCCGAATTATTACCATCAGATAAAGCCGCAGTATCTGCCGGGGCATTTTCTGATGATAAAGAAATTTCCGGTGTATAGCCGGCTGATGTCACAAGAAAAACCAGTTCGAATTTCGGCCTGGAGGCAGACTTGCTGTTATATCCCGCTTGCAGAAGTGAGTTTTTACCGATTTCAAAGACATCTTTATAAGCTGAGGTATCCGTTTCTTCAAAAAGGTTCACCCCTGTTTGCTGTGAAGCATCTGCCGGAATGATCCCAACCGTCTTCAGACGGTTGATCAGGTCATCCGCACACGGGACCCGGGCAGTACCCGCCTGATAGTTCAGGTCCTGAATGGAAGAGCCGGTAAACTCACACTTCAGAGCGGATAATGTGCTTTCGGAAAAATACAGAGTGATCTGAAATTCACCGGACCAATGGCTCTTTTTACAGACTGCCATGTCACCTTCATTTCCGCAGGTAAAGCCTTCCAATGCGCTCGCGGCAGCCTTCGCGTCGTCTGCCGGCATCATCCAGGCTCCATCCGGGTCATCACCCAGCAGCAGTTTGACATCATTGAGAACATCAAAGTATGTCACATAATCAGCTGACACAGAGAGCGGGATCATCAGTACAATGAACACCGCGGCAAACCAGAGGATTTTTTTCATAAGATACTCCTTATACAGATATGATATTTATAAAAAAAAGTGGTGCGAAAACATTCCGATATCACGAAAAACTCAGGTTAAACAGCATAACTTCACAAAAAATAAGAACGGTTTTCAATTATTTTGTATTATAACTGAAAACCGTCCTTTTTCCGGTCAAATTCAGGCTGCTGCGATGCCGGCAGCGATCAGTAAAATCGTGGCGACCACAGCCAGTCCGAAGAGGATCCAGCGCCAGATCCAGCCGAATTGGATCGTATGGCATTTCTTGACTTCACCGTCGATCACCAGTTCCTTCAGCTGGATATAAGGAACGGGAGCGCGGCGGAAATAACCGCGGGCGGTCACGACCTTGTCAAAGTATTCCGGAGCTTTGAAAAGCGCGAAGATCTTATTGATGAGGAACAGCGGCTGTTCATAATCCAGCATCACGATACCGGTCTCATCCCGGATCACAAAGTCTTCATTGAAGATACAACCCGGATTGCCGCGGCCGATGATCTTTCCCTGAACTTCACAGGGAATACTGGTGATCCTTGAGACCTTCACTTCACCCAGCAGCCCGCGCACATCCGCCGGTTTAAACTCTTTCTTCGGGTGGGCGTAACCGTATTTATACAGCGAAGCAGCAAGCGGGATCAAAAGAAGCAGCCCGGAATAATACCAGCCGTAGCCGGGAGCGATCGCGAAGAAAAGGATCAGGCTGATAATGAAAGAGCCCCAGGGCAGGAAGTTGATAAAAACTTCCTTCAGGAAATCATCCATATAACTTTCCGGCTTCACCAGATCGAAAAGAACATAGGGGTCCTGTCCGTAGGAAGGAGCCTGCTTCGCCAGTGCCTGAAGCCGTTTTGAGATCAGCGGATGTGTGGAATTCAGTTCATAAACCGTTGCCCAGGGATTCCAGAGATCCCACTTCATCGCGTTTTTAATACTGTCCTTTGTAAAGGAATCGCCGGAAAACCCGCTGACGGCCATTGCCTTGGAGCTCGGCGCGTCGGAAATACCCAGTGTTGTCGCGTTGGCAACAGACTGGCCGTTTTCTTTCTTTGCCTTTGTGCTCAGCCCGAAGCCGATCTCCACCAAAGCGGACGCGAGAGCATTCGGATTCCGTGTGATCCCGGCTGAGAATTCGTCCGCGTAATATTCCCTTGTACGGGAAAGGTACAGGACAATATAGTTCGAGATGATATAAAGCAGCCACGCCAGCAGACCGATCAGTTTGACAGCGCCCTCTCCCTTGGAGCTGTCTTTGCTGCTGGAAGAAGGGCTGTATTTGATACAAGCCTGATAAATAGCATAAAGAACCATCGGGACCAGCTGGGCGGCAGTCATCACCAGCATATCATAATGAACCGCGTGCCCCAGTTCATGTCCGACGACAGCTTTGACTTCTTCCTCGTTCAGCATTTCAAAGATCCCGCGGGTCAGGATAACACGGGCGTCATTTTTGGTATGGCCGTAGGTGAACGCGTTCGGAGCCCCGTCATCAATAAATCCGATACGCGGCAGCTTCATGTTGTTCTGCTTGCACACATCGGCGATGAAAGCATTCAGATAATCCGGCAGCTGGGTGTCAAACTTCGCCTTGTAGATCCATTTCATGTTCAGGTCTGTCAGCCACGGACTGAGCAGGAACTGAAGGATCAGGGCAATGATCCCGCCGATCAGTGCGTACATTACCGGTATTTCCGCCAAATAGAAGACCAGGACAAGAAACGCCACCAGCATCCCGAACAGGCCGGTCATCGTCAGTACCGATATACTTATGATTTTGTTTTTCATTTTTACCCTCCAATTCATCAGGATCAAAGAAAATGATCCTGAATTCAGATTTTGTTTACGATACGGAAACCGGTTCTTTGCCGTTACACAGCCGGGAGATAACTGCCGCGGATCGGCAAATTACCGCTATTCCCATCGATATCTGAATTTTACACTATACAGACGGAATTTTAAGCTAAAGAGTTCACTCCTCCGGGTCCTCACATTACAAATATTGCAAATAATAATAAATTTCTAACAAAATTCCCTTGACATTATTTATTTCTTATTTTATAATTCTCTTGTATTTAGAACATTTGTTTAGTTCTTCACAGCAGAGAATATTACGTTCAGTAGGATCGTAAATTTTCTGATCCAGGCCGGAGCCGTGCGGATATTTCGTTTGAGTCACGCTGAATATCATTAGCGGATTTTTTTCGCCGTCATTGTTAAACAGGCAAATTGAGAAACTGTGCGATGCAAAAAAAAATTTTTGTACAGATTTGACATGATGAACGAAATTTTATCCTTCATCAGACTTCAGCATGGTTGGGTTTTTGAAATTTTTTTGTTTCCATACCGCCTTTCTCCGGTAAGGGATCATAATTAAACTCACCCGCATTTTTTCGGCAGGCAACTGAATTTTTTTCAACATTTTTCAAAACGGGAATGCTTATCATAATTCATCTGCAGGTTCTTGACAGCAGACAGCGATGCTGTTAGAATAACAATTGTTATCTAACGCATGTTATTTTATTGATTTCAGAAAAGGGATGGTGCGTTATGCCTCCGAAAGCAAGATTTCGAAAAGAAGATGTTATAGACGCCGCCATGAAGATAGCCAGAGAAAAGGGGATCGACGCGGTGACGGCGCGGGAAGTTGCCAAAGAGCTTCATGTATCCGTCGGGCCGATCTTCACCTGGTTTGACACAATGGATGAGCTCAAGACAGAGGTTTATAAACTCGCGAAAGAATATTACAGGGAATATATCGAACGCGGACTTGCCGGTCCCATCCCTTTCCTGGGGCTTGGGCAGCAGTATCTGCAATTTGCGAAGGAAGAACCGGAACTCTACAAACTGCTGTTTCTCTCGAGACCGGACAGGGTAACCGGAGGTGCGATGGAAGCGCTGCGTTTCTCACAGGATCTGGCGAGAGAATCAATAACGCGCATCTATCACATGGATGGCGAGACCGCTGATAAATATTTCCGCGACCTGTGGCTGGTGGTTTTCAGTTTCGCGACACTGATCGTGACTGATGACTGCCCCTATACAGACGAGCAAATGAGTGCGGTCCTTACCGAAGTCAGCCTCTCTGTCTGCAAGGCATACAAGGAAATTCCGGGGCTTCCGGAGGGCAATTTTGACCGGGACGCGATTTTCCGGGAAATGGTGAAAAAGTAAGATGAAAAAAAATCCGAAAATTTATTTATATGGTCAGGTGCTTGGAACGCACTCCTTTCTGCTGAAAGACGGTTTCCTCCGTCCCGATGAATATTCCGAGATCGGAGCCCAGTATTTCCTGCCGGGCGGAGAGACCGGAACAGCTGCCACCGTACTGGATTCACTGGGTGAATCTGTCCGCATAGACGGCACATGGATCGGTACGGAAGTCGCTCCGATGCTCAGATCTTTCTACGCTGATAAGAATGTGGATCTGTCACCGCTTCATTACATGGAAGACGATCCGGGCATCATGGATTATGTTGTGATCGCGGGGCTGGTCCGTTCTCCCATGGGACGGTTCCAGACGCTGTTCGCCACCGGAAAGAGATGGTGGAACATTCCCCGGGAGGAAGATATCGCCGGATGTGAAGCAGCCGCGATCGATCCGTTTTTCCTGGACGAGACACAGCTCGCGGCAGAGATCTGCATCCGTCTCGGAATCCCTTATGTGACGATCGACAGCAGGCATGACTCCTTCCTCCACCGTTACGCTGCCATCAATGTCGTCTCCAAAGAATGCACCGAGAACGACTACAAAGGAATGGATCCCGGCTCCGTCATGGAATTGATGCAGGCGGAAGCAGAGGGATTGACGATCCTGACACAGGGCGGCGGAGAGATGCTCTACGGAAGGAAGGGAGAAGATACACATCGGATGGCTCCGTTTGCTGTGGAAGTCAAAAGCACGCTCGGAGCAGGTGACACATTTAAAGCCGGATGTGTCTATGCGCTTCTCCACGGTATGTCGGATGAGGAAACGGTCCGTTTCGCAAGCGCATGTTCCGCCATTGCCATTTCCCGCTTCCCGCTGCCGCTGGATCCGCCAAAACTTGATGAAGTCATGGACTTGCTCGAACACTCCGCTCGGTGACGATTTCCGCAGGCTCGGAGATGGTTTCCGCAGGCTCGGGGACGGTTTCCGCAGGCTCAGCATTGAGCCGGAGGGAACTGTCACCACTTTACTGCTGCTCTCCCGGTCCCGTCTCCATATAGATACGTCCGGGCATGGGAACCATCACCACGAAGAGTCACTGACATACACAATAAACGAATAAATCAAATTTACGGAGGTAAGCAAAATGAAAACGATTGGTTTGATCGGAGGAATGAGCTGGGAAAGCACGATCCCTTACTACAGGATCATTAATGAATACGTCGGGGAGAAGCTTGGCGGGCTCCACAATGCCAGGATCATCCTGTACAGTGTGGAATTCAGCGAGCTTGAGAATTACATGTCAGCAGGCAGATGGGACTGCATCGCGGAAGTCCTTTCCGACGCCGCGGTAAAGCTGGAGAAGGCCGGGGCGGATGTCGTGCTGATCTGCACGAATACGATGCACAAACTTTTTCCGGATGTCCGGAAAAAGATCACGGTCCCGATGATCCACATCGCAGATGCCGCCGCTGAGGCTCTGGACAGACAAGGGATAAAAAAGACCGCCCTCCTCGGGACAAAATACACCATGACTGAGGATTTCTATACGTCAAGGCTGAAAGAAAGAGGGTTTGAAGTATTGATTCCGCACAATGAAGATATTGAGCTGGTCAATACCGTGATTTTTGACGAGCTGTGCCGCGGAATCATCAGTGATACGTCCAGAGCCGAATACGCACGCATCATCGCGGAACTGAAAGCAGAGGGTGCTGAGGCGGTAATACTCGGATGCACCGAGATCGGGCTTCTCGTCAGGCAGGAGGATTCAGTCCTGCCCCTGTTTGATACGACAGTGATCCATGCGGAAAGCGCAGCCCGGTTCGCGGTCGAAACGCGGGACTGACACACTTGAGAGAAAACAATGTCTGAAGAGATCGACCCAAAGAAGACAAGCCGCGCGGCGGCTTTTGAGCTCTGGATGAATGCGCCAAACCCGATGGTCACATTTTTCAAAACGCTGGATGTGACGAACCTTGTAAGGGTAAGCAAAAGTAGACAGATGAAGTTCAACATGCTGCTTGACTACTGTATCGGAAAAGCCGCGGCAGGTATCAAAGAATTCTATACGCTGCCGGTCGGGGGAAAACTGATGCGGTATGATACGCTGGCCGTAAACACGATCGTGAAAAACAAGGCGGATGAAGTCAGTTCCTGCGACATCCTCTTTGTCCCTGACCTCGAGACATTCAACCGGAATTATCTGAAATACACCGCGGAGACAGCCGAAACCTGCGAAAACAGGGACCTGAC
>DAIMGK010000155.1:0-11281 GCA_036723985.1 Flexilinea sp.
AATTTAAGACGGCTTTTTTGTCTCTTCTTTCCTTTAATCAGCGTTTCCCTAAAAATTAATGACAAAAATCTGTAATTTGGCATGTATGTTGCATCTATAAATTTGAAAATAATAAACCTGATTTTGTCAAGGGCAAAATCATAATCAATTTCATGCTTTCCAAAACTGGCAATGATATATGTTTTCTGTTGCCGGAATCTTTTTTTAAGAAAACTGTCTGAACAATTCGGTTTTAATGTTACGCGCAATTTGTACCAAACTTTCTTTCGGGGTGTTTAAAAATTATTGGTTTTTTGATAATATTGAAACAGATTTTCCCAAAAAACAGTCTTTTTAAGTTTTCCAATCTTAAAGAATAGTGAAATTTTAAGGTTAATAGGTTACGCACAGGCCTCTGAAGGGCCTGTTTTTTTTATGTTAAAATAAATGCAGTTCGAGGGAAAAAGCCGATCAACAAAAAAAATCAGGCCTCCCCGATGATTTCGGAAAAATAACAAAGCAGCTCATTTTCAGTAGCTGCCGGTTAAGTTTGCCGGCAGTTGAGAGAGAATTTGCGTCCTGCGCCTGGAAATGAGCATGAAAGCAAAGATACGGACAATGGTTAGACGAAACAGGAACCAAACCACTCAAATCCTCACGGGCGTGGCACCTTCCGCTCTCAATACATGGAATGCTGCCATGGCTCAAATGAAGGGAAGCATGGACCGGCAGACGTTCAGCACATTGCTGGGCAGCGCGGAACTGCTCGCCTGCGAGGATGGGGTTTATACCGTAGGCATGGCAAACGGTTTTACCCGCGACTGGGCGGAACAGCGCCTGAGCGGAACGATTGAAAAGATCCTTTCCGGAATGCAGGGCGCTCCTCAGAAAGTCGCTTTTGTGGTCAGCGGAGCCTGGCTCCCACCCGACAGGGAGAGCAGAGAGAGCGGGGATGAGACGGAAACTTCCGTAGTCCCCGCGGAGGTCAAGGCTGAAGTGAAGACGGATCGATCCCGTCCCTGTGTCAGCAACATCCTTGCGCGTTTTACGTTTGACAATTTTGTCGTTTCCAATAATAATAACCTTGCCAGCGCGGCTGCCCGTGCCGTATCGGAAACCCCGGGAACAGCCTACAATCCGCTCTTTATTTATGGCGGAGTCGGCATGGGGAAAACTCATCTGCTGCATGCCATCGGCAACCGGCTGAAGGACAGCGACCTGAAGGTCGTATTCGCCTCTTCGGAAGAGTTTACCAGTGACTTTATCCGTTCGATCCAGAACCGGGATGATGAAACTTTCCGGGAGAAATACCGTTCGGCGGATGTTTTGCTGATCGATGATATCCAGTTCATCATCGGCAAGGAAAGCACCCAGGAAGCCTTTTTCCATACGTTCAATAAACTTTATGAGATGAACAAACAGATCGTCATTACATCTGACCGGTCTCCGCGTTCCATGGTCACACTGGATGAACGGATGCGTTCCCGCTTTGAATGGGGGCTTACAGTCGATATCCAGCCGGCCGATCTGGAAACACGCATCGCGATCCTTTCCGCCAAAGCAAAACAATCCGGAAAACAGGTACCGATGGAAGTTCTCGAACAGATCGCCCGTCAGGTGACTTCGAATATCCGCGAGCTGGAAGGTGCGCTGAACCGGGTCCTGGCTGTTTCCGACCTCTGCGGGCATACGCTGGATAAAGAGCTTGTACGGATGTCGCTGACCGATATGAGCACACCGAAACGGAATATGTCCGCCGATGAGATCATCGAATCCGTTTCCGATGTCTTCGGTGTCCCGGTGGAAAAGGTTATGAGCCGCGACCGGACCAAAGAAGTGGCGCTTACCCGGCAGGTGATCATGTACCTGATGCGCGAAGAGGCCAATGTCTCCCTGCCGCAGATCGGGCTTGCCATGGGCGGACGCGATCATACGACGGTCATTCATGCCTGTGAAAAGGTATCCTCCTTACTGCAGAAAGACAACCAGTTCCGCTCGCAGGTTTTCCGCGCGAAAGACATGATATTCGGCTGACATAGCTGCCGGGTCCGGAAACGGTTTCGGTATCTGGATCGATCTGAGAAATAAGCCGGCATTGAGGTGCCGGTTTTTTTATTATTTTGCATCTGTTCTGGAAATAGTATATCATGGGGTCTGTCCCTTTATGGAAAGGTTTCCTCCGGACAGGAACGAAAACCGGTTTTCAAACGTTTCATTATTATTATGGAAGAAAGTGCCGGCGGGACGGTTGCTGACCGAAGGATGGAACCGTCATCGTTACAGGTAAAAATGTCTCTCTTTCGCAGGACAATTACCTTCTCCTTCCGAACGGGTGCGGAAATGTTTATTATACGAATAAACATGAATTGGCGGGAAATCTGCCATGAATTAAGATATAATACAGTGAAAGAAAAAGATAAAAGGAGTTCTTATGAAAAAGACTTTATGGATCGCGATGGTTTGCGGTATTTTGACCGCCATGCTGCTGGGTATCTGCAATGTGTATGCTCAAACAGAAAATTTCTATTACTACGAAAAGAAAGGATATGATCAGCTCATGCCGCCGATGGACAATGTCCCGGTACGGTTTTACCTCCAGGATGAGCATGACGGGACATATACGCTGACGCTGACGATCAAAAATCTTTCTGACCGTTCCTGGCCTGCCGGGAAATATGAACTGGTCTGCAAACGCGGCAGTGATTATCTTGCCGAAGGCAGCGGTCCCCGCTGGATGATCACGGATGAAGTGGCCCGCGGTACGACGACGCAGATCTCCATGAAACTCAACAAATACGTGCCCAACGGCCGTATGGTCTTCTATGTTTTGGATGGACCGAATTCCTTTTTCGGATTTTATATCCGCCTGTAACGATCCGGAAACCGGGGAACTGGTGTAAGCATTCTGTGTTCAGGGGGTGATCGGATGCCGCTTTATGATATCCGGTTGCCCCTTTATACTTGATATCCGGACTGATTTTTGAGAAAGGTCCGCCTTATCTGTTAAAAATATCCGGGAATATGACATTCCTCCGGTTTCCCTGAATGCCATGGTTCGGGTTCCCACGGGATCCGCCGGCCGGCCGCTGTATACCGGGCGGCCGGGATCAGCTTTACAATGGAGACTTTATGCTGACTTCGGAACTGACACTTGTGGTTCCTGCCTATAATGAAGAAACATCACTGCGGCAGTTTTTACCGGAACTGCTTGATTTCTGTGAACTGCATCAGGCGCATCTGGTGATCGTTGATGACTGTTCATCGGATGGGACCGGCGCGATGCTTGATGAAGCCGCGTCGAAGCATGATTTTCTGTGGGTCTGTCATCATAAAGTCAACCGGGGATACGGCGGCGCACTGATCAGCGGGCTGCAGATGGCGGAGACCCGTTTTTCTGTGACGCTTGACGCTGATGGCCAGCACCGTCTGGCTGATGTGCTGAACCTGCTGAAAAAACAGGAGGAAACCGACGCGGACATGGTCATCGGGTGCCGCGGCGGGGATTCCGGCGGAGGCAGCGGATGGTACCGTGCCCTCGGGAAAAAGATGATCCGATTTATCGCGGGACGGCTGGTGGACGATCTCCCTGTCAGCGATCTCAATTCCGGCATGAAACTTTATGATACGGCTCTGGTCCATCGGTACCTGCGGCTGTGTCCGGATGGGATGGCCTTTTCGGAAGTTCTGACATTGATCTTCATCCAGCAAAAACATCTGGTCACCGAAACGCCGATCGAAGTTGAACCGCGCCGTGCCGGAAAAAGCACGATCAATACTATGACAGCGCTGGACACACTGCTCCAGATCATCAATATCGTCATGGTCTTCAATCCCATGCGTATTTTTCTGCCGCTTGGCGGGTTTATGATCGTTTTCGGGATCCTCTGGGCCATCCCGTTCCTGGTTCGCGGTTCCGGGTTAAGCTCAGCCGCGATGATGTCCATGACGGCGGGACTTCTGCTGATCATGATGGGTTTGCTTGCCGAACAATTAGCTCAGATAAGAAAGAAGGATCTGTGAAAAGAAATGATAAAAAATACGGGCCGCTTTTCTGGATCCCGGTAATATGGAACGGCATAACGCTGCTGGTTACCTTGGTTGTCGGCATCACTTTCCTTCTGGGCAGCATGCAGCCGTCTGATGCGCAGGTGGATCTTCCGGACATCATCCTGGTGTTCTTTACGATCTTCGATGTTCTGCTGATGATCAGTCCGCTGATGCTGGTCGTGATGGTTTTGATCTCGATAGTAAATGTTATACGCGGCCGGTCGAAAATGGAGCGCTTTTTCCCGCTGACTTTCAGCACGATCATGCAGGGCCTCCTGTCCGCCCTGCTGCTCACCAGTATCACCCAGCCGGTGGGGTAGGAAAAATAAGAAATGGCATTTGTTCAAACGAGCCTGGGGACGGCTTTTGCTGTCTCGCTCCGTTTGCGGAGAACATGGCTCTGAACAGGTATTAAAAAATAAGAATATCCGGGGGCTCCGGTATACGCATGAAAGAAACGGTCATTTCCTATCTGAAATATTCGGCAGCCGGGCTGATCGCCTCAGGCGCCGACAACCTGACTTACTTTCTGCTGAATCACAGCGGTGTTTCGGATATCCCGGCACTGATCGCGGCGCGTGTGGTATCACTGATCGTAAACTTCATTCTGCTGCGGTTTGCGGTCTTTCAGCAGGGACGCCGCCGCGATTCCTTCCCCCGCTATGTCCTGCTGGTCGTATTCTCAACGATGATCGTATACTATCTGCTGAAAGTGCTCAAACCGAGGCTCCCGGTTGATCCGACGGTCATCAAGATGGGAATCGAGTTTGCCATGAACTTTTTCAATTACGCGGTGGCGAGGTTTTTTGTGTTTGATGATAAGAAAGGAAAAAATGAACAGCTGCCGGAAACGGACGGAAACTGACAAGGAATGATTTGCCCGGCATGGATCGGTTCCGGGTATATAGATCACACAGGAAATCATATGAAACGGGAATTACTGACTGACGACGAACTGAGGGAACTCCTGATGCAGCGCAAGATCCGGAGCCGCGAGGCACGGGTCGCGGCTTATCGGGCAGCGGGCCGTATTGTTGACGCGGAAAACGCGCCGATCAATGACGACCTTATTTACAACCCGGATACCAAAACGATCGAACGTCATTCCGGCGGGAAAGTGATCCGGCGGATCGATGTGATCCTGCTGATCATTGAGATCCTGGCAGTCATCGGGATCATCTTTCTGCTGGGACGAGGTTCATCGATCCTGCGGAACCTGAATGATGAAGCCGCCCGGGCTTTTGCGGTCCCCACTGTCACGCCCACAGCCCTGATCCAGGCGGTCGTACTTCCCGGCGGACATACCGCACCGGATGCTGTGGGAAACGCTTCATTTAATGAAAACGAGATCCCGGAACATCTCCGGGGGCTTGTCAGTGTCCAGGCTGCGGCCTCTGTTCCCGTCGACAATGATACCGGGCGTATCATACGGGTCGGAGTTCCCGCGATCGGCGTAGATGCACCCGTTGTCCAGGGGGATGACTGGGAGGCACTGAAAACCGGCGTCGGCCTGAATGCGTCCAGCGGCATCCCCGGAAAACCCGGGAATGTGATCCTTTCCGGACACAATGATATATTCGGACAGGTTTTCCGTGAACTGGACCGTCTTGTTCCCGGTGATGAAATTTTGTTATTAACGGAAAAAAACGCGTATACTTATATCGTTACCGGTACACAGATCGTGCAGCCTTCCCAGGTCGAGGTCATGAGACAGACGGAAGACAGCACACTGACTTTGATTTCGTGTTACCCTTATCTGGTTGATACACAGCGTATCGTTGTCAGCGCCATACTGCGGCAATGATATGCTGATCGGAGGAATATTTACAATGGCAAAACAACAAAAACGCAATGCAGCAGCTCCGTCAGAAGGGCTTCCCGTGGCGAACCGTCAGAGCAGTTCGACGGCTTTTGACCCGGATTATACCTATGTTATTGAGAACCTTAAGAAAATCGGCTTTCTGGCGGCCTGCTTTATAACGATCCTCGTCATCCTTTCATTTATTCTCTGACTGCGCCGTTCAGCGGTTTTTGCGGAAAGCGCGGCTCCATGCCGTTTTGCGTCCTGCCTGCTGATATCCGGTTTCTGATCATCTTATGTCCCGCTGGTTTCTTCCGAATCCCGGATCCGTTTCACCGGAAGTCCTGGCTGCTCAGGTCACTCCGCCCGGCTCCGGTACACTTTTGCAGCCTGCTGTCCTGTCTGAGAGACTGAAGGAATTCTTTTTCCCGGATGCGCATACCGCTGCTTTTTTCAGCTGCCTCCGGGAAGGGATGCTGCAGATGGTCATCGAATGGTTTTCTGACAAAAACATTCTGATGATCGTGAACGGTCCCATGTCGCAGGAATGGTATGATATCGCTGATGACTGCCGCGCCAATGTTACGATCTTCGACTCTGCGTACGGCGCGGCGATCGATATGAAAGCCTTCGGAATTGCTGTAAAGAAGGAAAAATTCGACCTCCTGCTGTTTACTGCCACTGACATTTGTCTCGGATACAGGATCAATCCGGAACTGATCAGCCGGGAATTCCGGCAGAACAACCCCGACGGGCTGATCGCGGCGGATATCAGCGGTTCCATATTCTGCGGCTCGGACCATTTGGATATCAGATTTGCCGATATCTGTATCTGCGGATCGGAAATGGCAATGGGGCTTCCGCCGGGTCTGGGTATAGCTGTCCTCAATGAAAGAGCCCACACACGTGTACTTGCCCATAACACATTGAACGGGAGATATTTCAACTACTCACGGCAGATGGTCAGCCGCAGCCCATCCTCGCTGGATATTCCCCCTTATACGCTTCTGAACGCGCTGAACGAACAAATCGACGGCGTCCTTACGGAAGGGATGAACGCCCGGATCGAACGGCTGGCTGTCGTCCGGAACCGTATCTATGAATGGACATATGCCCGGGGATTTCCGATCCTCTGTTCGCCGGATACCCGTGCCCTGAACAGCACGGCGATCGAACTGCCTGTGGATATTTCCCCGCAGGATATCGTTGATTATTCCGCAAGATACGGCATATTTCTTTCACCGGGAACGGGCATGATGCCGAAAAATTCCCTGATGATCTGTCACGGGAATGATACCCGTCCGGAAGATATTACGGCACTGCTGCGGGTACTGGAGCGTTTTCTGAACGACTATGACACCCGAAGAAGAAGGCAGGGCAGAAGTCAATAAAACAGGCAGCAAGGCTGTATCTATATACTGCATATCAGAAATGAGGGATCATTGAACCAAACCAAACAGCAAAAAAAACAGGAAAATTACACGCTGGTCGTTCTGGGACTCGTCCTGGCGATCGTCTGGCTTGTCTCAAAATTTGTTATCGGCATTAATTTCAGCGTTATGGAACAGGGCGGCCATATCTCTATCGGTTATCATGAGATCAGGGAAGATGATATATGGGTGCTGGCTTTTGAATCCTTTACCGGGTCCATTACCGCGGACGTGTCTTTTCCGGACAACGCCAAACGCCGGCTTCAGGTTTATTCCCGGACGCAAAACGCTTCCCTGGAGCTGAGCGTTCAGTGCGGTGATGAAAAAGAGGTGTTTATCCTGACCGGAGCGCCTCTGGACCTGACGGTCCCAGGGGATAACAGGAAATTTTCCATGACGCTGAGCGGGACGGAAGTGATGAGCGGCTATTTCAATGCGATTTGGGAGTAGAGCCGGACAGATTTTGATGTTACAATAGAAATGATCCGCATTCAGGATCGGATATTCGGAACTCAGAACATGTATATATCATGAGTCATAAATAAAAAGTGAGGCTAATATGTGGTTTTTCAGTAAACCTTTTTCCGGACAGTATAAAGATGAAATGAACCGCCTTATGGATGAACTTGTCCAGATCGGGCAGAAGGAAGATTACCTGTCCGAGCGGCCGGGCGGACCTTTTGACCGCGAGTGCCGCCATATCCGCACCCGGGAGATCGGGCAGCGTATTTTTGATATCGGCGGGGCGGACAGCATGGAATGGGTGATCAAAAAGCTGACCAAAAAGATCGGCAAGGATCTGGCTGCCCATCTCGAATCCTGCTGGTTCCGTATCGGAAATTTTTGAGCTAAGACCGGGTTTCAGATATCGGAAGTGTGGTAACGGGATCAGGGAACAGGGAGCAGGCAAAGTGAAAGAACGAAAAAAAATTATCCGGGAGTTGATTTTACCGGTCATATTGATCCTGCTTCTCGCGTTTGTCCACGCGAAGACTTCGGTGCATGACGCGGATTTCGGTCCCCTGAACGGTACGTTCCAGGATTTCAACCCGATACGCCGTCTGCTGAGCGGACAGATCCCTTATAAGGATTTTTCCGATTACCTGGGGCTGGGCCATCTGTATCTCGGCAGCCTGACCACGCTCCTTTTCGGGGGGACTTTCTTTGCCAGCAAAACGGCATTTGTTTTTCTCGCTTTTCTTTCCCTGTCATTGATCTCAGCCGTTCTCGGAACAGCGATATTCAGGTCTGCCTCTAAAGGATGCTCCGCATCGGTCATCCTTCTCTCACTGCTCCTGATCCGTCCGCTGTTTTTCCAAAACAATTTCGCGATGACGGAGGAGATCCGGAACGCTTTCGAATACGCGTTGAAAAACGGCAACTCTGCTCGGATGGTACGGGCGTTCGTTCTCCCTCTGGTCTGCCTGGGACTGATCGCGGGATACGAGATCATAAAGCGGCGTCCGGGTGATAGAAAAATGATGTCCCTGTTTATCCTTGCCTCATTCTTCAGCGGATTTGCCTTCCCCTGGGGGAATGATTACGGGATCAGCGTCTGGCTCTGCTTGGTCATCATGCTCATCGTGGTGACACTTTCACGGATCCGTTCTGTTCCGAAAACGCTCCTGCTGACGCCGGCGGCTGTGTGCCTGTCTCTCCTGGGCGCTGTTCTTGCCGCGGCTGTCTTCACGCTGGGGAATCTGCCTGCCTGGATGCATACGACCTTCGGGATCGGCGGGTTTCAGGGCTGGTATCCCAACACTGTCAAACATTTTTATATCTTCGACATTGACCTGACATGGTGCAGCGCGCTGCAGGCGATCCTCTGTATCTGCTATATCATGAGGCTCTTCAAAGAACGGGGAACCGGGAACGCGGTCATCCGTTACGGCCTTCCCTGCCTTGCCAACATGACGGGGTTCTGCGCCATGAATGAATACTATATGATCAGCGGGGACTCCGCCCGGGAAGTCGGGCTGATCATCATGACCCTCACGGTGGCATATGAAATCTCCGCCCGTATTCTGGCATATTTCCCGGAAGCGAAGGTAATGCGTTCACTGCTCTTCACGGCGGGGATCTGTGCCTGTGTCTGGATCATTCCGGAGGTCTATGATGAATTCATCCGGCAGAAACTCGCGGTGAAACCGGGCGAATATATCCCGGAAATGGGTGGCCGTGTCACGGAGCTGAGCGATTCTCTGCTGAAGGCGAAAACGATGCCCGGAGATGAAAAGATCTTTTCCACCTACGCCTCTGCCATGGAACTGGTCACCGGTCAGTTCCAGCCGAGCGGAACGGATTATATCATCCATGTGATGGGTGACGAAAACCGGGCTGCCTATCTGGATGATTTCAGCAAGGGCGATTTCCGCTATGCGGTGACGATCAAAGAGACCTTCTCACCCTGGGAGTATTATATTCAGCGCAGCAACTGGTATTTCTACCGGGAATTGTACCGGAACTGGCATCCGGTCCGGGCTAACCAGTATCAGCTGTACTGGGAGAGAAACGAAGCCGGACAGGATCTCATCTCAAGTCAGGATGAATTCCCGATCTCGGTCAGTGTCGAACAGAATGAGCCGACAAAGGTCCGGATCATGATCCGGACGGATGAGAGCGTGACCGGTTACGCCGACCTGGCTATTGATTACACGGTAAATAAGAACGGGACAGCCCTTTCCAGGCTGATGTATCAGCGCATGCTTTATATTTCGGAAGATAAAAACAGCTTTTCCGAACTGCCCTGGTATGGGACGAATTACCTGCGTCCGGCCGGCAGGGAATATATTCCGGTCTCCATCGTGAACGGATACGGCGAGATCCTGCTTTCCTCCGTCCCGCGGGAAAATACCAACCTGACCCTGAACAGCGCGGTATGTGAGGAGATCTTCACCGTCCCCTTCGCCTATGCCGAGGTCACCGGACTCGGATATATCGATGATGTTCCCTGCCTGAAGCTCCCGAAGATCCCGCTGACCCGGGCTGCCGTTTCCGGGAAAAAGCAGATCTCGGCAGGTCCCTACACCATCCCGATCCTCGGGATCAGCGAGAATGACGATGCTCTTCTGCTGCGTGCAGATCTGGATGGCATCCCCTTCGGAGACCTGGAGCAGCTGATCGGCACCCGCACGATCGCCGCCCTGTATCCCTGAATCCCGGATCCTGTAACCTGATTTATATATACGGATTTTTGTATCCTTATATTAACTTAATTCTTTTTTCCCTGCGGATTAGAAAAGAGATGAACTATTGGCAGTAATACCTGATATGTTACGGATATTTTGCTTTCTCCCGGGAATTCCCATATCTTTCCTTTCTGATCTTCGCCGGGAAACTTTAGTTTCAGAGCCAATATCGGTTAAAGAAAAAACCGAGTCATAATGACCCGGGTTTTTCAGTGCCGAGACACAGAATCGAACTGTGGACACTACAATTTTCAGTCGTATGCTCTACCAACTGAGCTATCTCGGCGAACCATTGTTTCTCAACAACAGGGTATATTTTAGCGGTCTTCCCATTTTATGTCAAGCGATTTTTAATTTTTGTGACAGGAATCGGAATCACCTTTTGTATCCCTTTTGTGTTATACCAAATGACTCTGAAAGGTATGGCGAAAAGCCTCTGAAAAGAATATGAAATATCCTCTGACCGGTAATAACTATGATCTGAAAACAGACAGTTGAACTCTATGCATAGCTGACGTAAAAAATAAGATGATTGACATTCAGTCAGAGATCGAATAGACCAGGCTTAATTGATAAATATAATGGGGGTGCCGGGGGCCACGCGTGAGCTTGGCTCAGCGCGTGGCCCCCGGCTAATTAACAAAAGGCGCGGGGAGTACTTTGGCAGGCATAATTAATTCTGTTCCGCGCCGCTGCGAAGCATGGAATTTCGATGGCATTTTATCAGGCTGTATAGAGACTGTTGAATACCAGATATAGTTGTCGTAAAAAAAAAAGATAATTGACATTTTGACATAAATGAAAAAACCGGTCTTATGCGATAATTCTTAAATGGG
>DAIMGK010000156.1:0-11161 GCA_036723985.1 Flexilinea sp.
GCAGCGGATGAAACAGACGGGATCTCAATGGTGAGGCCTGTTTTCTGATATTTCAGATCGGCAGACTTCGGAAAAATCACTTCAGCCGTGATTCCGGTCGCCGGCAGAAAAGATCCGGGACTCCACATGGGGAAAAACGTAAGGCTTGCGAAAGGTTCAGCCGGAGGCTCCTGAAAGTGGATCTTTGTCCCTGCCGGCATCCCTTCATTCCACTTATCTGCTTTTTCGATGGCTTCCCACATTTCTTCTGTTCCTTCAAAGAATATATCGGCAAGCTTATTACAGTTATCGAATACAGTAGTTTTGATCGATTTTACAGTAGACGGGATCGTTACGCTCTCAAGGTTTTCACAGCCTGAGAACATTGATTTTTTGATGGTTTTCAGGCCGGGTTGTATGAGTACTGTTTTCAGATTCTTGCATTTCTGAAAGGCTTCTTCGTCAATTGACTTCACACCGGAGGGGATCGTCACGGATTCCATTTTATTGCAGTGCGCAAAAGCTTTTTCTCCGATGGTAGTGACGCTTTCCGGTATTGTTGTATCGGAAAGTTTTTTACAGTGGAAAAATGTATATTCTCCGATAGAATTTATGCCGGTGGGAAGAGTCACACTTTCAAGCTTTTCGCACCAGGAAAAAGCGCCGGCACCGAGCGAGACCGGTTGATCCGGGAGCGATATTGTTTTCAGTTTTGAGCACCATGAGAAAGCGGAATCTCCGATCGAGCTCACGGTTTCCGGGACCGTAACAGACGTAAGCTTTGTGTGATTATAAAACGCGGAATCGGCGATCCCGGTCACCGGACAGCCTTCGATCCCGGAAGGGATATTGAGTTCGGTATCTATTCCGGTATAGCCGGTAATGACCGCGTTTCCGTTTTCGATCATATATTCCCAGGGACCGCTCGTAAGAGGTTCGGTCTGACCGGTCCTCTCAATGGTGCAGCCGGAAGGTCCGGAAGCAGTGATGATGTAGGTTTTGTCGGCAGCACTGCAAAGGGTGGTGATATTCCGCTCTTTCAGCATATCGATCATCTCCCCATAAGCTCTCTGGCTTGAACCGTCTGTGATCAGGGCGGTCTGCGGATGGATCAAATCAAACAGAACGGATGAATTGTCCGAGGTCCTCCCATGATGGGGAAGTTTGAGAATATCGCAGCTGAGATCCTGCCCGTTTGCGTAATTCGAAAGGGATGTGATCCCTGCTTCTTCCAGATCACCGGCAAAGAAGGCTGAATGTCCGTTGTAGTACACTGCCGCTGTCATGGATACATCATTATCGTTTTCCTCTTCAGGATCATAAGGCACAGTACTCGGGAAAATGCGGTATTCGGCACCGCTTTCCAGCCTGAAAGTGACGATCCCGTCACTCCCTTTTATACGCTGCGGACTGAGCCCTTTTTCTTCAATTACGGTAAGCATTTCGAAATATACTTCCCGCGTCCCTTCATAATCGGGCATATATATCTTTTCCGCGATGAGGTTTTGCAGGACAGCGGCCCCGCCGCCGACATGGTCTTTATGGTAATGAGATATGATCAGTGCGTCAAGTTTGCTGATGTTACGGTCCTGCAGGTATTTCAAAACATCTTCGGCGGTATTTTTATAACCGGTATCGTTCATCACGATATTATCACCGGTCTCAACCAGGATACAGTCACCTTTGCCTACATCGAGTACAGTGATGCGGAACAGATCCTCCGCGGCTTCCGAGCTGAAAATATGACCGGAAATGAAGAGAAACAGAAAAAGCAATAAAATAAAAACAGATGATCGTTTCATGATGTCTCTTTCAACATTAAAAAAATAGTTCCTGCTCAGGGCCCTGTTCTGCGCAGACGGAGCGGAGCAGCGGGACCAGCCCTGTAGGTGCGGGGTCGCCCGTTCATTGATCGAAGCTGCCGCAGAGACACAAGGACCGGCAGGACAAAATTCAGAGTCAGGACGGTAAAAGCAGGCCCTGTAATGTTTCTTTTGTTTATAGAAAACTGTTACAGGCTCATGTTGCTTTCCATTACCCGGCGCACCTCATCCGATGCTTTCAGAAATGCTGCGGCGACCTTAGGGTCGAAGTGACTGCCGGCGCCGTCCTGAATGATAGCCATTGCTTTTTCAAAGGGGAACCCCTCTTTATAGCTGCGTTTGGATACCAGCGCGTCAAAAACATCGGCTACCGCCATGATGCGTGCGGAGAGCGGAATTTCTTCCCCGTTCAAACCGCTGGGATAACCCTTGCCGTTCCATTTCTCATGGTGGTATTTCGCCAGATTCATTGCCTCTTTCAAATAGCCGGAGTCCGCTTCGGATACCGTTTGCATCGCGTGAGCGATCACTTCGGCGCCCGCGGTCGTGTGGGTCTTCATGATATCAAATTCTTCATCTGTCAGCTTCCCGGGTTTGTTTAGGATCGTGTCGGATACCTGGATCTTGCCGATATCATGGAGCGGTGCGGAATTGACAACATCATACATGAACTCATCCGTCAGCTGATCGGTGTAAATGCCTTCTTTCTTCAGCTCGCGCATAATAATGCCCGTATATGCGGCCGTCTTCCGTACATGATCGCCGGTGCATTTATCGCGGCTCTCTACCATGTCAGCCAGCACGAGGATCAGCCCGTTCTGCAGTTTGCTGATGATCTCACTCTGCAGTTCCATGTTTTCGATCGTGCTCACCATATCCTCCGTGGTCCTGGTTATGGAGTGATACAGGTTTTCGATCTCGTCACCGGTGCGGATATCCAGTTCCCGGATCTCACGGACTGAATTGGCACGTGCTTCCGCTGTGTTGTAAACCGCGTTGCTTGTGGCGATATCCAGCCCGTTGATCGGTAAAATGACATTATATTCCGCAAACCAGATCGCCGCGGTCAGGACCAGCAGGAAGAAGCCAAAGAACAGCGATACCACCCGGGCAAGAAATTCATAAATGTTGCGGGTGATGTGATCCATACTGACGTCTACGCCCACATAACATTGGCATTCGCCCTGACTGTTGTATATCGGCTTGTATACTGTCAGCAGCCAGCCGAATTGCCCGTGAGCCATGATCGGTTCGATCTCCTTTCCCGCCAGCAGATCCGGCAGCTGATCCTTGAAATCCTCATCAAACTCCACGATGTCCCCGGGATTGCCGCCGGGCAAATCAGGTGTATCCGCGTCAAATACGACCTGGCAGCTTTCCTCCAGGATCCTGTATGCGTAAACATATTGGATGCTTGCGGTGCTGTTGGCGAGATCGTTGAACCGCTTATCGATCCGGGCGTAACCTTCCGCGGCTTCTCCCAGCTCGATGTATTCATCTACCCGGTCTCCGTCGATGGCATCGGCTGCAACGTTCGCGACACCCCATGCCAGTTCCTGTTGTTCCTCTATGGCGGAATTGCGGAAGTGGACAAAACTGATGGCCGTCACGATCGTGGCTATGATCACCATGGCGGCAGTTACCAGAACAACGATTTTGGTACGCAGCGACATAAGATGGACCTTTTTTTTGTTAGCCGCCATGCGCTTTTCTTTGGAGATCGGAGTTTGCTGCCATCCGGAGAAATAAAAGAGCTCTTTGAGGGATGTGGGCATGACCTGCAGTACGAATGTGACGACCAGTACGGTGATCGTCTTGTCCAAAAGATCGATCAGCAGATCCGCTGTGATCTGGGATAAAAATTCGCTCGATATTCCGGCTTTATGAAGGCGTATCGCCAGCGGTCCGCCAATGCCGACACCAAATTCAAAACCGTAAAGCGCCAGTGTAAGTATTGATCCAAGGCCGCCGCCGATCAGCGCAAAAACCACGATGATCTCCAGCAGCCGCCCGGGCTTTTTGAAACTGTAGTACTCTTTGCTGGCAAACCAGGCAGAAGCGATGGAGATCAATACAGTTAAAGATCCATAATAAGTGGTATTGACATCACCGATTCCATTGATAAGATTGGTGAAAAACCCGACAACGATGCCGGGAATGTATCCGCCCAGAGCTGCAGCCAGGGCGCTTCCGATATTGTCCAGATACAGAGGCAGGTTCAATCCGGTAGCAAGATGGGCAAGGAGGAAATTGATCAGCAGACCTATCGCACCCAGAATAAAAAGATACTTCAAATTTGTATTTGTCTGTTCCTGTATCGTTTCCTGATCGTCCATAATGACTCCTCTGCTGAATTCCGGGCAGCGGCTCATCTTTCAGCGGTAAATTCGGTTCCAATGCTTCAGCCGGGATCTGTTATGTGAAACGGACCCTCCGAAAATGATTGTATCCCATGACAGAAAGAGCTTTGTGGTGTAAAACAATTTCACCGGATCGTTCTTTCGCCGGTATATACGCTTTCCGGTGATCCGGTTTTTGTTTTCTGCCAGTCATTGGGACAGCAGCCATCCTGTTTTTATTTTATAGTTTAATTTTATCACAGGATTCAGATACGGAGGATAGAGTTAATTCGTAATAAAAAGGCATGCTCCCGCAAAAGCATGCCTTTTCCCGGCAGATGTGACAGCTGCGTTATTCTTTTTCAATATACAGCAGTCCGAAGGTACCCGGCCCGCAGTTTACAGCGATCGCCGGTGACGCCTGCTGGAAAATGACCGAATCAAAAGCAGCTCTTTTTCCGATTTCCTGCCTGATCTCCGAAAGCTCTTCCTGTGACAGGCCTACATAGGTAACAAACAGCAGTCTCCTGTCGATAGCGCTGATCTGGCGCAGTTCTGAATCTATGTATTTCTTCCAGGCACTTTTACGGGAGCCGAAATAAATATTGCCGATCCTGATCTCTCCGTTCCGCAGTTTTATAACAGGGCGGGTCATGAGCGCGTCTGACAGTTTCGCGATATTTTTGCCTACCAGTTTCGCCCTCTCCATATGATCCAGCCCGTCCACGATAAAGCTCGTATGGATCTTCTTTTTCAGTTGATCCAGCCTTTCTATGATGGTTTCCCCACCGAGCCCTTCTTTTGCCATGCGGGCAGCTTCGATGGCAAGCAGACCTTCCCCACTGGACAGTTGTTCGGAATCAATAACTGTTACGTTCTGGAAGGTTTCCGCGGCTTTCCCCGCGTTCAGAAAGCCGCTTCCCGGTACCTTTTCGGAGATCGATATATGGATCAGGTGATTGGCGTGAACAAGCTCACGGGCAAAGAATGTTTCGTAAGAAGATATCTCCGGCGGGACGGTGGCGGCGGTGTTCTGCCGGTTTTCCATATAGGATACGATCCCCTGCGCGTTTACCTCCTCGCCATCCAGGAAAATGCCTTCCGAGGTATGAACAGCGTGCGGAATGATGCCCAGCCGGTACTGTTCGATCAGGGATTTCGGCAGGTCGGCAATGCTGTCTGTAGTGATGCGGATATCCTCCCGCTTTTCATGTTCCTGCATCCAGAGGACACTGTTCGCGACGATACCATTGCCTTCCTGGGTGATCTGAACCAGGTCATGGGGAAGTAAGCGGATGCATTCCTGCTCAAGGGCAGCACCACTGATGGGTTTGGCCAGATAACCGGAGAACCCTTCCTTTGCATATGCCTGCCTGCTGCCGCTCTCAGCATTCGCGGTCAGCGCCACCACTTTTGTTTCTTTGTTCATACCGCCGGTTTGCGTGCGGATCATATGCAGGCAGGTGATGCCATCCATCTGCGGCATTAAATGATCCATAAAAATCAGGTCATACGCCTCGGTCATGGTTTTTTCGAGCGCTTCCGTGCCGCTCGAAGCGGTCTCGACCTGTATCTGCGTATCCCGGAGCAGTTTCTCGACCACCATCAGGTTTGAAGCGTTATCGTCTACCGCAAGGATCCTGGCCTTGGGCGCGGAAAATCCGGGAACATACTTCATGCTTTTGTTCAGCGTATGCCGTTTCTCAATCAGAAGCGGACCGACGGTTTCATCTCCCGCTTTCTTTTCAGGCAGTTCGACTGTGAAAACAGAGCCCTGTGTATAAACACTGTTTACGCGGATGGTGCCGCCCATTTTTTCAACCAGCTGCTTGACGATCGCCAGGCCCAGGCCTGTCCCTTCGATCTTCTGGTTTTCGGCGGATTCCACACGCTTGAAAGCCGTAAACAGGTAGGGGATATTTTCCTTCCGTATACCGATCCCCGTGTCGCTGATGACATAAACAACAAAATCCTGTCCGTCGGTCCGGTTTTCCTGTACGGAAAGCGTGACCGAGCCTTTTTCCGTGTATTTGATGGCGTTATTCAGCAGGTTGATCAGGATCTGCTTGATCCGCATCTCATCCCCATACAATCTGGCAGGGAGTGATGGATCGATATCCACATGAAAGGCAAGATTTTTCTTCTGCGCGTGGATCCACATCATTCCGGCGATTTCTGAAAGCATGTCCCCGAGGGAGTAAACATCCTCCGCGAGTTCCATACTGTCAGATTCCAGCTTTGACATGTCCAGAATATCATTGATCAGATGAAGCAGTATATTGCCCGCGGAACGGACCTGTTCGGCATCCTCCGCCACTTCTTCAGAGATATCTTCCCGCAATATCATCTCATTGAGTCCGATGATCGTGTTGACCGGAGTACGGATCTCATGGCTCATACTGGAAAAGAACCTGTTCTGCGCACGGTTCAGTTCCAGGATCTCTTTCTGCTGTTCCGCCATTTTTCTGTGTTCCTGATTGGCCATGTGCATCTGGAAGAGGAACATGATGCTGGTCAGGATGGCTGTGATGATGAGTGATGAAAGTGAATCGGCATAAGCGGAGGCCACGGTGTAGGGATCTACAAGGGACGGGTATTTCCATGTCAGAAAATAGCAGATAATCGTGACCGCAAAATCTGACAGCAGCAGAAATGTACGCAGCCTGCCCCGGATCGTCAGTGTGACAAAGATCAGTGCCATGATGCACCAGTTCGGGGCACCGGCATAAATGCCGCCGTTATAGAAAAAGGCAAAGGGAAGCATGAAGAAAACCAGTACAATGCCACTGCCTCCGGCGCCCAGCTGGATATTTCCTGTTTTCAGCGTGTAGATCATGGTGGGAATGAACAGAAGTTCACAAATACCGAAGAAAAGGATGCGCACGGAATAGCCGTCCACGATCCATGCGAAAATAATCCACAGCCCCAGGGTCAGAATACTGACCGCGGAATGAAGACGATAGCGGCGCTCATAAACATCACGGGAAGGGTCATTCAGCTTTTTAAACCAGTCTCTCATGTCATTCTTCTCCTTCTGGAGCAAATTCAAAACTGTCTTCAAAATGATCCGGCATGAATTCGAGGACCTCATCCTGTCCGGGATCCTCATCAGTTGCTGGAAGGTTTTCACGGATCACATGTACAACGGAACCATATTCCACCAGAAAGGCAGCGTGATGTTCGCTGAGGAATTTCTCCTGTCCTTTCTTTGCCGCGGACTCCAGATCTTTAGCCAGGACAGAAAGGGAAGAAGCGCCGATCATCTGCGCGGTCCCTTTCAGCGCATGGACGATGATTGCATAATTCAGATGATCTTTCTGCTGCCTGAAAGTTTCCAGCTTTGAGCGTTTTTCCTCGTATTCCGTCTCAAACTGACGCATGATCGTAAAATAAAAACCAACATCCTGCTGGCTGTACCGCAGCCCCTGTTCTGTATCGATACCGCCTGCCCGGAGCGCGTCCAGTGCAGCCGCGGCGGAACCTGCCGCGGCGTCCGCTGTTTCCGCAGACGCCGGACCTGATGAAACAAGGTCCTTCGCATTTTCTTCGATATAACTGGTGGCGGCAGATTTCGGGAGAACACGTTTCATCACACGTTCCAGTTCCGGCAATTCAATGGGTTTGCTGACAAAGCCGTCGAATCCCTCCCTGAGGAACCGTTCCCGGGCACTGCTGAGGGCATTCGCTGTCAGCGCGATCACCGGTACTTCCCTGTTTTCCGCCGCCAGGATCTGCCGGATCTGTTTCATGGCTTCGATACCATCCATCTCCGGCATCATATGGTCCATGAAGATCAGGTCAAACGGCTGTTCTCTGCACAGCCGGATCGCTTCCGCGCCGGAAGACGCGGTCGTTACGCGGATCTCGTATTTATGGAGAAGCCCCACCGCGACATGAAGATTCATCGGCTCATCATCCACGACCAGGGCATTCACGTTCGGGAAAATAATACGCTGATTGGCGGGTCTGGCGGATGAATGTGAGGTATTCAGAATGGCTGCGACCGGAAAAGCATACAGCGGTTTTGGCATAAACTGCATACGCGTATGCGAAGGAAGCACGGAATCCGAATGCGCGACCAGAATAACGGACATTTCTCCGGAAAGCCTTTCCATATATTCAGGGTCGGATAGGTATTCCTCTTCACCGACGAAAAGGTGTGTCAGCTGTATCTGGGAAGACAGTTCCTTCAGGTCACTTATCGAGTTGACGCGGTGCATCGGCGTTCCCAGACCCTTCACGATATTGAGGATCATCGAATTATAGTATTCACGGACATTCGGATTCTGGAATTTTCCGATATTCAGGTACCCGCCAAGATTAACTTTCTCCCTGTCCGCCACCGACATACACGGTTTTTCATCAGCCACTTTCTGGGGAATGCTGATCCGGGTGGTAGTACCCTGCCCGGGGGTGCTTTCCATCATTACAAAGCCCCCGAGAGCCCGGACAAATCCATAAACGATGGGCAGACCGAGGCCCAGGCCACCGGTGCGGACGAGTTTTCCGGATTCCGCCTGATAAAAACGGTTGGAGATCTGTTCCAGCTCTTCTCCGGTCATTCCGATGCCTGTGTCGGAAACTCTGACACACAGGTTCACCCCGTAATCCTGTTTTACAGAAGAAACATGAACATAAACGCCGCCCTCTCTGGTGTATTTCAAACTGTTGAAGATGAGATGGAACAGGATCTTCCGCAGTTTTCCCGCGTCAGAGATCATGGCGGAAGGTGTATCAGCGTCAATGTCAATGACAACTTCCAGATCAGCCGGTGTATACGGCCGTAATTCCGAAAGCAGGTCATTAAAGAGCGAGGAGAGCGTGTAGGATTCGTTATGGATCACCAGATTCCCGGTCTCCAGTTCGGAATAGTCCATAATATCGCTGATCTGCTCCGCCATGCGGCTTCCCGCATCAAATACGGTCTGCAGGTCATGTCTGACTTCCGGGTCGGCTGCTTTGTCATACAGCGTATTTGTGATTCCAAGAATGGCATTGACCGGCGTCCGCAGTTCATGGGAAAGATTTGCCAGGAATCTGTTCATGCGTTTCGCGGTCTTATCCAATGTACGGATGCGGCTGTCGCTTTCCTGAAACATCTGGGTCCACTGCCTTATGATAAACCTGGCGAGCCACCCGGCAATGAAGACCAGAACAATGTGCAGCGCTGTCCGGGAGATCAGCAGACTGTCCCAAACGGTGCCGGTCTTTGCCATGATGATAAGGTCGTAAGCCAGGGTGACATAATATGTCACCTGACCGAGTGTGACCAATGACGCCTGACCGGTGATCGTGTAGATCATCATTACGATCATCATAAGCAGGCCCATGTCATAAGCGCTGGTCACGTGAATTCCATAGAAGAAAAAGGTTCCCATCATGAAGATGGAATATAACCAGAGCCGCTGATCCGCGGTCATTTTCTGACGGATATGGACTCCCCAGCTGATCACAACACCGGCCGCGATCAAGGGCAGTGCCCAAAGTTCCCAGGACATCAGGAAGGTTTCCGCGATCAATGCTATGACGAGCGCGGTATATGTACCTAAGATCAGTATATGGGAGATTCTGTTATGTTCATCATTCCAGCTCATTGCGCGGTCTCCTCAGAATGGATCGATAATTTGAAAAAAGGGTCCGGCAGCCCGGATCCGGGGACTGCCGGGTCAATTTTCATAAAGAATTCACGGAACCTGATTCAGGACATAAGATCGATCTAATGTTCATGCAGGCTGTAATCCGTGTCTTCGTCAATGATGGCAAGCATGATATCGGCAAATACCGGGTCAAATTGGGTCCCTTTCCCCTTCTCGATCTGCTCACGTACTGCTGCCTGTGACATGATGCCGCGGTAACTGCGGCAGCTGGTCATGGCATCATAGGCATCCGCGATGGCAATGATCCTTGCGGCTTCAGGTATGTTGACTCCTTCAAGCCTGTCCGGATAACCGCTCCCGTCGTATCGCTCATGATGCCAGTGCGCGCCGGTCGCCAATTCCGGCATTTCTGAAATATTGCCCAGGATCTTTGCGCCTTTCGGCGGATGCGTCTTGATGACTTCAAACTCTTCATCCGTAAGTCTGCCCGGTTTGTTGATCACGGCATCCGGGATCCCGATCTTTCCCACGTCATGAAGGATCCCCATCATGTAGATATTATGACAGTCTTCTTCACTGTATCCAAAGCGTTTGGCGATCTCAGCGGCATATTCCGCGACACGTCTGGAGTGGCCATGGGTGTAGGTATCTTTTGCGTCGATCGCGTCGGCCAGTGTTTCCACGATGTGCATTGAAAGCTTTTCCATCGCGGCGGTTTTTTTCTCAACTTCCGTGGAAAGATCTTTCTGCAGACGTACCAGTTCGATCGTGTGCCGGACACGAAGGACCAGAACATCCGGGACAAAAGGCTTCTTGATGAAATCCATCGCGCCAAGCCTCAGGCCCCGTGTTTCTGTTTCAGCTTCATCATCCGAAGTGAGGAAAATAACAGGAATATCATGGGTGCCCTGCTGTTTTTTTAACTCCGTGATCGTTTCAAACCCATCCATGCCCGGCATCATAATATCCAGAAGGATCAGGTCAGGGCGGTTTTCCCGCAATGCGCTCAGCATTGTCTCTCCGGATCTGAATGCTGTTACCCGTATTCCGCTTTTGCTCAGAATGTGGCCTGCCATTTTCAGATTGGCCGTATCATCATCTACTACAAAGATCCAGTCTGCCATTATCTATATTCTTTCATTTATACCCGTTTTGCGAATATGATCATGCCTTTAATTGGTCATCTCCGGCTATAAGCCGGCCGGGCTTTTATTGACTCCGGGG
This sequence comes from Flexilinea sp., assembly GCA_036723985.1. Classification (GTDB taxonomy): domain Bacteria; phylum Chloroflexota; class Anaerolineae; order Anaerolineales; family Anaerolineaceae; genus Flexilinea. The sequence continues at coordinate 10,963 of DAIMGK010000156.1, forward strand.
TATGGGGTCCTGTCCGGAGCTTTTCGGACGTTTATTCATTCATATGGGCGGTATCGTAATTTTCAGGGAACAATACGACGTTTACTACCCATACATCGGAAACATCGGGCTTGCCGTCTTCGCCTGGACGGCAGACCAGAAAGTCGCCATCGCCGTGAGGCGCATTCGGAAGATTGGTATGCAGTATGTCTCCTCAGGC
>DAIMGK010000157.1:0-11130 GCA_036723985.1 Flexilinea sp.
GAAGGTCTCTGTATGTGCCATCCGCATACGGGACCGATCATGGAAAGTATTATTTTGTATTTGCCTGAACGAGAGCCGTAAGAAACCGCTGCGCTAACCCGTAACGCGGCCCCCGGGATCCAACTGCGCCGGACCCGGAGATCAAGTACTTTTCGCTTACTCCCGCCATGTCAGGTCATGGAATCCCAGCAGGGACATTTTTTCATTCCAGGACCAGGTCAGGGTATTGCCTGCGATCCGTTCCCCTACCGCGTTTTTGGCATCTTCCAGATAAACGGAGAGGGACGGGTCTTCGAAAAGGAGATAGAACCCGGAAAGCCGCCGCGCCTGCGCGGTATCTACGGCATTCCAAAGGTCCTGCGCACTGCGGATATAAAAATCCCTGCTGCCGATGCTGTGGATCGACTGCTCCGCGATCCCGACCGTCATTTCTTCATTCCATACATGCATCCGGGACGCGATATCCCGCCCGGCTCATCATCCCATGTCACATCTGCCATATACCAGCGTCCGGCGATCTCCACGAGGTTCCACACATGGGATACGGAAGCAGACGTATCCGGGGACGTCTTGTCAAGGCTGTCGCCGTGCTGATAGCGGATATTCAGGCCGGCAAGGCTGCCGATCAGATAAAACGCGTCCGAATAACCGTCGCAATTCGCTTCTCCGTTCAGGATGGCCCCGATGGATGTATCGTCGTCGGAGGAGGCCTCATCCACTTTATAGATTGTGTTCGCGCAGATCCAGTCATGCACGTTTTTCGCGGTCAGCAGCGGATCCGGATCTATGGCAGCGGCGGCAGCGTCCGAGGCGGCTTTCAGCGTCCGGGCTTCCCTTTCGGGGAGGAACGCCGTATTTCCGTTTCGAACTGCCATGAGGATCGCTTTCCCCGGAAAAAGGCTGTTGATGTGTATGGAGATGACATGGGTCGATCCCATCATGGAGATCTCATAATCAAAAATGCCCGCGTGTGTGACCAGATCATAGATCGGGATCAGATTCTCTCCCCCGGCATTTATATCCATATTACCCAGCAGATAGTCATACAGCTCCGGTGTGCAGAAAAGATGGATATCCGTTTCCCCCGCGGACACCAGTTTTTCGGAATAAGCGATGGCATCCGCCGGTACATAGAGGGTCGCGGCATCCGGAACGATCTCGGCATTATGAAAGACCAGCTTTCCGTTATTCCGGTCATAGGACAGATCCGCATCGGCCATACCGCCCCGGGCTTCGGCTTCATAAAGCAAAGCAAAATTGTCCGCGTACAGATCCTCAAAGACTGATCTTTGCGGAAAAATGAGCTCAAAGTCCCGGATCCCGTTCGTTCCCATACGGCGGATCACACCTGCCACATCCTCAATGCTCTGGCAGATCTCCCGCGGGATATCAACGTATGTTACCTCGGAAAAATGGAACATTCCGCTGTTTTTGTTATAGCCTGCCTTGTAAGAATCAAGAATACTGGAGCTGATCAGGAGCGACATTTCTTCGTTGTTTTCGGTGATCTTCGCAAGAATATCCGGCTCGAAGATGATCACGAATTCGTTTGTCCCCTGCTTCGCGAAATCGGCGACCGCCTGGGTAAAGGAAGCCTGATCCTTTACTGCCGCGAATGGTACATCAAAATATGTCAGGTCTTTCACTGACACGATCCCGGTGGAGGGGCTGTAGGTTGATGTATAGGATTCGATCCCGCTCTCTGCCGTGAAACGGCTCAGTTCCTTTCCGTCCTCCAGGAGGGTGATCAGTTCATCCGTGCACAGAAGGAGAAAATCGGACCCTTCCCTTGCCAGCTCCCGTATCGCGCGGCGGACATCATCCGGTGAATAACATTCCGCATACGGCAGATCCGTGTAGAAAAGGTTCCGCAGGTTTATGTAATGAAAACTGTTGTTGAAAGAGACCTCGGCCCTGCTGTGATCGATACCGGCGCGGGCAAGCGTCCGGAACAATTCACGGAAATCATTCCGCTGAAGTGTATCGTACAGGTTGTGGGAACAGGAAAATTCCAGGCGGGACGGTTTCTGATTTTTCAGATAGTCAGCCAATTGGTTTTGGTCGGTGAAGCTCAAATCATTGGCGAAGAACACCCTTACAAAGGTGAACGCGAAAATCAATGCCGCGACCGGAAAGATTATGGTTTTTCTCATTTTCTGTATTGATCTCCCTGACCGGACCGAAGGAACACCCCCCGCGGTGCAGCACGTCCCCGCGTTTTTTATCGTGAATACCGGCTTGCGGTCTCTGTGCCCCCCTGTTTGAGGAACACAGCCCGCGGTCAGCCGGGTCTGTAACCATTATACTCCGATGCTGTTTCTCAGACCGGAAAGCCATGCCGCGGCCAGGGGTCATGTTTTGTTTTTTCCTTCCATAAAAGCTCCTTCAATTGATTGATGAAAAACCGATCCATCAGATCCGCCTGCTGCATCAGTCTCTCCACATCCTCAGGACGTTTGCCGAATACCTCGGTGACGGAACGGGCACGCATGCGCAGGGCATTGGCGGCGGCGCCGGTGCAGACGGTGTTGGCAAGGCTGTCGGGGACGGTGGTCTGCGCGGCGCCGTCCAGATCCCGGATGGTGTGGCACAGGGACAGCTCCACCTGCAGCTTATCCCCTGCCGCGGGGCGGGGACCCGGTCCGTAAAATATGAGGGTGGTTTTCCCGCCGGTGCGGTAAATCGCCGCCGTCAGCGGTTTGCCGGTATCTGTCCGCACATTGAGGATCTCCTCATCCGGAGCCGGAAACCAGTTCAGGACAGACTGCGGACCGTTTGATTTGGCGATGGCCGCTTTCACCGTCTTCTTGTTTGGGCAATATTTCCGGACCGTCTCCAGCGCCTGGCGGAGCGCCATATTCAGCGTATCCGTGGTGTATCGCCTGCCGCCCGCGTCTCCCAGCAGCAGATACAGCAGACAGTGATAATCACTCAGCGTTTTCATTTTCCTCCTGACTATTGTCATTTGGCCCCGGCTCAAGATGCTCATAGAAATAGTCCTTTCCCTTCTCCGAAAGCCATCCGTAACGGGCATGGTCCTCAATGACCGTGATGGCGTAATCCACGGTAAACTCCCCGTGTGCGATACAATTCAAAAACGCGTCAACGACTCTTTTCTCCCTTTTCGTCATAATTTTTCCTTTGTTTCTACTTTACCCATTGCCCTGTTCCATAATTTGACTGCCTCAGCTTCGGCCGGCTTGTAAATCGCTGCAGTTCCGCAGTCATCGCAGCAAACCGGATACAGGTCTTTTTTGCAGAAGCAGATGCGGTTTACCTTTGCTTCATCCCGCATCCGCAGCGTACAGATTAAACTCTGAACGCTCAACTCTGATCCAGGATCAGCGCTTCAACCGCCGCGACCTTTTTGTCGATATACAGTTTTGTGTCCGCACGGTATGTGACCGTCACCGGTCCCGTGTCCGCCGAGACAATGTTCTCCCCGAACAGCGTCGTCATCTGCTCCGCCGTCAGCTGATACGTTACAGGCGCGGGCAGGAAATACACGATCTGCGCCCCTGAGAATTGTGTTCTGATCCCGTCGATATCCGTGATCGCGGCGTTCGCCGATGCACGCAGATAAATATCACCCCTGCTGTTTTGAAAGACCTTGTCAAGATTTGTCCACGAAGCACGATCATCTCTTTTGACAGCTTTCGCGGACGAGCACATCAGATCCACCTCACTGTCCGGCAGCGGGTGAGTTATGACATCGGCCAGAACAGCGTAACTGCCATAAGTTGATTCAACAAAACCGGTAAGATTCGTATCACTGTCAACAGTCACCGATCCCCTTGTAACCGTCAGCACACCCGTTGTCAGGTTCAGGGTTCCACCGTATACCGTTCCCGCCACGGGCTGCCAGTTGACAGTCACTGTCTCCGGCGTGAGGACCCCATCCGACCGGCTGACCGTGCATCCCGTCCATCCGCTGATGGGACGGACGTTATCCGGAGCCGGATCGCCGGATCCCGGCTGGACCGGTTCAATATCAGCCGTCAGGGAAATCACCGGCAGCACTCCCGCCCCGTCGGGGAAGAAAGCCGGATTTCCGGAAACCGTATCCGTGATGACATTCGCTTTCTCCGCAAGCGCTGTATCGATCTCCGTTTTGGTGTAATACCGGTCATCATGGTCATGCCCCGTATCCGATTTTCCGGAGAGAAGCGCGTCCGCTTCCGCTTCCGTATAATACCGGTCATCATGGTCATGCCCCGTGTCCGATTTTCCGGAGAGAAGCGCGTCCGCTTCCGCCTCCGTATAATACCGGTCATCATGGTCATGCCCCGTATCCGATTTCCCGTCCAGTGCCGCTTTCAGGTCCGCCTGATGTTCCAGTTCCCCGGTGATCTCCCCCCACACCGGAAACCCGCTTTCCCCGTTCCCGGTCCGGATGATCACCGGCCTTTCCTCCACCGTGATGATGATCTTCTCCTCGACGATTTCCATACAAGCCCCTACTCAAGCACCGTCACCGCCGGCAGCACACCGAAGACCCCGCCCAGATAATACCGGACATTCCCCTCCCAGTCCTGCAGGGCAAAGTCATAGGCGTAATTTCCCGGTTCAATTTCCGATGTTGTGTCCTCATCAATGGACAGGCAAACCTCCCCCGTCAGCCCCGTGACCGTCACCGTCACATTGCAGATCAGGTCCGCAGACCCCGGTTCCGGCCGGACCTGGCAGAAGCCCAGGCATCCCGTCAGGTCTTTCGCGCTGCCATCCGGTTCCTTGAATAACAGCACCTGCGAGAACGTCTCCCCCCGCTTCACATACAAGTCATATCGTTCCATCAGACTCCCTCCGCTCACGAAGCAGGGATCAGGAATTACAGGCGGGTTTTCCGCGCTGTCCCCTTCGCTGATCCCTGCTTTTCAGTCACTTTATTCTTCAGCCGGGATGACCGGATCCGTCATTTCATCTGCCGGCACGGCAGCCTCTTCCGATTCCGGAACATTTGCCGAAGGGTCGTGTACATCCGGGAGATAAGGCGCGATGCCGTTCCGTTCCGTTTCGGATAACGGATAGGATATCTCCTTCAGCGCCCCGTCTCCCGGGGAATAAACCAGGGGTGTATCAATGCCGGCTCCGATACCGCCCGTGACAGGCTCGGCCACCGGGATTTTCTCCCGGGAATAATCCGCTGACATGGCGTTCCGCTGATCCGATCCCGGATCGGTCATTTCTTCCTTCACCGACATATCCGGATCCGCTATCTCTTCGAGGATACCGCTTTCCCCCGAGATCTCAGCTTCCTTTTCAGCGATCTCCTCCGCTGCCGGGTTTTCGCCGTCCCCGGGCAGCGCTGCCGGCAGCTGATCCGGCAGCATTTCGGGATCCTCCCCGTCAGGTATTTCCCGGGGGACATTCCCGGACATCCGCGAATGCCTGTATTCATGCTCCGCTTTCTGGTGCATTCCCGCACGAACGGAAGCCCCCTGCTGTTTGGGGGCAGCCGCGCCCTGTCTTCTGATAATATTCCGCATGATTTTTCTCATCATTCCGCTCATTCTTTCTCCTTTCCGTCATATGGCCGGTGATGGGACCCGAAAGGGGCTGTACCCGAAGGGGACTGTCCCCCCATCCGGATCCCGGCCGCCGGCCATCAACTCACTGCTTCCCGTTCTTCTTACTCAGCCCATCCTCCAGCGCTACGCCGAGGATATAGCTGACCACCGTCCCGACCACGCCGGTCACCGATTCCTCCGGTATCGGGAAATCCGGCCAGACCAGGTAGATCATGGAGTAAGCCACTCCGACGACTGCCGCCCAGAATTTGCGGCTTTTCAACAGGCTGTAACCGATATCTTTCATTTGTTTTCCTTTCTTTATCCAAATTTCAGCTGCCGGGTCCTCAGGTGTCAGGTGATAAATTACAGACCGTTTCTTATCGCCTGCGGATGAAAAGCGCACAGCCTCATCCCTTTATCCCCGGCACCTGATTCCTGATCTCCCGCGGACGTCAGTCTGTGACGTTGGACTTATACAGCGGCCTGTAATCCGCCACCATCACATTCAGGAAATGCCGTGCCTTGACGCGGATCTCATCGTTGGTGAACAGCGCGCCTGTCAGCTGGTTATCCGCGATATAGATCTCCGGCAGCAGGCCGAAGCGCTCGCCGATATAGATCGCGGGGGCAACAGTCGGGTCCGCCACGGCAGCCCAATCGGTGGGATCGGTGAATTCCGGGCATACCACCACGTCGCCGAACTGCCCGCGCTGCAGGTTTTCGCTGGTGATGTTGGCTTCATACGCCAGGGAAGGATACAGGATCCGCTGGGCGGTCAGACGCAGGGAGCGGGGGACGACCAGATAACGGGCGTCCACCGCCAGCCTGGGGGCTGTGGCTCCGGCAGCCACCAGCATGGACTGGTCCCAGATCGCCTGGCTCGCGGCTTCCCACGCGGAAGCGGATAACGCGGAGGATCCCAGGTTCGCGTGGTGGGTGCTGTCGAAGACATTGTATGTATCCGCCATCGCCGGACCCACACCGGAGTTCGCGTTGAAAACGGATGCCACCAGTGCGGAAATTCGGCGCAGCCCGGCAGTCGCCAGCTTGAAGGGATACTGCCGCAGGCGCATCGTGTCATCCCGTTCGAACATTTCGATGGTCAGGCCGATATACGCCCCGTACTTGTTCCAGCTGGACACCTCCGGAGAGTCGGAGACCTGGAGCGCCTGATACGCGTTGCCCTCGGAAACGCTGGGAAGCATGTTTACTTCCCCGACCAGGATCCCGGTGATATCCTGCAGATTCTCAAAATGTTCGACTGTGACGATCTTTTCCCACCAGCGGTAACCGGACGCTCCCAGCTCATCCCAGCGCTGGGCGATCAGTTTGTTCAGCGCGTTTTTCAGGATGCCGGGCAGGTTCGCGGTGGTGGAGAACTGTGCCCGTTCGGCGTAAAAACCGCCGTGGAAGTCATAGTCGCCGGTCATCATGCAGTACAGTTCACGGATGCCGGAGAGGCGGGCGCAGTTCACATTGCGGACTTCCCGCGGGCGTTCCGCACCCAGCAGGTCATGGACCGCCGCGATCAGCTGGTCCTGGCCGCTGTACATCCCGGAGAAGCGCCCGGATACGCCGGAAACTGCCCTCCCCGCGGTAAGCTGGGCGTACATCTCCCGCCCGTCTTTGATCGCCTCATTCAGTTCCTGCGGTTCAAACAGGCGGTTGCTGAACCTGCTGCGGATCCGTTCGCGGATCGGCGCCGGGATGTCGGACGCGCCTGCCATCGCCGTATCCAGCACATGGCGGCACATTTCTGCCCGCAGCGCACGGGCACGGGCCGCTTCGGCATTGAGCGCGTTCAGACGGCCGGCTTCAGCCGAGAGTGCGTTCATCGCCCGGCTTTCATTCCGCAGCTGCCCGCGGTAAAGGGCCTCAGCCCTGCGTTCACGGATGGAATTCAGCGCCCGCAGCACCGCCCCGCCCCGGGCAGGGTCCACCACCAGGTCCACGGAATAGATCTTCACGATCTCCGTGACCCGGCTGCCGTCGTTGTTGAATGCCAGGTCCGCGCTGAAGCCGATTTTGGTATCGGCTTCCCCCTGCGCGAGGATCTCCGCGCAGGTTTCCTTCAGAAGCTCGGCTGACGGGCCGAAAGGCGTCAGTCTGGCAGTGATCCCCTGAAGCGTCTCATCAAAGACCGGCTCCGAGATCAGACCTGCCACATCACGGACGGAATGCCCGTCCATGGAATCCAGCGGCAGATGGTCGATAAAACACTGCACGCCGTCAAAAAGCGGGACCGCGGCCCGAAGGACCTCCGGGCTGAATTCCCATCCGTTCCCGACACCCGCGGTGATGCAGATGATCTCAAATCCGCTCCCGCCGGCATCCGGCGTCCCTTCCATCGGAAAGGACTGACGCTGTTCATCAAAGTTTGTTCTCGTTGGCATATTTTTTCTCCTTTGCCTTTTGTGATCTTTCATTTCTGCTGTAGAAATGATTTTCTAAGAGTTTAGCAAAGGAAAATTCAAAAGTAAACCGACAACATTGAGGGTTGACAAAACGAAAAAAATGTGGTAACAAACATTCGGGAACCGCTTTTGAGCGCCATAAGCACCCGTAAACCGTACAGCTATCTCTGCCGATGGAAAAGATCGGGTCTGCCGGGAAAATTCCCGGCGATCGCTGCTGATATACAGATGAATGTAATATTAAATTTATCATGTGGTAACTTGCAAAAGTAAATGCAAAATATTAAGGTTAGCTGAAAAAGGATAAAAAAAAGCAAAAAAGACATTTATCATGTGAAAAAAATCCGCAGCAAAATGATTGTAAGAGAATGATTTTCGTGTATAATCTGTATAGATATGGGTTGGGGAAATGGGGCATCAATTCTCAGGTTATTAATAGAATAAGAAAATCATTGACAGAATTTATGTTCACTTTTATGTGTCTAATTCATAAACGCAGCAACAACTTCACAGAATTATTTCAGATTTTTCAGCTATCTTCCCAAGCACATTCAGATGGAAGTTTGTTTGTAAAGATATCAAAATCGGTATTTATCCAGAAGGGGATAGTTAAGATAAGGTGATGCGGGGACCTTCACTGCAGACTTTGAAAAGGTTACAGTTTTATCTTCCTTTATCAGATAGTAACTGTCCCGTTGATGAGCTCTGAAAATTCTTTTTCGGAGAATCAATTTGGAGAATATGGAAAAAAATTATTTTGGATTGTCAGTTGTTTAAATCTTTACTAAGTGAGAGGATGTGAAACATGAAATCAAACATAAAACGTCATTTCTATAATATTCTTGTCAAATTATTTTTTATTTTGTTAGTTTTGTTGACTTATTCAAATGTAATAGCTAAAAGTTGGCAGGATGCACCAATTAAAAGTTATGATGATTTTCGAAACTATGTTTTAGGATATACATTTGATGTTGATGGGCAACATGGTGTTCAATGCTGGGATGGAGCTGCTATCTTATGGAAAAGATTGGGAATGTCATTATATACCGGCGGCTATCAAGTTTGTGATGGTTCAGGCGCAAATTGTTATAGCGGTTGCGTAAGAGGTTGTTGGGAAATAGATTGGGCCAGAAGTGCCAATGCAGGGTCAGAATTTTCATTGATTACAAAAAAAGAGGATGTTCGGCGAGGTGATGTCGTTGTTTTAGGCGGTAACAAATATCCTTATACTTGTGGTCATATAGCTTTTGCGGATAATAATTATAATCCAAATGGATTGAATAACATATTAGATGAACAATCATCCGGAAAAGGCTTTTCCGTTCATAGTGTTAGTACAAACGTGTACCATTTCCTTGGCGCATTTCGGTATAATAAATGGCACACTCCGGTTGGATATATTGATTCTGCAGCCGGGAGACAGACAGGAGTTATCCATATTTATGGATGGGCATATGATCCGGATAATATGGATAGAAATGATTTGTACCTGGATGTAAGACTAGATGGAGATGGAGAGTTAATAAAAACCGTAAACATGAGAGATGGTATTTTCCCTCGGCCGGATGTAAACCCTGATTATCCAAATCATGGGTTTGACATGGATATCCCCCTGGATATAAGAGGAACTCATAAATTGGGGATCTGGGCTGTTGGATTTGCAACTTCTGCTTATAATGATTGGACAAAACTCGGTGAAATAACTGTAAATATTACCGCTGATTACGCGTACAAGATCAGCTTAAATAAAACGTCTTTAAGCCTTGATGCGGGTACCTCCCAAACATTGAGCGTAAGCTATTCTCCTACTGACACAGTAAATAAAAGTGTAACATGGACAAGCAGTGATCCCAATGTAGCAACGGTTGTGAATGGTGTTGTTACAGGTGTTTCAGCGGGCACCGCGACCATAACCGCGACGGCAACTGGAAATCCAGACGCAAAAGCTTCCTGTACAGTCACGGTAATATCAACCATGCCGGTGGAGCCCACCGGTATCACATTGAGCCAGACAAGCGAATCACTTACAATGGGAGAGGTTTTGACGCTGACGGCAGAGATATCTCCTTCAAACGCAACGAATAAGAATGTCCTGTGGACCAGTGACAACACAGCAGTTGCGACTGTTTCAGATGGTGTTGTGACGGCTCTTTCTGCCGGTACAGCCACGATCACCGCGACGGCAGCGGGGAACACAAGTGTGAAAGCTGTCTGCAGCATAACTGTTGAACCGGTTACCGAATGGCGGGAATCACCAGAACTGCCGTCGTATATAGATCCGGAATTATATGAGATCGAATATAAAGGCCACAGCAGCAGGGAAGCCGCTTCTTCTCCAGGGACCGGATGGAGTAGTACCGGTTCCGGAACAATGAGGTATGAAAATGACGGTGATGTTTATGAATCAGTTTTGGACCTTCCTGTTTCGCAAACAAGAGAACTGGTAGACTATTATTACTACCACTGGTGTGGCGGTTCCACAGGCATTAACGTAGAGCGGTATCAGGATAATAGCAGAGGCTATGTGCACTATGATGAAGTCGACAAATCCAGTGTAATAGAGGCAGAAGTCCGGACAGACGTTGACGATTCGAATTATAAATATTATGTATTGCAGTGGAAAAGCGGCGGCAACGCGTATTGCCAATCCGGTGTTACCTGTGACGGCAATTATGGATCACATGGGGACCGGTCTTATTACTGGTATAAAATGTCCTTTTATCAGAATAAAAAAGCTGTAACTTATTACACCTGGGTATATGATACAGACTGGCAGAGCACCCCTCCCACGGATGCGGATGTGGTCACATGTCGTTACCGTCTGAAGTCCGATACAATACCCGTTATTACTGAAGCCCGCATTGAAAATCTGACGAATACCTCATATGATATTTATCTGAAAGGATCAGATGATCATAGTCAGACGCTTAAATTTGCGATCGAGACCTGGAATGATAACATGTCGATCGATGATGCTGTCTGGCAGTATACTGAATTTCTCAGCAGTAAAGACGTATGGTTTACTGTCAATATTTCGGATTTTGGCAATGCCCAGGATGTTGCTTATCATACAAACGCCTATGTTTATGATGAAAACGGCAATGAAAGTGACACAGTACGGGTAGGCGACCCCTATTTGTACAGTATATATCCGCCTTATGTAACAGCTATTTCTGTGACCGATGGCGATGGGTCTGTTGTCAATG
>DAIMGK010000158.1:0-11079 GCA_036723985.1 Flexilinea sp.
GGCAGGCGTATTTCGTCGGCGAAAGCGGTGCCGCTGATCATAAATATCAGCATAAACACCAGCATAATTGCCGGCATGACTTTGACATTTTTCTTCATAATCTTTACCTCTCTGTCTTTTTCCTGCTGCTAATGAACAGTTCTTGACCAACTGTCACCCAAAGCACGAAATAAAACTGCTGAGCCGGCTGACATGCCTGATCCATAGTTTTACTGAACGATAACAGACAAACTTACGAAAAAAACTCGCAAAAAAACAGGACCCTGACAAATGAATAAAAACGAATCAAAAGGTATGAAAAGGTGACCTCCGTATAGACGGGTGAGTCGAAAAAAAGAGCATGGAATCATAGGCGGGGGTATGGCGGGCGAAGCTCCTGTACCGAATCTGACCGGACGAAGTCCGTACCTACGGGACAGGTTTACAGCCCCCGGAAATCAGGAGCGGAAAACGATTCAGGCAAACACACGAACAATTTTCCCGCGCCTTGTGAAGCAAATTAACTCGAATGCAGAAGCAAATTTAAAGTAGAAGCTCATTTGTGAGATAATTGTTTTACCTTAACAAAACCTGCAAAGATACCTCTGTGAGAAACATTGTAATATCCCTGCCTGTACCGATCTTTCATTGTCATCTCTTGTAATTCCGGAGTAATACGCAAAACGTTGGCAAATTGAAGACTTCTTTAAGGATTGTAAGCAGTATCCAGGATCTTGTGATAAATCTTCATCCGTCAGTTTTGATTTTCAGGCAGCAATTAAGTCGATCTGTCTGATCCGGTATATAAGGATCACATTTTGCCATTGTTTTTCGGGAGATACCAAAACATTTTCTGAAATGTTTTATTTATTCAGTGATTCCATAATCAATTTATCTATCCGGAATGCTGTTTGGGAGATCCTTTCAGATTTTATTACTGAAACCCAAAAATCTGTTCCTTCTGCTGAGGCGCTGCAGAACAATTTCAGTAACTGTATGATAGTTGATTCCTCTGCAGAATGGTTCCTTTTGGATTCCTGACTTGTTTTTATTCAATTGTCAAGGTTCTTATTTTTCCCGACACATTTGACATATTTGTCGGGTATTAATATGCTAACTTTTAGATTATATTTAGAGATTCATGTTTGTCAAGATAAAAAAGGCCTGATCCTGAAAAAAAATTGAAAATTTTGAAAATTTTGAAAGATGTAAAAAAAAGAAAAAATCTTTGCCTGTGCGGAATGGGAATTATTTCCGGTTTTGCGGTATCCGGATAAACGGACGCATTGCCTCGCAGACCACTGCTGTTTACAGGATATCCCTGTTTATTCTGCTGTATTGTCCGGCCATTCTTTGTGAAGCCGTATGAATAATAAGACTGAACCCCTTTTTTTCCGCGTGACAATTCCGTCAGCCGGATGCACTGTATATTCCGGCAGCGGCGGGCAGACAAATCAGCCCCGTTTATGCTTTGATCTGCCGGAACAGGCATAAAAAAACAATAAGCCGCGGTACCCGGTACCGCGGTTTATTGTCATTGGCTGGACAACCTGATCGGTTATCTGTGCCTTGTAATTTCGGGAAACGGAGTATTATCTCTTAAACAGCTGGTAACTGCTGTTTGAAGGATATACCTGTATATGCTGGTTTTCCACGGCAGCATCGTATGCATAATTATATAATTCTTTCAGTGTGACATATCCGTCCTGCGGATTTGTATCCGCGGGCATACTTCCGGATGTACCGATCGCATTCTTAAGAGCTCTGGCGAACACATATGTCAAACTGTTTTCTTTATGTGCTGAGGATGTGAGAACATAAAAATGGTTCGATACCCGCAGTTCGCCTGTTTCTTCAATAATTTCCTGAATACCTTCATCAGCCTCCGCAAAGGTTTGGATCACCATATTGGTAAACAGTTCATTGTCAAAATCATCCTCATACGCGCTTCCCGATATGTCTGAAGCGTATACACCGGCACCGGAACCGCAGGTATCTGTCCAGATGATCACCTTGCCGTTGATCGTTTTCAATTTATCGGCCAGCTCTTTCAGGAGCAAAAGGTCCGTGGTGTCATAACATCTGCTGTTTTCACAATATCTGCGGTTGGCAGTGGTCCTGACAGTTGCGATGGCGCCGGCCATTCCGCCATCAAGGTTGGAAATTCCGTGCCCGGTAATATAGATCAGCGAAACATCATTTTCAGTGGCGCTGCCAAAGACTGATGAAATTGCGGAAAGAATTTCAGAGGGGCTGGAATCTTCATATTCCAGGTTTGCGCCATAAATCGAATATGTTTCCCCCGTAGGTCCTTTGACACTGTTCAGCAGAGTATTTATGTATGATACTTCAGTCCGGCCGCTGAGCAAAGGAGTATTTCCGTCGGTAAAGTTTACTTCCGGGATCAATAGTGCCCGGTAATGGCGGACCGTACCACTTACAGTCAGTGTCGCTTCATTACTGGTAGCGCTGCTGCTGCTATCCGAAACAACACAGCGGAATTTTAATCCGTTATCAGAGGCAGATGCGGTGAAAGACAGAGTGTTTGTATTATATCCGCTCTTACTAGAATTCTGCCACAATGTACTCCCGCTTGCCTTCTGCTGCCACTGGTATGACAGGGTTCCGGTTCCTCCGCCGGCTCTGACGCTGAAAGTGACTGAGGACCCGCTGCTGACCGATACGTTTGAAGGTTGTTGTGTGATGGTAACGGGCACACTGGTGTTTAATACAAAGGAAATGGTCCCGGTCGTACTTGTTTGGTTGTAGTATCTCACGTCATAAAAGTAAACGGTGCCGGCGGTCATTTGGTAACCTAATTTGAAGTTCCGGTCGCCCATGCCGTCATCGTTAGCTGTGATCTGGCTGCCCGAAGCATCTAAGAGATGAACATAGGTGTCGACGGTGCCGGTGGAGTATATATAATAAGTCCCGGACGAAGAGGGGACAAAGCAGAATCTGACGCGCTGCCCCGCGGTGGTGATATTCGCGCTGTGGCTGCCTAAGCCGATGGCTGTGACCGTTTTTGAATTTCCGTCTTGGTCTGTTACCTGGACCTGTACGCCGGTCCCCAGGCTGAATTTGAGCCCGCCATAAAAACTGTTGTGAGGAAGTTCTGTGGTCGTATTGGTATTCTGTACGGAAAGAAGCCCGGAGCCCGAGGTGGATATCTCGTTTGTTATCCGAAGCGTGCCGCGGTTGACTACCGTGCCATTAATAACCAGATTTGTTCCCTGCAGCGAACCGGTCACGGTGAGAGTCACGCCTGCATTGACGACCAGCGTGGCGCCGGAGTAAGAGACCGATGATGAGATCGTACTGTTTTGCGTCAGATAGACGGTTCCTGCCAGATTCCCGGACAGAGAGTTGATATCCTCAACGTAAATATTCGGAGAAGTTCCGGAGAATGCATCCGCCGCGACGGACCTCACGCTGGCCGGGATGGTTATCGACCGCAGAGAACTGTTGGCGAAGGTGCGGGCTTTGATCGCCGTGACGCCGGATGGGATGGTCACCCTGTCCAGTGATGTGTCGCCCATGAAAGCTTCCGCTTCGATCGTCGTCAGCGATGGAGGAAAAATCAGTTCATCCGCCAGTGCCGCGCCGCTGACCGAAAGGATCAGCACGATTGCGAGTAAAAGGAACGACATATTTACGATAAATTTTTTCATATTCTGTACCTCTCTCTTGTTTTCTCGGTATCTGAGGAGTGATTTTTGAAGAATTGATCCGCATTAAGCCAATCGATCAGTTACACCCCCATTTGATCTGCATTTTTTCAACTTTACTATTATAGCGCAAAGTTTTTTCATTATATAAAGATATCGGATCCGGATTTGCGTTTATTTAAGACCCGTGCCGGGGCGGAAAGATAAACCCGGACCGCGTTCCCTTACGGCTGTGCGATGGTTTGACGGGACAGCAGGGAAAGGTAACCGAAAAGACGCTTCGAAGAAGGGGCTTTTTGTGCTGCCGGAACATTGCGCTGTATTATATAATACCGGCTTGGCGGACGCTTTATCCCCATTAACTCAATGTTCCGCTGCAACAGGCATGAAACAGATAAACGGATATTACCCGCTGCGGCATAACAACAAGCCGCGATAACGGGCATCGCGGCTTGTTGCCTCCGGCAGGACAGCCTGAAAAGCTATCACTGCCGCTGATCACGACAGTCAGCGGAATGTTATCTCGCAAACATCTGATAGCTGCTGTTTTCCGGATATACAGAAATGGTCTGAGTCTGGCCAAACTGCCACAAAGACCTTATCGTAAAATCATAGGCATAACTGTACACTTCCTGCTGTGTGACAATTCCGTCTGCCGGATCTGTATCCGCAGGCATAGGTCCGTATGTGCCGACGCCGCCGGCGATCCCCTGCGCCAGATATCCGCCCAGAGTCCAATGCGCATGCCCTAATTCTTTGTGGGCTGCTCCTGTAAGAACATAGAACTTGTTCATCACCCGCAGTTCACCGGTCAGATCCGATATCTCCGTCATCTCCTCATCAGCAGCCGCAAAAGTCCGTATCACATGTTGTGCGAATCGCTCGCTGTCATAATCTTCCCGGCTGCCCGCTGCTGCCGAATTTGCTTCATAGATACCGGCGCCGGAACCGCAGGTATCTATCAGGACGATGACCTTGCCCGGAACTTTACTAAGCGCCTCCGCAAGCTCTTTGATGAGAAGGAAGTTCGAAAGATCATTGTATCTCCCTTCAACCAAAATGCTGCTGCGACCCTCAGAGGATCTGACTGTTCCGATCGCTCCTCCCCATTCACCGTCTACGGAAGAAACACCATGGGCACCTATAAAAAACAGCGAAACATCATTCTGTTTTGCACCGGCAAAAGCTGAAGAGATCGCGGAGAGGATCTCTGTCGGGCTGGCATCTTCATATTCATTATTTCCGCCGTGGATCATATACTTTCCCCCGGTGGGCCCTGTGACAGCCTGGAGCATATTGTTCAGCAGGTTCACTGACTCACGGAACTGAGGCCTTGCCTGGGTCCCTTCATCATGTGCTTCCGCGATCAAAAGTGCGCGGTATACAGGTTCTGAAGCTGATTGTATATACAGGGGAACTTCGGCGCTTATGGCGCTGAAGCCGTTTCCATCCGTCACAACACAACGGTATTTTTTCCCGTTATGTGATGACTGCGCGGTGAAGCTCAGCCTGTTTGTCCTGTTTCCGCTTCCTGTGGAATTCTGCCAGGCTGAACTTCCGGCTGTCTGCTCCTGCCACTGATATGTCAGTGTTCCTGTGCCTTCCGCCGTCACAGAGAAAGAAACTGTCTCTCCGGCACTTGTTGACACGTTCAGAGGCTGCCGGGTAATGACCGGGCCGGAGTCAGCGGTCAACATCAGGTATATATACCCGTTTTTCTGACTGTCACAGAAACTGATATCGTAATAATAACGGGTATTCGCTGTAAGCGTATAACTGAGGAGAAAATTACTGTCCGTCGGACCGTCGTTGTTGTATGCAAGCTGGTTTCCGGCTTCATCGTACAAATAGACCTGGGGGTCATCAGATCCTGTCGATCTCAGCGTATACGTTCCTGAAATATTCGGGACGAATAATAATCTTTCCTGCGTATTTGAGTATAAAATATGTGCGAAATTATCTCCCATAATAAGGCTGCGGAAGAAAGTCAAACTTGCCGGATTGCTGTAAACGGAGACGCCGTCGCTTCCCGTGACCACACAGCGGAATTCCCAGTCCGAGTAAGAGAGGAGAGCCTGGAAACTGAGTGTATCAGTCGTGTCTCCGCCCATCGTCGTGTTCTCCCATGTATCTCTCACAGGAAACATTTTCTGCCACTGATATGTCAGGTCACTCCCGGTGGCTTCTACATGAAAACTTACCATCTGATTTGCTGTTGCTGTCACATTCAGCGGATGGGAAGTGATCTCTGTCGAAACCTGACCGGGATCGTTGTATTTAAGCTCGAAGGGAATGGTGCCTGTGGAGGTTTCATGGTAGTATCTCACATCATAGAAGTAAACATTACCGGCGGTCAGATCGTATGACAATTTGAATTGACGGTTTCCCAAGCTGTCATCATCATGGGCGATTTCCACCCCCGAGGCATTTATGAGATGTACATATGTGTCAACGCTGTCGGAGGAATATATTGTATAAGATCCCGTTACTGACGGGATGAAGCAGAATCTGACGCGCTCGCCCGCGGTGGTGACATCTGCGGTGTGGCTGCCTGTACCGATGACTGTGACTGTCCTGGTATTTCCATCTTCATCTGTTACCAGGACCTGTACGCCGGTCCCCAGGCTGAATTTCAGTCCGCCGTAAAAACTGTTGTGAGGAAGTTCTGTGACGGTATTGGTATTCTGTACGGAAAGAAGCCCGGAGCCCAAGGTGGTGATCTCGTTTGTTATCCGAAGCGTGCCGCGGTTGACCACCGTACCGTAAATAATCAGATTTGTTCCCTGCAGCGAACCGGTCACGGTGAGGGTCACGCCTGCATTGACGACCAGCGTGGCACCGGAGTAAGAGACCGATGATGAGATCGTACTGTTTCCCGTCAGATAGACGGTCCCTGCCAGGTTTCCGGACAGAGAGTTGATATCCTCAACGTAAATGTTCGGAGTAGTGCCGGAAAAGGCATCCGCCGCGACGGATCTCACACTGGACGGGATGGTTATAGATTGCAGTGAGCTGTTGGCGAAGGTACGTGCCTTGATAGCCGTGACGCCGGATGGGATGGTCACCCTGTCCAGGGACGTGTCGCCCATAAAAGCTTCTGCCTCGATCGTTGTCAGCGATGGAGGAAAAATCAGTTCATCCGCCAGGGCTGCGCCGTTTACCGAAAGAATCAGTACAAGAGCGAGTATAAAAACCGATATGTTAAGGATATTTTTGTTCATAGTCAATACCTCTCTGTCATAAGAGTTTACTGCTATAAGAGTTCAGTTTGTATCAGCCCTCCGCATGGGGGCTTCGCAAACTGCGGAGGCGTGTATTCGTGTGTTTGAAAAAGCGGGAGCCGCAGGGAAGCGCTGCGCAGAATTATGATTCGGCTCCCGGGCATCGCCCCACGCCTGATTTCCGTGCGCTTTATGGCCCATACCCACGCTTAAAACCGGAACTCTTTATATGACTCACACGCTGTCTGCTGTGATCACCCCTATGATTATAACGCAAATTATTTTCAGACATGGGCCCGGACTTTCAAACATAATTGCCGATAAAAAAGATCCTTGACATATTGATAAAAACAGAATGAGCCGGTTTACTCTTACTTTAAACAACAAAAAGGCACGGCTCCGGTACTGTATCTGACGGGCGAAGCCCGGAAGCCGCATCTGAATTCTGCGCAGCGGTTCCTTACGGCTTCCGTTTGGAAGGCACAAATGATTCCGCACCTCGCCTTTGCGAAGCATGATACCTCGAATGAATTTTTACGGACTGTCAAGGTGATTTGTTTTTACGATATATTTCTCGGATAATTAACTGTCAAGTTTAAGTAAGATATTTTCAACAATTTGATTTGCTGTTATGTCCGGGGTTTTGCTTTTTGTGCAAAACAAAGAAGCGTGGTACACACGCTTCTCTGTCATATCTGTTTGCAGGCTTTAAGTGATGATCACGCGGATGCCTGTCATGAGATCATCACTGTCAGAAAATACGGTCATTTCCTGACAGTGTACTCTTGTCCCGGATCATCAATCCACGACGATGGTAACATCCACAAACATGAAGTTTTCATCATTTTCGTTACTGAGCACCATACCCATGTAATAGGTGCCCGGGGTAGTCGGCGCGACCGCATCCACGGAGCAGGCGCCTACGGTATTCGGAGCAACAGGGTTATTCAAGTAGAAGCGGTCTTTCCGCGGTTTGGTGAAATCCGTACCGTTGAAGAAACGCATGCAGTAATCAGTGGTCCAGGTCGTTGTGCCGGTATTCATCAGGTTCCAGGTGATATCGAAGACCTGTCCCGGGGTGGCATGGAAACCGTCATTCGGGTACTGCCCTTCATAATGCGCTTTATCCCCGACAGCAACGACGGGTGTAGCGGTGGGCATGGTGACCGGAACGGCCGGGGGAAGGACTCCCTGGGAATTCTGGTTGATCAGCAGTGAATTGTCCGGCATGGGAGTGGGCTGACAGTTTGTGAGCTGTCCGGTCTGGATATGGACATTTTCGCCAAAGACATAACCCGGATCACGCTGGGTCAGCATGGATGTGTCCAGATTCCTTTTCTGGATCTCGCTCTGCAGCGCGTCATAAACCGCCAGGATCTGCTGGTCGGAAAGCCCGGTCAGTTCATCGGCTGCCATAGCCGGAAAGGCGAAGATGCATAAGGCGATCAAAATGACTATCAATTTTTTCATCGGAAATCTCTCCTTTTCATTACATTCTGTAAAAATTGTATCACAGATAATCCATTTGGACAGATATGGATTTCTTTTCAAACGCATTATTCTTTCTGTTTGTTCCCAATTCCGTAAAAAGATACTTACAGATCAGGAATTTATGATATTTTCCCGGACTGCTTCGGCGTTGCGGTGGAGGCCTTTGGCTTTGGTCCGCAGAACGGGAGAGGTACGGAATTTTTCTTTGAATTCGGCTTCGGTCAGGTCAGCGTCCCCGGGGGTGGGAATGGCGGATGCGGGCGGGAGCGGTGAGGTGCCCGTATTCCGGGCATTGTGCGGGCAGGCCCGCAGGCATTCGTCGCAGCCGAACAGGTGGCAGCCGATCAGCGCTGCCTGCTCGGGGGTGAAATCCCCTTTGTGCTCGATAGTGAGGTACGCGGTGCAGCGGTCAGCCCGGATCGTGCGGGTCTCGGGATCGATACAGCCGGTGGGACAGGCGTCCACACAGCGGCGGCAGGAGCCGCAGCGGTCTCCGGAAAAAGGTTCATCCGGCGGAAGCTCCGCGCTCAGCAGGATCTCGCAGAGAAAGAGGGCAGAGCCCCATCGCGGGGCAATGAACATGGAGCTTTTGCCGATCCACCCCAGCCCTGCCCGGACCGCGAGGCTCCGCTCCAGGATCGGCGCCGAATCGATACAGATACGGTATGAAAGATCCGGGTCTCCGGTGATCTCCCGGATCCGCGATATGAGCGCTTCCGCCATGGGGAGGATCGCCTCGTGATAATCAATGTAATGCGCATAGGATGCGACTTCGTAAGAGCCGCTCCCTTTTTTCAGTCCCATCGATACAGCCAGCACACAGACAGACCGGGCATCGGGAAGCAGCAGCCGCGGATCCGCACGTTTCGCCAGCGTGTCTTCCCGTTTCAGATAATTCATCGTCCCTGCCGACCCTTCGCTGAGCCAGCGGGTATAACGGACAAAGTCTTCCGGCGGTTCGGCTGTGGTGAATCCGCATAAACAAAAGCCGAGCCTTTCGGCTTCGGCTTTTATCTGTTCTTTTATTGAGTTCATTGAACTATCTGACTGCATGATTTATACAGTGATTAAAAGTGGTCAGTGATCGGTGGCCAGTGGTCAGTGGGTTCAATTTTTCACGCCAATTTCATGAGTCCGATTTCAAGACATGAAATTGAAAAATATCCATCAAATTCCAACCACCAACTAATAGCTATTGACTATTGACTGACAACTAATGACTAACAACTATTCGTAATCCCGATAATCATCGACCTGCCAGCCGACCCAGATGTTATCCAGGATCACGACGCCGTCATTGTCGACCAGTTCCCAGTATGAGTTGTAAATGCCCGGTTCTTCTGCGCATTCGAAACCGCGGGTGAAGGTGATCTTGTCGCCGCGTCCCACTTCATAAGGAAGCATATACAGGTCCCCTTCCATGGCTCCCTGTCCCTGTACATAGCGGAAATAAAACTGCGTATCCCAGGGAAGCGGCCCGGTATTCTGAACAGTCCATGTGACGCTGAACTGCTGGCCGTGGGGGTAGTGCATATAATTCTTATCCTGTTTGGTGAGCTTTGCCTGGTAAGAATAATAAGTCGGGGTGGGTTTCCATGTTCCCCATACGATCCCGGAATTGATGATCGGAGAAGGGGTCCCGTTGTTTTTCATGATGATCTCGATATCTTCGGATTCCAGTGTCTGCTGGACTTCCGCGATCACGGTTGCCGCAACTTCTGTCCGGATCATATTGATCAGGTCTTCGGTATTATCCGCAAGGACGGATGAGAAACTGAACAGAACGACAGTCAAAAGCACACAAATCAAAGCAAATTTTTTCATCTCGATAACTCCGTTTCGTCGACATTAACAATGATATCGACCTTTGCAAAATTTTCATCGTTCCCGTTGCTGAGGACGACGAACATCTGATAGGTACCGGGTTCCCATGGGGCGATCGCGTCAACACTGCAGTTCCCAACGGCTCCCGGCGGTACGGGCTCTGATAAATTATAGCGGTCTTTGCCCGGTTTCGTCAAATCTGTGGCGGCAAAATAACGCATGCTGTAATCCGTGGTCCATGTGGTGGTCCCGCTGTTGAGCATATGCCATGTGATGTCAAATTCGGAACCCGCTTCAACATGGACACCGTCTTCCGGATTCTGTGACTGCCAGACGGCTTTATCAATATTCGGAGAGCCGTTGGTGTCAGTCGAACGCGCATTCTGTGCTGCCGCGGGGTTGTTCAGAACCACTGCTTTGCCGCATGCGCACAAACCAATTGCCGTTATCAGGAAGAAAAGCACAAACCATGCCCTTTTCGATCTCTGTATTGTCATTTGGTATAAGCCTTTCAAAAGGTTTTCTCAATAACTTTTGTGCCTGTGACGGTCTGTCTGCTGAAGACCGATCACTGATCACTGATATTATTTTACCAAAGGTTTGCCAAAAATCTTCCTGTTTTCACCATTATTTCTATTATACGACCGGATAATCCTGAAAGTTTCTTTTTTATTTAGTCAATAGTCATTGGTTGGTGGTTGATGGTTGAGCCTTTTTTATGGCATATTGATGAGTCCTGTCTCACTGTAATAAGTATGGAAACAGACGTAAGGCGTATAACGTATGACGTTAGCTGGTGCTTCGTGCTATTCTTTGAGTCTGCGTGACCTGTTTTTCGGCTCAGGTATGAGTCCGCGGGGACAGCCCTACATCTGAACTCTGAACTCTTTACGCAA
>DAIMGK010000159.1:0-11072 GCA_036723985.1 Flexilinea sp.
GCTTAAGAATCATGCTCTTTTTCCGACTCACCCGCATATGCGGCGGTCACCTTTTTCCTTTTTCCATTCATGAAAGTTTGATTTGTTCGGATTCTAAATTTTAAGATTTTGTAGTAAAATAGAAAGTGCTTTATTATTGTCTGACAATACAGATAATTGTTCATTTCACAGTGGCTGCGCATGGATAAGAAGACGGCGCTTCGCGGCGTTTTTTTTTACAATTTTTCAGCATTATCGAATCGATTGCTGCTGACCTTTGAACAGTTATTGATATGAAATCATTACTTCCTGAAAATCCGATAGTATATGGTTTTGAATGGAGAGACAGCTAATTCAAGGTGAGAACAGTATGAACGACGGGAAAAAGGAAAATAACAGGCTGCAATCAAATTTTACACCTCTCGGGATGTGGGCTTTTTCGATCGGTACCAGCATCGGCTGGGGATCGTTTATCGTAACCTGCAACACATATTTGCAGAAATCCGGTGTCCTTGGCACGGCATTCGGACTTCTGATCGGGATGGCGGTCATTCTTGTGGTCACATGGAACCTGCAGTATATGATACAGAATTCGCAGGACGCGGGCGGGATCTATACTTTCGAAAAACGCGTCGGCGGGAAAGACCTGGGATTTCTCGCCGCCTGGTTTGTGCTGCTGACCTATCTGGCGATCTTATGGGCCAATATTACCTCTGTCCCGCTGTTCGCCCGATTCTTTCTCGGCGATACATTCCATTTCGGTTTCCATTACCGAATCTTCGGCTATGAGGTGTGGCTCGGTGAGGCGCTGCTTTCCATATGCGCGATACTGCTTATCGGTATCCTTTGCTCGAAAAGCTCACGCCTGCCGAACCGGATCATGGTCGTCTCCGCGTTGGTTTTCGCGCTCGGATTTACCGTGTGCGCGGTCATCGCGATCCTGAGACACAACAGTTCCTTCAGCTATTCTCCGCTGTATATCGAAGGGTCGAATGCCTTCGCGGAGATCGTCCGCATCGCGGTCATATCGCCCTGGGCCTTCATCGGTTTTGAGAACATTTCCCATTTTTCCGAGGAATATAATTTCCCGGTAAAAAAGGTCCGCGGGATCCTGATCTGGTCCGTCCTGATCACGACGGGGCTTTACATTCTTGTTTCCCTGCTTTCCGTTTCCGCCTATCCTCCGGAGTATGAAAGCTGGCTTGCTTATATCCGGGATATGGGGAACCTTTCCGGGATCAAGGCCGTCCCGGCGTTTTATGCCGCCGAGTATTACCTCGGACAGGCGGGCGTCACGGTACTGATGCTGGCGCTTCTGGGTGTGATCGTGACAAGCCTGATCGGCAACCTGCTGGCGCTCAGCCGGCTGCTGTACGCGGCAGGCCGTGAAGGGGAGGCGCCCCGGGTGCTTGAAAAACTGAATGAGCACGGGAACCCTGCTGTCGCGATATGGTCGGTCATTGCAGCCTCTGTCCTGATCCCCTTCCTGGGCCGTACAGCGATCGGCTGGATCGTGGATGTTACGACGATCGGCGCTACCATGATCTATGCCATGATCTCTTACGCGGTTTACAAACATGCCCGAAGCGTAAATCTGCGGCGGGAAGAGGGCACCGGCGTCATCGGAATGGTGCTGATGGCCTGTTTTCTCCTGCTGCTGCTGATTCCGGGCCTGCTGCCGTTCCACGCGATGGAAACGGAATCGTATGTCCTGTTCATCATCTGGGCGGCGCTGGGACTGAGGTATTTCCGTGTCCTGATCCGCAGGGACAGCAGCCGTGAATACGGTCAGCGGATCATCGTCTGGATCATTCTGCTTGTCCTGATGCTGTTCGCCTCCATGATGTGGGTCTCAAGAGCAACGGAACAAGCGGCAAATACCGCGGTGGAACGGATCTACATGTATCATCAGACCCATCCGGACCATGATACGGAAGCAGGCGCGGCGGAAGAACGTTCTGCCTATCTGCAGGAACAGGCGGATCAGATCACCTCGACAAACACGCTGTATACGATCGTATCCCTCGGCCTGTTCATCATTTCCACAACGATCATCATGAACAATTACCGGGATACGCGGGAACTCGGGCAGCGTCTTTCTATGGCGGAGGAAGAGGCACGCGCGGCACAGAAGATCGCGGAGCTGAAGGAATCCATCACCTCCCTGCTGAATAATATGCCGGCTATGAGCTTTTCCAAGGATGCTTCGACCGGTGTCTACCTTGCATGCAACCAGGCATTCGCGGATTACGCCCATAAGGAAACACCGGAGGGTGTGGTCGGGCTCACCGATGAGCAGATCTTTGACCCGGTGACAGCCAGGCATTTCATAGAGGATGACCGTATGGCTCTGTCCCTGGATAAACCTTATGTCTTTTTCGAGGATGTGCCGGATGCCGCCGGAAACCAGAAACAGTTCCAGACTACGAAACTGAAATACATCGATGCCCAGGGGCGCTTGTGCATCCTCGGCATGTGCGATGATGTGACGGAAAAGGTGCGGATGCAGCGAGAAAACGCCTCGACAAAGGAAGCCTATGAAAAGGTCCGCCGCGCCGGCCTCATTTTCACCCGCATCGCCCAGACGCTGGCCCGCGGTTATACGGATCTGTTTTATGTCGATCTGGATACCGATGATTTTATCGAATATGTTACGGATGCTGAGACCGGTATGCTCAATGAAGCCCGGAGGGGTGAGAAATTCTTCGATGAATGTAAGGTAGAGGCTGAGAAGTATCTGTATCCCGATGACAGGGAAGCCTTCGTGAAAGCCATGGATAAGGAAACGCTTCTGGGTACTCTGAACCGGAAGAAGTCCTTTATCATGACCTACCGTCTGCTTTCGGATGATGAACCGAAATATGTCACCATGAAAACCTCCCGCATGGAGGATGACGAACGTTTCATTATCATCGGTGTGACAGACACCGATGAGCAGATCAAGCAGCAGAAAGCGGCTGAACGGATGGAGGAGGAGCGTATTGCCTACGCCCGGCTCAACGCACTCACCGGGGATTTCCTGTGTATTTATATCGTCGTCCCGGAAACGGATCGTTACCGCGAATACAGTTCGTCAGCGGGATTTGAAAGTTTCGCCATCCCGAAAGAGGGGACGGACTTTTTCGGCAAGACCCGTGAGCGGAGCCGCGAGTTTGTCCATCCGGAGGACCTGGGGCGTTTTCTCTCGATGTTTACCCGGGAAGGCGTCCTTTCCGAGATCGAGCGCAGCGGCATCTATACCCTGACCTACCGACTGATGATCGGCGGAAATCCGACTTATGTCCAGCTCAAGGCGGCAATGGTACAGGAGAAGGAAGGCCGCCGTATGGTCATCGGGATCAACGATATCGACTCTCAGGTCCAGCAGGAAGAGGATTACGCGAGGCGCCTTGAGCAGGCCCAGAGCAAAGC
The DNA here is from genome assembly GCA_036723985.1 of Flexilinea sp. Lineage (GTDB taxonomy): Bacteria > Chloroflexota > Anaerolineae > Anaerolineales > Anaerolineaceae > Flexilinea. The sequence goes on from DAIMGK010000159.1 coordinate 3,391, forward strand.
CAGTATTGATGCCCTTACCGGTATCAAGAACAAACATGCTTATCTGGACGCTGAGGAGCAGCTGGACCGCCAGATCGCGGAGCACTGCCAGCCTGATTTCGCTGTTACCATCCTGGATGTGAACGATCTGAAGAATATCAACGATACCGAAGGGCATCAGGCAGGCGATCAGTATATTCGCAAAGCCTGCAGGATCATCTGCAACATCTTTAAACACAGCCCCGTCTTCCGTATCGGCGGTGACGAGTTCGCGGTGATCTCAAAGGGGTCTGATTATGAGTGCATCGACGAGCTGCTGGGGGTCGTGGATGAGCAGAACAGGGAAGCTGCCCGTACGGGCGGGATCATCATCGCCTGCGGCATGGCGAAATACGAGAATGATTCCTGCGTGGCATCGGTCTTCGAACGAGCGGATCAGAACATGTATGAGAATAAAAGCCTCCTGAAATCCCGTAATTCGTGAGTCACCGGGAAAGGGCCCCTTTGACTCACAAACAGATGGGAAAAACAGATAAATCCGATACAGTCCGAGATGGACTGTATTTTTTTGTTATCGGATCCCGCGCCTGTCTTTTCCGATCATAAACCTGCGGTTTCCGGACGAGACAGGCAGGCTATGTGCGCGTACCGGATGATATTCTGAATTTTAAAATTGCGCTTAGCGGGATATTTGGAATCGATCAATTTTGCGCACTGTGGAAACAGCCGGAATGAGATTTATTTTATGTGTAATTTTTTCCTTTACATTATAATACATACATTGTATATCAGAAATAAAAAGCAAGGAACATTCAATCTTACAACAAAAATATATGAGATTCAACAACTTATCAATAGAAATTTATAACAATGAATTTTTACTTGTCCTCCAATTTTTGAAACGCAGCCTGTTTTGAAAACGGTTCATAAATTATATATGTATCAGATACTGAGTTGATATGTCTTGATAAATACAAATACTGAACCATGCTTATTTATTAGAACCAAAGGGTATTCATAGGTTCCTTCTTCATTGATCTGGAGTAGAACTTTGGATTTTTTATGTACACGATAAAATGAAAAACAGGTTTAAGGACGATAAAGAACAGCACAAAAATTGACAAGAAGAGACATTATCAGGCATACTGTTTTTCCGTAATCCATATATACTTAAGGTAACTGAAGAACGCAAGCGAATGAATGGCGTTCGGTTTGAGACAGTATTTTGAGAGACAGGGGACAGTGGGGATGTGTGCCCCGGATCCTGTCTGGCGGAGGGGTATGCGATACGGGTATTTTGATAACCGGAAAAGGGAATATGTCATCGAACGGGTGGATCTGCCGGTTTCCTGGACGAATTATATCGGGATCGGGGACCTTTACGGCGTGTTCAACCATACCGCGGGGGGATATCTGCTGTACAAGTCTCCGGAGTATCACCGCATCACCCGCTTCCGCCCCAATGCCGTACCGATGGATATGCCCGGCCATTATGTTTATATCCGGGATGACGAAAGCGGTGATTACTGGTCGGTTTCCTGGCAGCCGGTGGGGAAGGACAAAACAAAATACAGCTGCCGCCACGGGCTGAGCTATTGTATTTATCAGTCTGATTACAGTGATATCCACGCGGAGGAAAAGCTGTTCGCGGCTATGGATGATCCGGTGGAGATCTGGGATGTATTTCTCCGCAACGACAGCGGAAAACCGAGAAAGCTTTCGGTTTATTCCTACTGTGAATTCAGTTTCCATCATATCGATATGGATAACCGCAATTTTCAGATGAGCCTTTACGCGGCAGGCAGCCGGTTTCAGGACGGCGTTATCGAACATGACCTTTTCTATGAAGAAGACGGTTACCAGTTCTTTACATCGGATTTCGAACCCGACGGCTATGACTGCCTGCGGGACAGATTTATCGGTCCCTACCGCACGGAGCGTGATCCCGAAACGGTGGCGCGGGGGGAATGCAAAGGAAGTGAACAGAAGGGCGGCAACCACTGCGGCTGCCTGATGAAGCGGCTGATCCTGGCTCCGGGTGAAGAGGCCCGGCTGATCTTTCTCCTTGGGGAAGGCGGGATCGAAGCCGGAAAGAACGCCCGCGAAAAGTATACGCCCGCAAAGGTGGATGATGATTTCCGACGGCTCGGTGAATTCTGGGATGAAAAACTGAGCTGCCTGCAGGTCCGGACACCGAACGAAGGGATGAATACGGAGCTCAACATCTGGAACCTGTATCAGAGCGAGATCAATGTGCTGTTTTCCCGTTTTTCCTCCTTTATCGAGGTCGGCGGACGGACCGGGCTGGGATTCCGTGATACGGCACAGGACGCCATGACGATCCCGAACGCGGAAAGGGCAAAGTGCCGCTCCCGTCTCCTTGAACTGCTCCGCGCGGTCACATCACAGGGGTACGGACTGCATCTGTTTGAGCCGCGCTGGTTCGAACCGGAAGCGGAGGTGAGCCCCTTCAAATCTCCGACGGTGATCCCGACGCCGGACAGGTCCGAATTTGTCCACGGGATCAAAGACGCCTGTGCTGATGACGCCCTTTGGCTGGTGGCAGCGGTCGTTTCGTATATCCGTGAAACCGGCGAATTCAGCTTTGCCGATGAGGTGATGGGGTATGCCGACGGAGGACAGGGGAGCGTTTACGATCATCTGATCCGGATCCTTGATTTTTCCGCCCGTGAGACGGGCCGGAACGGGATCTGCAAAGGGCTGCGGGCGGACTGGAATGACTGCCTGAACCTCGGCGGCGGTGAGAGTGCCATGGTCAGTTTCCTGCATATCTGGGCGCTGAAGCATTTTTCCGCGCTGGCAGCGTTTCTGGGCAGGAATGAGGACGCGGAGAAATATGCCGCGATGGCCGATCAGGAAAGCAGGATCTGTGAAGACGTGCTCTGGGACGGGAAATGGTATATCCGCGGGATCACGGCTGATGACCGCAAGATCGGCACACAGTCTGATACCGAAGGGCGGGTCCACATGGAAAGCAATACCTGGGCGGTCCTTTCCGGATGCGCTTCCCGTGAGCGGGGAATTTCGGCCATGGACAGTGTGGATGAATATCTCTATACCCCTTACGGCCTGATGCTGAACGCTCCCTGTTATACAAAACCGGATGACGGAATCGGTTTTGTGACCCGGGTCTATCCCGGACTGAAGGAAAACGGCTCCGTTTTCAGCCATCCGAATCCCTGGGCATGGTGCGCTGAGGCGATGCTGGGCAGGGGCAGCCGGGCGATGAAGTTTTATAACGCGCTTTGTCCGGCGCTGCAGAACGATCTGATCGAGGTACGGCAGGCGGAGCCTTACTCTTACTGCCAGTTTATCTCCGGGAAGGATCACACGACTTACGGCTGTGCCCATCATCCCTTTATGACCGGCTCTTCCGGCTGGGCCTATTACGCGGCAACGCAGTATCTGCTGGGGGTACGTCCGGATTTTGAGAGGATGATCGTTGATCCCTGCATCCCCGCGGATTGGAAGGAATATTCACTGACCCGGAAATGGCGGGATGGTATATATCATATCCGCGTCAGTAATCCGGACGGTGTTGAAAAAGGTGTTCGTCTGATTTTGATGGACGGTGTTCCGGTGAAAGCTCTGCCGGTGATCCCGGCGGGGACAAGCTGTGATGTTGAAGTTATTATGGGAAAGAAAGAGGCTGAATCATGATCAAATTCGGTACCGGCGGCTGGCGTGCGATCATCGCCGATGAATTCACAAAAACCAACCTGCGTCTGCTGACGGCGGGATTGTGCAGAATGATGCTGGAGGATGGACTTGCCGGAACGGAAGTCTGTGTCGGATATGACCGGCGCTTCCTCTCAAAGGAATCCGCTCATTGGAGCGCGGAAGTTCTTGCCGGTTACGGTTTCCATGTTTATATGGTCAACCGCTCATCACCGACACCACTGATCATGTTTGTGGTCCGGGAACGGGATGTCCCTTACGGAATGGCGATCACTGCCTCTCATAACCCTGCCACCTATAACGGTGTCAAAGTGTTCACCCGGGGCGGACGGGACGCTTCTCCGGATGTGACTGACCGGATCGAACAATACGCGGCCCGGACCGACCCCGAACAGATCCCGTGGATCGATTATGACGCGGCGGTGGAAAACGGGCTGATCTTCGAGGAAAACCCGACCAATGATTATCTGGACAGCATACTGCTTTCCGTGGATGTGGCAGCGATCCGGAAGGCTCATCTGAGGATCGGGCTGGACCCGCTTTACGGGGTGAGCCAGTCCTGCCTGCGTACGGTGCTGACGACCTGCCGGTGCGACCTGGAAGTGATCCACGACATGCATGATACCCTTTTCGGCGGCAAGCTGCCGACACCCACCGCTGAAACACTCATCCCGCTGGAGCACCTGGTGGTGGACCGGCATTGTGATTTCGGCCTTGCCACGGACGGCGACGCGGACCGCATCGCCGTGATCGACGACAACGGGTTCTTTGTACATCCGAACCAGCTGCTGGTCCTGCTTTACTATTACCTGGTGAAATACCGCGGCGAAAAGGGCGACTGTGTCCGTAACAACTCCACGACACATCTGCTGGATAAGGTCGCGGAGGGCTTCGGGCAGAAATGCCATGAGGTCCCGGTGGGGTTCAAATATGTCTCGGCGAAGATGGCGGAGACTGATGCCGTGATCGGCGGTGAATCTTCCGGCGGTCTCACGGTCCGCGGACATATTTCCGGGAAGGACGGCATTTACGCGGCTGCCCTGATCACGGAGATGGTGGCGGTCACCGGAAAATCGGTATCCGCGCTTTATGACGAGATCTGCAATATGTACGGCTTCTGGGCTTATGAAGACGGCGATATCCGTGTCAAGCCCGAACGGAAGGAAGAGCTCAAAAAGCTGATCTTTGAAGCTGAGCTGATCCCGGAATTCGGGAAGAAGATCGAACGGATCGACCGTTCCGACGGCTGCAAGGTCTGGTTTGAGGATGGAAGCTGGTGCATCTGCCGGTTTTCCGGGACGGAACCGCTGCTGCGGTTTGCCGCAGAATCGCTGGATCCCGCGGACGCGAGAGGATATATCGAGGCATGGAAAGCGGTGTGCGCGGCGTGATGGACAGAAATGAATAATTAAGAACGAGTCAGGAGGACAGTTTTCGTTGACTCGCAGAAGTCTCAGAAAAATGATATGATTCTGACAATTATTTTTCAAATCTTGCGAGTCAACGGAACTGTCTCCGCTGACTCGCTCCGCTTGCGGAGAGCATTACTCTCTGAAGTCAAAAAAATCGATCGCAAAGGATCCGGAGTGCGGGAAGGGAATTCTCAGGCTTTTGAAGCCGGCGGTTACTGCAGGTTTATTTAATGGAAAACAGGGAAAAACAACCGATATCGCTGAGCCGGGTGATGGTCTTTCTGGTCATCATCTGCTGGCTTATTCCGATCGCGGCGGAGGCTGTTATTTTCGGGCGGCTGCTGAGCCGGAGCTATGTGGAGTCCCGGCAGGCTGCCATTGAGACGACGGTGCAGAACGCGCTGCGGGAACTCGATATCCGCATGACCGCTGCCATGGAGGACTCGAAGGATGTCTCTTATGACGGGATCGTCCGCAGTTCCTACCGCAGTTACCAGCTTGATAATGACGCGGCAGCGCTTTACAGCCGCGTCAATGAATATCTCGGACAGCGTTTTTCCCGGGATGAAAAGTATAAAGCTGTGTTTATCGGTTTCCGCAATGGGGTCGATATCAGCTCCTATGTGACTTCGCCGGGCTTTCCGGAATATACAACGGTCCGGAATTACCGGAACACCGCGGAACCGCTGATCATGGAAAAAATGGCGGAGGAGGAAACCGCGATCCGGTTTTTTGTGATCGATAATGAGCTGTATATGGCACGGAACCTTCTGGATGGAAAATTCCAGCCCTATGCTACTGTGGTGATGCAGTGCAATGGGAATGTCCTTCTCAGTTCATTCGCGGATATTCCCGGCGGTGCGGTCCTCGAAATAGATATCGACGGGGAGAAGCTCGCTTACGGTGATGTCCCGGAGCCCCGGACGGAGTACAATCTCCTGAATTCTTCCATTGTGACCGGCGGACATGAAGTGACTGTGACCTCCGCCTTTGACAAGATCCACATCTGGCAGGATGTCCCTTCCCTGAAATACGGGATCCTGGGCGCGGCGGCCCTTGGCATCCCCATGCTGCTGATCGCGGTCGTGATCTTTTACCGGCAGATGACCCGCCCGACCATGAACCTTTTGGACGCGACGGAACATGTCATTGCCGGCGAACGGGGATATCAGATCCGGGAGATCCCGGGAAACCGGGAATTCCGGCAGCTGACGGACGGTTTTAATAAGATGTCCGTGGAACTGAAAAACCAGTTCGAACAGCTCTATCAGGAGCAGCAGGCGTTGCAGCGGGCAAAGATCAAGGCCCTTCAGTCCCAGATCAATCCGCATTTTCTGAATAACACGCTGGAGGTCATCAACTGGGAAGCCCGGATGGCGGATAATGAAAAGGTCAGTGCCATGATCGAGGCCCTTGCCACCATGCTGGAAGGCCCGCTGGACCGGGACGGAAAAGGCATGATCCCGCTGCAGCAGGAGATCCGTTATGTGGATGCCTATCTCTATATCATCCGGGAGCGGCTCGGAGAGCGTTTCCACGCGGAGAAAGAGATCGAACCCGGCATGGAGGATGTGATCATCCCGCGGCTGATCCTGCAGCCGATCGTGGAAAACGCGGTGGAGCACGATATCAAATCACAGGGCGGCGGGTCGATCTCCGTTCGCGCCTACCGGGAAAACGGGAACATCGTCCTGGAGACGGTCCACACGGGAACGCTGACGGATCGGGACCGGATGAACATCGAACAGATCATGGCATCTGTCGGTTCAAGTGATGAGACGAAAATGGGCCTGCAGAATGTCATCCAGCGCCTGCGGATGATCTACGGCTCCGGCAGCAGTTTCTCTTGCGAGGATTCCGACGGTATGATCAGCATGAAATTCTCTTTCCCTGAAAAATAAATTTTTCGGGGTCGGTTTTGACTGACTCAGCTTGCTGAGTCAGCAGAACCGCCCCCACCAACAACTGCCCGGCTGCAAAAAAAGCCGGGCAGTTTCGTATCTCCGGCAGACCAACATAGATAAAGGTCAATGGGGGAATAGCTCACAGGAAGTCGGTGACAATTACGGGGTCGGTTTTGACTGACTCGCGAAGCTGAGTCAGCAGAACCGACCCCACCAACAACTGCCCGGCTGTAAAAAAAGCCGGGCGGTTTCATATTTCCGGCAGACCAACATAGATAAAGGTCAATGGGGGAATAGCTCACAGGCAGACAGTGACAATTACGGGGTCGGTTTTGACTGACTCGCGAAGCTGAGTCAGCAGAACCGACCCCACCAACAACTGCCCGGCTGTAAAAAAAGCCGGGCAGTTTCGTATTTTCGGCAGATCAACATAGATGAAGATCGATGGGGAGATAACTCACAGGCTGCGGTTACAACGGTGGGGTCGGTTCCACTGACTCGCAAGCGAGTCAGGCGAAACCGACCCCGGGAAGTCACTGCCAACAACTGCCGGGTTGTAAAAAATTGCCGGGCATTTTCGTATTTTCGGCAGATCAACATAGATGAAGATCAATGGGGAGACAACTCACAGGCAGTCGGTGACAATTACGGGGTCGGTTTTGACTGACTCGCGAAGCTGAGTCAGCAG
>DAIMGK010000160.1:0-3644 GCA_036723985.1 Flexilinea sp.
GAGCGTTTTGTTCACCGGACGGATCTACGCACAGTGGATGCTCAGTGCCGGGATCTCGCTTCTCGGTCCGGTTTTTCTCTGTCACGGGCTGTTTTCCGTGCATCCGGAACTGCCGGATAAAACTCTCATCTGCATTGCCCTTACATTATTGATGCAGATCCCGCTGGCTGTGTGTGTTTTCAGGAAGAAAAGAGGGATCCCCTTCTCTTCCGATGCTTCCCGTCAGGATCATCTTTTGTTTCTGATCAACGCTGTATATCTGACGATTCTCACCGGCATCCTGATCCCTTCCACTTTGATCCGGTCAGCACCGACAGACTTTCTCACCGCTGCCGGTTTCTGCTCCCCGCTTGTGTATATTTTCAGTACGTTTCTGACAGCCGCGGGGACATTTATGTTCTGGTCCGGGATCATTTATAAGCTCGCGGTTTCTCCGCGCAAGAGGGTCATCGCTTTCGTTATGACAGTTATTTCTGTCTGGGGAACGGTAAATTCCATGTTCTTCGGAAATAACCGCGGTGTTATGACCGTACAGCTGCAATATGAAAGAATGCCCGCTGACACAGCAAAGGATGTATTGATCAACTGCGGCATTCTTATTGTCATCGCAGCGGTCCTGGTTATGGTATGGAAGAAGCAGGAAGCCCTGCTCCGTTTTCTGATCCTGGTGCTTTGTATCACCAAAATGGTTTCATCATTCGTGAATATCGCGGATATCATAAGAATACTGGCTGTTGAAAGGGCGGTCCTCACAGAACAGACGGACGATCCTCCCGAGATCCGGCTCAGCCGGCAGGGGAAAAATGTCGTGTTTCTGATGCTGGATCGTTCGATAGGTTATTTTATTCCGTTCATTATGGCGGAACGTCCGGAACTGGCGGAGCAGTTTGACGGTTTCACTTTTTATCCGAACACTGTTTCTTTCGGTACGCATACGAATGAAGCTGCTCCTGCACTTTTCGGCGGTTATGAGTATACTCCCGCGAAGATCAATGCTCGCGATGATATCCGATTGGCAGAAAAACATGATGAAGCGCTGAGGCTGCTGCCTGTGCTTTTTGATGACGCGAATTATAAAGTCACAGTCATTGACCCGCCGTATGCGGGTTACCTGACGCTTTCCGACCTGAGTATCTTCAGTGATCATCCGGATATCCGTGCCTTAAGGGCGGCAGGCAGGTTTTCATCATCCCTGAAAAAGCAGGATTTCGCTTCAAATACGCTAAGACGGAATTTCTTCTGTTTCAGTATATACAGGATCTCGCCGCTGATCCTTCAGCCGGCGCTTTACGCGGGTGGATCCTATAATCAAATGAACCTGAATCAGGCTGTAAATAACCTGTTCTCATCGCAGGGTATCCAGGATTCTTTTGAACGGGAATACAGCGTCCTGCAAAACCTTCCTATCATAACAAAGATCACGGAGGGGGAAAATAACACCTATCTGTCAATCTCTAACAAAACAGCTCATGAAGCCGCACTTTTACAGCTTCCTGATTACATTCCCGCGGAAACCGTGAATAACGAGGGGTTGGAACCGGATCCGGTCACCCGGAAATCCGCCGAAGGGAGAACCATCGATTTGGACAGTACGGTCAAACTCACACATTATCACGCAGATATGGCATCTTTTCTTCTTATCGGCAAGTGGCTGGATCATCTCAGGGAAAATGATGTTTATGATAACACGCGGATCATTATAGCGGCAGATCACGGATTCCCGCTCGGATTCAGAGATCTGGAATTCAATAGTGAATTATCCGAGGAAGTCCTGACATATAATCCGGTTTTATTCGTAAAGGATTTCGATGCTGAGGGATTTGCCACGGATGATCGTTTTATGACAAACGCTGATGTCCCACTGATCGCACTCGAGGGACTGATATCCGATCCTGTGAATCCGGCAACCGGGAATCCGCTGAAAAACGACATCGGGACAGGTTCTGATATTCTGATATTTCATTCCGAAGAATGGGATATCCGCAGCAATAACGGGAATACATTTCTTCCCGGACGATGGTTTCGCTTAAACGGCGATGATATTTTTGATCCGGAGAGCTGGGAATTATTGGATATAAATTCAGCTTCCGTTATTGGAGAATAATTACCGCGGATGCGGCACGGTGCTTTTCGGTATGGTTTTCAAAACACAATAAGACAAGGTATCAGGTCCGGCTTTTTCACCCGGACCTGACACCTTTTTTCTTGTTTTTACTTTCTTTCGATACCGTTCACGTCGAGCCGGGCTGAGACATCACCAGGCATGGCGGATCCGCCTGACCGGCCACGCGGCAGGCACTGTGCATGTTCCCGGCAAAGTCATTCCGGACGCTGCCCCTTTTCGGAAACCGGCTCGGCTGAAAATGTACGCGCCACATCATTCAGTACGTGCTGCTTCACCTCATACGGTACTCCGTTTTTCTCCAGCTGGTTCAGAAAAGCTTTCACGATGACATCCTCGCTGAAGCTCTGATGAACGGAAAGAAAGATTTTCCCGTTGATGGCAGCGATTTCCGTAAGCAGGTTGTTGGCATTCGGGACATGTGTCCAAAATGCCTTGATGTATGGCGCAAGAGCGGGCCATTTCCATTTCCCGACGTAGCTGACCATATAGGTGAACAGGATCTTCCCCGCTTCCAGCATTTTCGCGAATGTCTGTTCTTTTGCTTCCACCGTCGGCATCCCGGCAAGGATCATCCGGTATCTGTTGGCGGATCCGATCGTCTGTTTCATCACATTTTCCGGATCGCTTTGGATAAAAGTCGTCCCTCTGTGGACCGTACACTGACGATCAAAGGGCATGGCTTTGACGCGGTCCGAATAGTTGAAAAAGACCGTCCGCGTGCAGTTATGATGGGTCAGAGGCGCATTCACCATGGGGCGGGCATTGACAACATAGGAATTCATCAGCGGAGCTGTCCGTTCCGGGAAAAGTTCGTCGATCGTCCTCGACATCAGGATAGACACCATGGTGCCGGGACTCGCATCATTGGCGGAGCTGAAGCGAACAAAAGCGGCTTCGGGGATCTCAATGTCCCAGATGTTTTGCTCTGATACGGTCAGCCCGGCATCATTGACAAGGGAAAAGGCCTGCGGAAAACCCGGCGCTTTCAGCAGGGAAGGGTCGACAGACGGCATCCGGTCCATCGGATCAAGGGTTTCCTCCGCCCGGATCGGGTCTTCAAGGGTCCGGATCCCGGTATGGTCCGTAACACCGTAGCGGTCATGACAGTAATAATAAAGCAGGGTCGAAAGGACCATATACATCCCGGTACCGTCAAGCGCACCGTGAGAGATATCCAGATACAGCCTGTCTTCGTTCCAGCAGACAGCCCAGATATGCCGGTTAGTCTCTTCCGAATTCAGGCTGATCCGTCCATCGGTGTGATGCACCGTCACAGGAGCCGGGTTTTCTTCATAATAATATTCATGTTCATCTCTCCGCAAGCGCAGGGAAAGATAGGGATAGCGTTTCTGTGTCTTTTCCACAGCAGCGGTAAGCATCGTTTCATCTATGGCGCCGTCCATCTGTAAACAAATACGGACATTGTAGTCAATATTCAAGCCCAGCCCGCCATACAGATGCAGGGCGTCTCCTGTTGTTATCGGGATCCTCGTCATAATTCTCTCCTGCTATAAGAACT
>DAIMGK010000160.1:3744-10882 GCA_036723985.1 Flexilinea sp.
GCCTGTCCCATATCCGCGTCCGGGGCGAGTTTGGCGATGGCTGTCAGGCTCTGACCGAAGCGGCCGCCGCCATGGGAACAGAACGGGATGATCTGTTTTCCGGAAAAGTCATAGGAATCCAGGAATGTGGCGGCCGGCATCGGGATGGACGCCCACCAGTTCGGATATCCCAGCAGGATCACATCATATTCATCCATATTATCAACATGGACTGCCAGCTCCGGACGGTCCTGACGATGCTGGGCTTCCTGGGCTTCCATCAGGACGGTACTGTAGTTATCCGAATATGGGTTCACCATCGTCAGTTCGATCAGGTCCGCCCCGGTCTGGCTTTGGATCTCATGCGCGATCCTGCGGGTGTTCCCGCCCCAGGAATAAAAGGCGATCAGCACTTTTCCGCCGTGTTCCGCTCCCGGGATGGCTTCCGATACGGTCACGCTTCCGCTCCGGGTGTTATCGGCATTGCGGACCAGACGGACGCCCAGGTTGAAGCTCTTCAGATCCGCCTGACCTGCCGCGCGGTAGGCACTGCGCATGTTCTTGGCGAAGTCATTCCAGCCGCCGCCCCGGTAGACGTGCCGGGTCCCCGCGGCGGAACCGGCAGGATCAGCGGCATTTTCGCTGTCATATGGCCCGTAATAGTCCCAGGTCCATTCATTGACATTCCCGTGGCAGTCATACAGCCCCCAGCCGTTCGGAGAAAAGCTCCCGACCTCAAGCGTATGTCCGCGGTATTCGCCCGGCTTTGCTTCCAGTACGGAATTATTGAAGTAATTCTCCTCGATCTCATACGGATAATGCCCGTAGAAGTTCGCCTGTGAGGCGTCGAGCGAGTGTTCGGTATTGAAAGGTGTTGCTGTTCCCGCGCGGCAGGCATATTCCCATTCCGCTTCCGTCGGCAGTCGATAGCCATTGGCGGAAAGGTTCCAGGTAACTTTCGTGTCTGTGATCGTATAACAGGGTGTCAGTCCGGCATCTTCACTCTTCGCGTTGGCAAAGCGCAGCGCCTCCGTCCAGGAGATCTGCTCCACCGGAAGCCGGGCGCCGATATAGAGTGAGGGGTTTTCACCCGTCAGACGTTCATATTCTTCCTGTGTGGTCTCGTATGGATCGATATAGAAAGCCGAGACCGTGACCTCATGCTGTGTCTCATCATCAATACGCCAGTTTTCCGTCTCCGGGCTGCCCATCAGGAAGCTGCCTCCATTCACAAGGATAAAGCCATCCGATATTTCAGCCGGATCCTTTTGGTCCGGTGTTTCCTGATCCGGTCCGGCAACTTCTGTTTCCGGCATTGCCGCGGGCTCTTCGATGACCGCTGTCTTCGAAAGTTCCGGAGCGGGCGGGTTCGCGTTCCAGCTGCTGCCGGATGTTTCCGGTTCGGATAGATGGAGCGCCTGTCCGAGGACAAGAGCGATCACCACAGCGGCAAGGATCAGAACGACCGGCAGCAGCGGGTTGGTTTTCTTCGCCCTGCTGAAGAGAATATCCGCGGTCTGCGCACCCAGAAAAGCCCAGAACACAAGCATCAGCAAATCCTCGAGGATGACCAGCGCTTTCGCCTTTTCATAGTCCAGGAAAGCGAAAGGGATCCTGAAGAACATGTAGTCTGTGATGTTATCCCGGAGAAACAGGAACAGCCCGTAACCTGCCGCGCAGGTGAAGATCCCGGAAAGAATGCCCCGCACCGCCTTTCCCATTTTCCATTTCGCTGTCATCGCCGGGAGGTGCAGGCCGATATGGAAGCCCATCAGGACAAAGGACCAATAGGACATCGCCAGATGGAACCGCCGGGCGAAGGAGACAGAAACCATTCCGTTGAGAAACGGTACGGCATAGCCGCTCATCGACATTCCGCAGAAGGCGGTCAGAAAGAAAGCCGCGAACAGGAGGAAACTGACCAGTGTAGTCAGGCTTCGGTAAGCGTTATATCTGCCTTTGAACAGTGATCCATACCATTTCCGGTTCAGGATGTGATGGACGATGACCAGGACCGTCATCGCGATCCCGATCCACTCGTGGAGCATCTCCCCCGTAACCTGATAGGCCATCAGGAACAGGAGCACTGCGGTCAAAATAATATCCAAAATCTTCTTCATATCTATAATTCACCCGGAGACTGGTCTTTCCAAAATAACTATTAAGGACCTGCGCTTTAGGACTGTCCCTTTATGGGACTGTCCTGACAATGAGATAAAGTATCAGGTGTGGACAGTCCACTGATGTACCTTCCGAATAGAAACTTTCCAAATTACAGGCATATCGGGAATGAAGCCATCTTAATTCTACACGAAATTCTACTGACCGTCCCCGACGCCGCGGTTTCCACTCGTTTTGGGGACAGTCCCATAAAGGGACAGTCCCCATGATGCGTATTCCGAATCGATATCCGCCGCGGTTTTTACCTTTTCCATTTTACTTTTTCCCTGAATTCCCGATCCAGGTTTGCAGATCCTTTTCCGAGATATTACCCTGCAGGCGGGTGCCTTTCAGCCAGACGCCGCTTCCCGCCTGTTCTTCCAGGTGCCTGTCACTCCGGCCGACGCCGCTGCCGCCGGATGTGCAGAACGGGATCATGGTGATCTCTCCGAAATCATAGCTTTCCGCAAAGGTGCTCATGATCCGAGGGATGTCATCCCACCAGATCGGATAACCGATATAGATCGTGGAATACCCCTCCAGATCCACCGGATCTCCCGCGATCTCCGGACGGCAGGACGGATCATCCGTTTCGATGGAGGTCCGGCTGTTCCGGTCATTCCAGTTCAGGTCGGCAGCTGTATAGGGGACCGCCGGAACGATCTCAAAGATATCCCCGCCGGTCAGCGCGGCGATCTTTTCCGCCACGCCTTTCGTGGTTCCGGTGGCGGAAAAATACACCACCAGCACATCCCGTTCTTCAACCGGAGACTGTTCCTTCTGTTCAGCCGCCGCGCCCATTACGGACATTGCCGCTGTCAGGCAGGCCAGCACAACGATCCATAATAACTGTCTGGCGTGATTTTTATTCATTTTTTTTTTACCCTCCATAATTATTTTGTGAGGAATCTCATTAAGGATACCGGCCATCATGAACTCTGAACCCTGACTCCAAAAATGAACCCGACCCTATAGAAAGGCCGGGAAACGGTCGAGAGAAAGCTGAGCCCGGTGGTACGAGTCAGAGGGGACCTGCACTGTGATGTGCGGGCTTCGCTCGATTAATGCATTGCAGGTGCCGCGTCCATTGACTCGCACTGTATGGACGACGATTTGTCCTGATCCTGCCATTTATACGAGACTGCTGCGAGTCAACGTGAACCGTCCCACATCTGAACTCTCAACGCTAAACTCTGAACTCTGTCAATTGATATATTCCTCCGCCCAGGCTTTCAGTTCCTGTTCGGATGCCGTGACGGAAAAGCGTTTCCCGTCCGCCACGTTCGCGCCTTTTGCCAAAGCCTGCATGTTCCGCGGAGCCTCACCCAGGCCGCTTCCGCCGGAAGTCGCGAAAGGAACGACAGTTTTCCCGCTGAAGTCATAAGATTCCATAAATGTATCAATAATGGAGGGTTCACGGTACCACCAGATCGGAAAGCCCACAAACACAACATCGTATTGATCCATGTCTTCAGCTTTCGAAGCGATCGCCGGCCGGGAATTCCTGTCCTTCATCTCGACAGAAGAGCGGCTTTTGCTGTTCTGCCAATCCAGATCGGCATGGGTATAAGGTTTTTCCGGAACGATCTCGAAGATGTCAGCCCCGATCCCGTTCGCGAGATTTTCCGCTGTGGATCTCGTCACTCCGCTGGCGCTGAAATACGCGACCAATGTTTTGCTCATAATCAATTCTCCTTTACTCATTTGACTGATAAAAAATTCAAGCTTTATCACAACTTGATTTTTATGATAAAGCCTAAAGTTCACTTTAAGTCAAGGGCTGACCGGATATTTATGATAAAAGATCCGTTATACGATATACAGCAGGATAAATGGGATGGGAAGCGAGATCGGATTTAAACTTTC
The DNA here is from genome assembly GCA_036723985.1 of Flexilinea sp. Lineage (GTDB taxonomy): Bacteria > Chloroflexota > Anaerolineae > Anaerolineales > Anaerolineaceae > Flexilinea. The sequence goes on from DAIMGK010000160.1 coordinate 7,750, forward strand.
CGATGGGGATCCCGGCAGAAAGGAAGCGGCAGTTTTTTTGGTATAATTACCCAAAACAGGAGAAATTATATAAAAATGGCTAATTATACAGTAAAGATCATTCTCGAAACCTTTGAACAGATGCTGGAGGAAATGCCGTTTTATAAGATCACCGTCTCTGAATTAGTCAGGCGCTGCGGTATCAGCCCCAACACGTTTTATTACCATTATGATGATATATACGCGCTGCTGGAAGCATGGATAGAGACCTGGCTCAGCCGGTTCACGCCGAAAGAGGACTGGAGAGAAAACGCGAAAGCCCTGCTGCGGACCTGCCGGGAAAAGGAAAAGCTGGTGGGAAACATTCTGAACTATCTTTCCAAGGAACAGATCGATCAGGCGCTATTTTCGGCAGACGATGACGACCTGTTTTATAAATTTGTGAAAAAATCAGCCGGTGATGAGAACATCTCCGACAGAAAGATCAGAAATATCGCGGATTTCTGCCGCTATGCGGTCATCGGATTTTTTCTCCGTTTTGTCTGGAACCATCCGAGCGGAGACGTGGATGCGATCGTTGATGACCTGGACAGCTATATCCGCTGTTTCGTCAAGGCTGCCCTGGAACGGGAATCCGCGCAGATAAGACAGCCATGATCTCCGGATAATTGCGCAATTTTGCAAAACTCTCCTAAATCGGAGAGTTTTTATTTTTTAACAGATGACATTTTTTCCGGAAAACCTTATGATAGATAGCAGTGAAAAGGTTTACAAAGGTGAGGATCTCTTGGCAGTAAAAATCATTTCTGACAGCACTTGTGATCTATCGAAGGATCTGCTTGAAAAATATGATATCGCAATCACGCCGCTGACAGTGACACTCGGCAGCAGAAGCGGTTTGGACGGAGCCGGCATCACGCCGGAAGATATTTACGCTTATGTTGAAAAAACCGGCGAACTCCCCAAAACAAGCGCTGTCAGTACAGGCGAATACAGACAATGTTTTCAGCATTGGCGGGATCAGGGATATGAGATCGTCCATATCAGCATCAGCAGCAGGCTTTCAGTTTCCCATCAGAATGCCTGCATCGCCGCGGAAGAGATGGACGGAGTTTACCCGGTCGATTCGGAGAATCTCTCCACCGGGCAGGGACATCTCGTCCTTTACGCGGCGGAAATGGCTCAAACCGGCGCTTCAGCCGCTGAAATTGCCGAAGCATGCAGGAAACTTGCGCCGCGGATCGAAGCGAGTTTTGTCGTTGAGAGTATTGAATTTCTGAAAAAAGGCGGACGCTGTTCATCCGTGGCCGCGCTCGGCGCCAATCTGCTGCATATCCGGCCATGCATTGAGGTATCCGGCGGGAGTATGAGATCCGGGAAAAAATATCACGGAAAGATGGGGCATGTGATCCGTTCCTATGTGGATGACCGTTTGAAAGACCGCGGAGATATCGACACGCGCCGCATTTTCATCACGCATACCCGCTGCGAAGAACAGATCGTGGAGGATATACGGACCATGATACGGTTTTACTTTCCGGAAACAGAGGAGATCATCGAAACCGCTGCAGGCGCCACAATAACCACCCACTGCGGTCCCGGCACCCTGGGAGTCCTTCTCATCCGGAAAGCTGGAGATCAGAAAGATTCCTGAGGATCCACCTCATACGCTCCGTATTCGCAGCCGGCGCCGGCGTTCCCCATCTCATCGGCAGGAACAAGGATGCCGGCTTTGTCTATCAGGCAGGCGGGATGTCTTACCGGATCTTTATTTCACGGCACCTGCCCCGAAACAGGTCCTTCTTCCGCCGGGACGGGATCGCATATAAAGGTGACCGCCGCGAAAGCGTGTGAGCCTGATAAAGGGCCTGATACCTGATAAGCGGGGTATAGGTGGGAGCTCCTGTCACGAATCTGAGCGGACGAAGTCCGCACCTCGGGACAGGTTTACAGTCCCCGGAAAACAAGGGAGGGAACGGTTCTCCGCCGTTTCAGAGGAAAGCCGCCTTCATCGCAGCGGCCTGTCATTGTTATCTTGCGTTCATTATCGCTTTTATCATTGACCTGAACCGGCCTGTCTTAATGACCTGGAAAGCCCGGTAGAACAGCAGGAACGGAAGCAGGATCTTGTGTTTGTAGAAGAAAGGATACTTGGCAGTCATCAATAAATAATCACTGCTGTTTTTATTCACCGGCGCCAGGAAGCGGTTCAGGAAAAACCGGGCTTTGCTCCACCCATGTCTGGACATCTCGTTTTCCACACGTTGGGAAAGGATCCCGTAAGTTCCGGAGGACAGGATATACTCCAGCATCTCCCGGTCAGCCTTCGTCAGTTCCTCACCGGTAAAAAGATGCTGTGCCAGTGAGCGGTTCGCCTTTTCGAATTCCGCTATCCCCATCTTCTCCGCCTCCACGGAAACATAGGCCATATCAGGAGTTTCGTTCCGCAGATACACATAGATATCCAGCAGTGACCGCAGCCCCGTGCCCGCGTTGATGTAATGATGGTATTCATGGGCGGTGATATACAGATAGAAATCCTCCGTACTGAAGTGTTTTTCATATCCCTCGCCGAGCAGCCGTTTGTATACATCCAGATAATAATTGTACAGAGGATCACCCGGATCCGGATCAAACAGCGTCGTATGCATCTGGAAATTGGAAACGGGCTTCTTAAAATAAACATCATGGTGGCTTGTACCGAATGTCTCTGTCGAAAAACCCAGCCCCTCCATAATGCCTCGCACGTCCTCCATCCGGTCGGGGTCAACCAGAAAATCATGGTCAGACATCTGCCGCATGCCATAGACGGGATAGAGGTGCTGCAGGATGATGCCCTTCAGCGGCATATGCCAGATACCTGCCTCGGAAAACCTGGTGAAGACCCTGCCCATCTCCGCGTCCATGGTGATGTTTTTCAGGACAGACCGCCTGAGAGCGTTCTCAAAACGTTCGTCATTTATGCCCGCCGCTTTCAGTGCCGGGGCAGCAGCCGCGGCAAGTGAATGCCGGGACGCCAGATCGAACAGCGCGTCAAGATCCATGCCCGCGGTCCGCTCCGGGTCCGGCGTCTCCTGATTTACGGCGCAAGTGATGAGATAGATAAGATCTTCTGTTTCCATTGTTTATCCTGTATAAAACGGGAATTGTTCCC